>NZ_JBFBCB010000052.1:0-53372 GCF_040682975.1 Streptomyces sp. NPDC051051
AAGGGACAGATCTTCGTCAAGGGCGAGGTCATCAAGACCGTCCCCGAGTCCAAGATCGTGGAGACCCTCATCGAAGAGGCCATGAAACTGGCCGAGCAGATGGAATCCGACGGCGTGACGTCCGGCGAACCCCAGGTGTCGGTAGCGGGCTGACCCACCCGACCCCACGGCCACCACGCCCTGAGGCGCCTTGCCCCGCGGCGGCAAGGCGCCGGTGGACCGCCGCAGGCGTCCAGGGGCGCGGGAAACCGCGCGACCAGCCCCCACCCGCCCGCCCTCGGCAACCCCGCCCCCGGCAGAGCCCCTGCCGACCCCGCGTCAGCGGTGCCGCATCCACACGTTGGGCTCCTGGTACACCCCTTCGTCCGCCTCAAGGTCGACCCGCAGCACGCTCAGGCCGTCGGGGATGACGTAGTCGCCCGACTCGGGCAGCGCCAGGCCCGTCCAGCCCTCCCACTCGGCGACCGTCCCGGTCATCGTCTGGGAGGCCGGCGCCGCCGCGAGGATCTCCGCGCCGAGACGTTCGTGCGTGCGGATCCACGGGTCCAGCGCCGTACCGTCGGCGCGCCGCCACCGTATGAAGGAGTCGATCGGCGTCAGCGGATACCGCGCCTTCGTCGTCGGCCGCACCGGTGCGACGACCCGGCTCAGACCGGCCTCCCGTCCCGTTTCCCGCAGAGCGCCCAGCGCCCGCCCCGCCAGCCCCCGGCCCTTGAACGAGGGGCTGACGATCGCCCCGCAGATCACCAGGGTGTCCGGCGCGACACCCTGCTCCCGTCCCTCGACGGCCCTGGCCAGACTCCGGCTGTACCCGGAGGGGAGGTCGTCGACCCGCCCGTCCCAGCGGATCGGCACGCCCCATCCGCCGGCGACCGGCACCCCGTCCTCGTCGACGAGCAGGAGATCGAGGTCGGCGAACCACTCCCGGACCCGGCCGACGTACTCCCTGCTCACGGGGTCGGCGGTGATGAACGCCGGAAAGCCCTCGCTGAAAAGCTCCGCGAGTTGTTCCGGGGACCACGCGCGGGCGTCGCTTCGCTCGGTTCGCAAGATCATGGACCCGTTGGTGGCACAGGGCCCCCGCACGACGGGCGGCGCCGCCCAATCCCGACGGGTACAGTGCGGAGATCAGGCAGACCCCAGTGTGAGGCCCCGCACGTGTTGACGCAGACCACCTCCCGGGTCCTCGAACCGAGTGACCTGGACGCAGCCCTCGCCGTCCTCGACCGTGAACCGGTCACCAACGCCTTCGTGACCTCCCGGGTGCAGGTCGCGGGCCTGGACCCGTGGCGCCTCGGCGGCGAGATGTGGGGCTGGTACGAGGACGGCATGCTGACGTCCCTCTGCTACGCCGGCGCGAACCTGGTCCCCATCTGCGCCACCCCCCGCGCCATACGCGCCTTCGCCGACCGCGCCCGCCGGGCCGGCCGCCGCTGCTCCTCCATCGTGGGTCCCGCCGACGCCACCGCCCTGCTGTGGCGGCTCCTCGAACCGCACTGGGGCCCCGCCCGCGAGGTCCGCGCCCGCCAGCCCCTCATGGTCACCGACCGGATGCCGGGCGACATCGCCCCGGACCCGTACGTACGCCGCATCCGCAAGGACGAGATGGACACGATCATGCCGGCGTGCGTGGCGATGTTCACCGAGGAGGTCGGCGTCTCCCCGATGGCCGGCGACGGCGGCCTGCTCTACCAGGCGCGGGTCGCCGAACTCGTCGGCTCCGGCCGCTCGTTCGCCCGCCTCGACGACCGGGGCAAGGTCGTCTTCAAGGCGGAGATCGGCGCGGCCACGCCCCGGGCCTGCCAGGTCCAGGGCGTCTGGGTGGCCCCCGAGTACCGGGGGAGGGGCCTGGCCGCCCCCGGCATGGCGGCCGTACTGCGCTACGCGCTCGCGGACGTCGCCCCGGTGGTCAGTCTCTACGTCAACGACTTCAACACGACGGCGAGGCGGACGTACCGCAGGGTGGGCTTCGAGGAGGTCGGCGCGTTCATGAGCGTCCTGTTCTGAGGATCCAGGGACCGCTTCCCCCGCGCCGCCTCCGGCTCCGCCACAGGGCACGACCTGCCACATCCGCCCGGCACCCGCCGACCGGCACCCCCTGTAGGCTCCCGCCATGGACCTCGTCATCGGCCCCTTGGACCTTCCCGCCCACGTGGACGAGGCTCTCGCAGTGCAGGCCGTGGCCTTCGGGCTGGGCCCGGACGAGGTGGCCGTCCGCCGGCAGATCGTCCTGCGCCACATGACCAGCCCCGGCGCGCGGGCGTACGGGGCGACCGCGGGGGACAGACTCGTCGGCTTCGTCTACGGCATGCCCAACGACCGCGCCCACTGGTGGTCCACCGTCGTCGAGCCCTACCTGCGCGCCAACGGCACCGACTTCTGGCTCGACGACTCCTTCGTCATCACCGAACTCCACGTCCACCCCCACTACCAGAACCGCGGCGCGGGCCGCTCCCTGATCACCACGATCACCGACACCGCGACCGAGCCGCGCTCGATCCTCTCCGCGATCGACGTCGACAGTCCGGCCCGGGCGCTGTACCGCTCCCTGGGCTACCAGGACCTGGCCCGCCGCGTCCTCTTCCCCAGCGCCCCCCGCCCGTACGCCGTGATGGGCGCCCCCCTCCCGCTGCGCCGGGCGTAAACGGATTTCCGGCCGCACGGGGCTCCCGGCTAACCTCCTAGCCAGCACCCTCCCCACCCTCGGCCCGTTCCGAGCGGGGCGATTATCCCGATCGGCAGGAGTTCGTACACCATGGCCAACGCACCGGTCCAGCGCATGTCCCAGTTGATGGCGAAGACGCTGCGCGACGACCCGGCGGACGCCGAGGTCCTCAGCCACAAGCTCCTCGTCCGCGCCGGCTACGTCCGCCGCACCGCCGCCGGCGTCTGGAGCTGGCTGCCGCTGGGCAAGAAGGTCCTCGCCAACGTGGAGCGCATCGTCCGCGAGGAGATGGACGCGATCGGCGCCCAGGAGGTGCTGCTCCCCGCCCTGCTGCCGAAGGAGCCGTACGAGGCGACCGGCCGCTGGGAGGAGTACGGCCCCGAACTCTTCCGCCTGAACGACCGCAAGGGCGGCGACTACCTCCTCGGCCCCACTCACGAGGAGATCTTCACCCTGCTGGTCAAGGACCAGTGCACGTCCTACAAGGACCTGCCGGTCATCCTGTACCAGATCCAGACGAAGTTCCGTGACGAGGCCCGCCCCCGCGCCGGCATCCTGCGCGGCCGCGAGTTCCTGATGAAGGACTCCTACTCCTTCGACACCGAGGACGAGGGCCTGGCCGCGTCCTACGCCCTGCACCGCCAGGCGTACCAGAAGGTGTTCGAGCGTCTCGGTCTGGACTACCGCATCTGCGCGGCGACCGCGGGCGCCATGGGCGGCTCGAAGTCGGAGGAGTTCCTGGCCCCGGCCGAGGCCGGCGAGGACACCTTCGCGGACTGCCCGAACTGCGACTTCGCGGCCAACACCGAGGCGATCACCTACGCGTCGCAGCCGGTCGACTCCTCGGCCGTGCCCGCGGCCGAGGAGATCCCCACCCCGGACACCCCGACCATCGAGACCCTCGCCGCCTCCCTCGGCGTGCCGGCCTCCGCCACGCTGAAGAACCTCCTGGTCAAGGTGGACGGCGAGATCGTCGCCGTCGGCGTGCCCGGTGACCGCGAGGTCGACATGGACAAGGTCGAGGCGCACTTCGCGCCGGCCGCCGTCGAGCTGGTCACCGCCGAGGACTTCACCGGCCGCCCCGACCTGGTCCGCGGCTACGTCGGCCCGCAGGGCCTGGGGAAGGTGACCTACATTGCCGACCCGCGCGTGGCGCCGGGCACCGCGTGGATCACGGGCGCCAACAAGGAGCACACGCACGCGAAGAACGTCGTCGCGGGGCGTGACTTCGAGGTCGACGCCTACGTCGACGTCGTGGTCGTCCGGGAGGGCGACCCCTGCCCGAAGTGCGGCACCGGCCTCAAGCTGGACCGCGCCATCGAGATCGGCCACATCTTCCAGCTGGGCCGCAAGTACGCCGACGCCCTCAAGCTCGACGTCCTCGGCCAGAACGGCAAGCCGGTCCGCGTCACCATGGGCTCCTACGGCATCGGCGTCTCCCGCGCGGTCGCGGCCCTGGCCGAGCAGAGCGCCGACGACAAGGGCCTGTGCTGGCCCGCCGAGGTCGCCCCGGCCGATGTGCACGTGGTCGCGGCCGGCAAGGCCCTCCAGACCGAACTGGCCCTCGACGTCTCCGAGAAGCTGCGGGCGGCCGGTCTGCGCGTCCTGGTCGACGACCGGGCCGGGGTCTCGCCGGGCGTGAAGTTCACCGACTCCGAGCTGATCGGCGTACCGAAGATCCTGGTCGCGGGCCGCCGTTCCGCCGAGGGCGTCCTGGAGCTGAAGGACCGCAGGACCGGCGAGCGCGAGGAGCTGACGGTGGACGAGGCCGTCGCCCGCCTGACGACCGCGTAAGCGCGTCCCGGACCACTCGCGGACCGTTCCCCGGCCGCAGGACGTGACGGACGTCCGGCGGCGGGGGAACGGTCGTGACCACGGGGAGACGCACGCTCTCGAACGGACGGCCGTACGACGCGCCCCGAGGGGCGCGGGGAACCGCGCGGCCGGCCACCGCGCATCCGCGACGACGGACGACCCCGCCGTTCCCCCGGGGGTCCTAGACCCACCCGGCGAACTCCAGCAACAACTCCGCGTCCTTGGGCCGCCCCACGCGCAGTGCCCGCACGCCCGACTCCACCGCCCGGAACAGCGTCCACCCCCGCAACCGCTCCTGGTCCACCTCCAGCGACTCCGCGAGCCGCTTCACCCGCCGCCGGGTCGTCGCCGCCCCCGACGGGGAGGCGATCAGGTCCTCCACCCGGTCCCGGACCAGCCGCGCCAGGTCGAAGGAGCACTCGCCGACCACCGGGTCCGGCCCCACCGCCAGCCACGGCATCCGCTCACCCGCGAGCACCTTGCTCTGCCGGAACGTCCCGTGCAGCAGCCGGTGCTCGGGCGGAGCCGACAGCAGCTCCTCGCGGGCCGCGAGCGCCGCGTCGACGAGCCCGGCCACGTCCGCGCCGGCACGCGCGCGCATCACCGCGGCCTGCCGCCCGGTCCGCTCGGCCACCGTCTCGAAGGAGTGCCCGGCGGGCGGTTCCACCCACAGCCGCCGCAGCGTCCCCGCCGCCTCCAGCAGCGCCTTCGCCTCCGGCAGCGACCGCACCGACACGTCGGGGTGCAGCCGCTCCAGCAGGAGAACCCCCTCACTCGCCGGGCCCGCCACCAGCTGTACGGCGCCCAGGCCGTCCCAGTGGGCGAGCGCGGCCCGCTCCGCCTCCGGCCGGAACCGGGGCGGGGACAGTTTCAGCACGGCCGGCGTCCCGTCGGCACGCCGCACCAGCACCACGAGGCTGCTGCGGCCGCCGGGCACCTGCACCCGCTCGACGGTCAACTCGCGTAGCGCGACGGCCCGGCGGATCGTCTCCGGCAGCTTCTCCAACCAGTCGTCACCGTCCGGCGCGCTCTCGCCGAGCGCCCTGACCAGACGCTGCGGCGGTTCGAAAGCCATACGCGAGTCGTCCTCTCCTGCTGCTCCTGCTGCGGGCTACGCCGTCGGTGTGGGGGCCGGGGGCGAGGTGGGTGCCGGTGTCGCCGGGCCCGCCTCCGTCGCCGCGGGGCCGGCCCCGGTGGCGGCCGGGCCCGTCTCCGCACCGGCCCGCTCGGCGAGACCAGGGAAGGCTACGCTCCCGCCGCGCCAGCGCACCGCACGGACGGCGGCCTCCCGCAGTGCCCCGGCCGCCTCGCGGCGCCGGGCGCCGGTGGCCGCCCGGACCAGGTCCGAGTAGACCCCGGCGACGCGTTCCTCCAGCTCGACGGCGAGCCGGACCGCCGCGGCGGAGTCCGGCACCGCGAACGGCAGCGCGTACGCGGCGCTCGCGGCGATGGGCTCGGCGCCCAGGCCGCGCACCTCGCGCGCCAGCGCGTCCCGCCGCGCCCGATGCGCGTCGTACGCCGCCCGAGCCTCCGTGCGCCGCCCCTCGTCGATCCGGCCGCCGACCACCCCGTAGCCGTACACCGCCGCGTGCTCGGCGGCCAGCGCGGCCTGGAGCGCCGTGACCTCGCCGGTCTTCCGCCCGCTCATCGGTCCCCCTCCGTCAGCAGGTACGCGTGCGCCGCCCCGGCCGCCGCCACCGAGGCCAGCAGCCGGGCCAGCTCGCCCGGCACGTCCGCCAGGGCCGCGATCCTGCGGTCCGCGAGGGTCCGCTCCGCGCCGGCCAGGTCGGCGAGCGCGCCCTTCGCCGTCGCGGGGACGACGGTGGACGACGCGGACGGGACCGCCCCGGAAGCCGAGGCCGACGCCGATGCCGGTGCCGACGACACCGGGGCCGGTACAGACGCCGGGACGGATGCCGAGGCCGGCGCCGACGCGGGGGCCGAAGCCGACGGTGACGCCTTGGCGCCCCCCTCCGCGCCGCCGAACGCCGTCACATGCCGCACGACCTCCGCCCGCAGCGGTGCCAGCCGCGCCGCCAGCGCCGGATGGACGGCGAGGACGGCGTCGTAGCGCTCCACCAGTCCCGCGCTGTCCGCGGCGGCACGCGCGCGTGCAGGCTCCTGTGCGGAGACCGACGGGTCGTCGGAGGTCTTCCTCCCGGCGTCCCCCTCGCCGGAGGAGCACCCGGCCAGCAGGGCGGCCCCGGCGGCCGAGGCGAGCAGGGTTCTTCGGCGCGGCCCGGAGAGGGTGCGCACAGGCGGCGGGAACGGCACGGCAGACGTCCTCGGGGGATCTCGTACGAAAGGAACCGATCACGGGCCGCTCACGCGCGTGCAGGCCCGTGATCACCGTACCCGCGCGTCGGCCCGGCACCACTCATCGGCACCGCCCGTGCCCCGTCGGGCGCCCGAGGGGTGTCGTCGGGCGCCGGTGGGCCACTCGGTGGACGGCAACACACCCTGCGACCGGATACCCTTTGACCAGACACGCGCACCGTCCCACAACAGCACACGCGGCCGAGGAGTCACCCGGATGAGCACCACCCAGAGCGAGAGGCTGCGAGAACTGCTCGAACCGCTCGTCACCTCCCAGGGGCTGGACCTCGAAGAGATCACCGTGGACTCCGTCGGTCGCAAGAGAGTGCTGAGCGTGGTCGTCGACTCCGACACCGGAGCGGACCTGGACCAGATCGCCGATGTGAGCCGCGCGCTCTCGGCGAAGCTCGACGAGACGGACGCGATGGGCGAGGGCGAGTACACCCTCGAGGTCGGCACCCCGGGCGCGGAGCGCGCCCTCACCGAGCACCGCCACTACGTCCGTGCCACGGACCGCCTGGTGAAGTTCCAGCTCCACGAGGGCGGCGAGGTCGTCGCCCGCATCCTCGGCGTGGACGACGACGGCCTCGACGTCGAGGTGCCGGGCGTGAAGGGCCGCAGGGCCACCACGCGCAGGCTCGCCTTCGGCGACATCGACAAGGCCCGCGTCCAGGTCGAGTTCAACCGCAAGGACAAACAGGACGAGCGGGACGAGAAGGACATGAAGGAAGAGGAGGAGGCGTAGCCGTGGACATCGACATGAGCGCCCTGCGGGGCTTGGTGCGGGAGAAGGAGATCTCTTTCGACCTGCTGGTCGAGGCGATCGAGTCGGCCCTCCTCATCGCCTACCGTCGCACCGAGGGAAGCCACCGCCACGCGCGCGTGCGGCTCGACCGGGAATCCGGTCATGTGACCGTGTGGGCGAAGGAGGACCCCGAGGACCTCGAGGAGGGCCAGGAGCCCCGCGAGTTCGACGACACCCCGTCCGACTTCGGCCGTATCGCCGCCACCACGGCGAAGCAGGTGATCCTCCAGCGTCTGCGTGACGCCGAGGACGACGCGACGCTCGGCGAGTACGCGGGCCGTGAGGGCGACATCGTCACCGGCGTGGTCCAGCAGGGCCGCGACCCGAAGAACGTGCTCGTCGACATCGGCAAGCTCGAGGCCATCCTGCCGGTGCAGGAGCAGGTCCCGGGCGAGACGTACCCGCACGGCATGCGCCTGCGGTCGTACGTCGTCCGGGTGGCGAAGGGCGTGCGCGGTCCGTCCGTGACGCTCTCGCGGACCCACCCCAACCTGGTGAAGAAGCTGTTCGCGCTCGAGGTGCCGGAGATCGCCGACGGATCCGTCGAGATCTCCGCCATCGCCCGCGAGGCCGGCCACCGCACCAAGGTCGCCGTACGGTCCACCCGTTCGGGCCTGAACGCCAAGGGCGCCTGCATCGGCCCGATGGGCGGCCGGGTGCGCAACGTCATGGGCGAGCTGAACGGTGAGAAGATCGACATCGTCGACTGGTCGGACGACCCGGCCGAGATGGTGGCGAACGCCCTGTCGCCCGCCCGGGTGTCCAAGGTGGAGGTCGTCGACATGGCGGCCCGCTCCGCGCGCGTGACGGTGCCGGACTACCAGCTCTCGCTGGCGATCGGCAAGGAGGGCCAGAACGCCCGCCTCGCCGCCCGTCTGACCGGCTGGCGGATCGACATCCGGCCGGACACCGAGCAGCCCGGCGAGTGAGCCGGGGGATCACCCTCGCGGACGAACCGGGAGACCGGTCCGATGACGCGCTCGGGGAATAGATCCAAGCCGTAGCACGCTCAGATCACGTCAGTTATACGCGCGGCAACCGTTCGACCGCTGCCCCGAAGGGGTGAGGTCGCCGCGGGGAGGTAGACTTAACTGTGTCTGGCCGGACGCACACCCGAGCACGCCCCGAGCGCACCTGTCTGGGGTGCCGGGAGCGGGCGGCCAAGACCGAACTGCTGCGCATCGTGGCGATCGAGGACGCATGCGTCCCCGATCCTCGCGGTACGCTGCCCGGCCGGGGTGCGTATCTGCATCCCGCCCAGGTCTGTCTCGACCAGGCGGTACGCCGCCGGGCGTTCACGAGGGCCTTGCGAGCCCCGGGAGCGCTCGACACAAAGGTGTTGCGCCAGTACGTCGAGCAGACGACCGTTGCCGAGCAGGCAACACCGTAAGAAGGCGTCGCGCGGAACCCCCGTGCGGCTCTGGTACCCCGCGAGTTGGAAGTAGGTCGAGATTGCGATGAGCACTCGATGAGCACGCGATGAGTACGCCCATGAAGTAGCGACGGTCCGGACACACCCGGACCTAAAAGGAGCGAAGTGGCTAAGGTCCGGGTATACGAACTCGCCAAGGAGTTCGGGGTGGAGAGCAAGGCCGTCATGGCCAAGCTCCAGGAACTCGGTGAATTCGTCCGTTCGGCGTCTTCGACCATCGAAGCGCCCGTTGTCCGCAAACTGACTGACGCCTTCCAGGGCGGTGGCAGCGGCAAGTCCGCCAAGCCCGCCCCGCGCAAGGCGGCCCCCAGGCCCGCGGCGCCCTCGCCGGCGCAGGCGGCCCGTCCGGGCCCGGCCGCACCGCGGCCGGCCGCCCCCAAGCCGCCGACGGCGGCGCAGCCCGCGGCGCCCGCCGCGCCCGCGGCTCCGGCCGCCCCGTCGACCCCCTCACCGGCGGCCTCCGGCCCGCGTCCGGGCCCGCGGCCCGCGCCGCGTCCGGCCCCGGCCGCCCCGGAGTTCACCGCTCCGCCGGCGCCTCCGGCGGCTCCGGCCGCCCAGAAGCCGGCCTCCCAGGGCCCGCGTCCCGGCGCACCCCGTCCCGCCGGCCGTCCGGCCGCCGGTCAGGGTCAGCAGGGCGGTCAGGGCCAGCGCCCGGCCGCCGCGCAGGGTCAGCGCCCCGGTGGCGGCGCTCCGCGTCCGGGCGGTGCCCGTCCGGCCGGTCCGCGTCCCGGCAACAACCCCTTCACCTCCGGCGGCAACGCCGGTATGGCCCGTCCGCAGGCCCCGCGCCCGCAGGGCGGCCCCGGCGGTCCGCGTCCCGGCGGTCCCGGTGCCCCCGGCGCCGGTCCCCGTCCCCAGGCGCCCGGCGCCCAGGGCGGCGGTCCGCGTCCGCAGGCTCCGGGCGGCGCGCGTCCGTCCCCGTCCGGCATGCCCCGCCCGCAGGGCGGCGCTCCGCGTCCGGGCGGCCCGCGTCCCAACCCGGGCATGATGCCGCAGCGTCCGGCTGCCGGCCCCCGTCCCGGTGGCGGTCCCGGCGGTCGCGGTCCGGGCGGCGGCGGTCGTCCCGGCGGCGGCGGCGGTCGTCCCGGTGGTGGCGGCGGCTTCGCCGGTCGTCCCGGTGGCGGCGGCGGCTTCGCCGGTCGTCCCGGTGCTCCCGGTGCCGGTGGCGGCGGCTTCGCCGGTCGTCCCGGCGGTCCGGGCGGTGGCGGCGGTGGCCGTCCCGGCTTCGGTGGCCGTCCCGGCGGTCCCGGTGGCCGCGGTGGCACGCAGGGCGCCTTCGGCCGTCCCGGCGGTCCCGCGCGTCGCGGTCGCAAGTCGAAGCGGCAGAGGCGCCAGGAGTACGAGGCCATGCAGGCCCCGTCGGTCGGCGGCGTGATGCTGCCTCGCGGCAACGGCGAAGCCATTCGCCTGTCGCGCGGTGCGTCGCTCACCGACTTCGCGGAGAAGATCAACGCCAACCCGGCGTCGCTCGTCGCGGTCATGATGAACCTCGGCGAGATGGTCACGGCCACGCAGTCCGTCTCCGACGAGACGCTCCAGCTCCTCGCCGACGAGATGAACTACACGGTTCAGATCGTCAGCCCCGAGGAGGAGGACCGCGAGCTGCTCGAGTCCTTCGACATCGAGTTCGGCGAGGACGAGGGCGACGAGGACGACCTGGTGGTCCGTCCCCCGGTCGTCACCGTCATGGGTCACGTCGACCACGGCAAGACCCGACTGCTCGACGCCATCCGCAAGACGAACGTCATCGCGGGCGAGGCCGGCGGCATCACGCAGCACATCGGTGCCTACCAGGTGTCGACCGAGGTCAACGACGAAGAGCGCAAGATCACCTTCATCGACACCCCGGGTCACGAGGCGTTCACCGCCATGCGTGCCCGTGGTGCCCGGTCGACCGACATCGCGATCCTGGTCGTCGCGGCCAACGACGGCGTCATGCCGCAGACGATCGAGGCGCTCAACCACGCGAAGGCGGCCGAGGTCCCGATCGTCGTCGCGGTCAACAAGATCGACGTCGAGGGCGCCGACCCGACCAAGGTGCGCGGTCAGCTCACCGAGTTCGGTCTGGTGGCCGAGGAGTACGGCGGCGACACGATGTTCGTCGACATCTCCGCCAAGCAGGGTCTGCACATCGACTCGCTGCTGGAGGCCGTGATCCTCACGGCCGACGCCTCGCTCGACCTGCGGGCCAACCCGAGCCAGGACGCGCAGGGCATCTCGATCGAGTCCCGTCTCGACCGCGGCCGCGGTGCCGTGTCGACGGTCCTCGTCCAGCGAGGCACCCTGCGGGTCGGCGACACGATGGTCGTGGGCGACGCCTACGGCCGCGTGCGCGCCATGCTCGACGACAACGGCAACAACGTCGCCGAGGCGGGTCCGTCGACTCCGGTCCAGGTGTTGGGTCTCACCAACGTCCCGGGCGCCGGCGACAACTTCCTGGTGGTCGACGAGGACCGTACGGCCCGTCAGATCGCCGAGAAGCGTGCGGCCCGCGAGCGCAACGCCGCCTTCGCCAAGCGCACGCGCAGGTTCTCCCTGGAGAACCTGGACGCGGCCCTGAAGGCCGGCGAGGTCCAGCAGCTGAACCTGATCATCAAGGGTGACGCGTCCGGATCGGTCGAGGCCCTCGAGTCCTCGCTGGTCCAGCTGGACGTCGGCGAAGAGGTCGACATCCGCGTCCTGCACCGCGGCGTCGGTGCGGTCACGGAGTCCGACGTGGACCTCGCGATGGGCTCGGACGCCATCGTCATCGGCTTCAACGTCCGTGCGGCCGGCCGCGCGGCGCAGATGGCCGAGCGCGAGGGCGTGGATGTCCGGTACTACTCGGTCATCTACCAGGCGATCGAGGAGATCGAGGCGGCCCTGAAGGGCATGCTGAAGCCGGAGTACGAGGAGTTCGAGCTGGGCACGGCGGAGATCCGCGAGGTCTTCAAGTCGTCCAAGCTCGGCAACATCGCCGGTGTCCTGGTCCGCTCGGGCGAGGTCAAGCGCAACACCAAGGCGCGCCTCATCCGCGACGGCAAGGTCATCGCGGAGAACCTCAACATCGAGGGCCTGCGTCGCTTCAAGGACGACGTCACCGAGATCCGCGAAGGCTACGAGGGCGGTATCAACCTCGGAAACTTCAACGACATCAAGATCGACGACGTCATCGCGACGTACGAGATGCGGGAGAAGCCGCGGGTGTGACACCCCCGGTTCGTGCCGGCCGGCGGGGCGTCGTCCCCGCCGGCCGGTGCGGCGTTGCGGCGGCGGTGAGCGGGGAAAACCCCGTCGAGCCGCGGCCGCGATCGTTGTACCGTTCTTGATGCCCCTGTCCGTTCAGGGCAGGGTCGTCGATCCCGTACCGGCGGGTGAACCGGTTGCACATGTACGTGGGGACTCTGTCCTTCGACCTCCTCCTCGGCGACATACGTTCGCTGAAGGAGAAGCGCTCCGTCGTCCGCCCGATCGTCGCCGAGCTCCAGCGCAAGTACGCGGTGAGCGCGGCCGAGGTGGACCACCAGGACCTGCACCGCCGGGCGGTCATCGGCCTGGCCATGGTGTCCGGGGACACGGAGCACCTGACCGATGTACTGGACCGGTGCGAACGGCTCGTCGCCGCCCGCCCCGAGGTGGAGCTGCTGTCGGTCCGACGCCGTCTCCACGGCGAAGACGACGACTGACCGCACCAGAGAACGCAAGAGAAGAAAGAACGGGAGACGGACCAGTGGCCGACAACGCGCGCGCCAAGAGGCTGGCGGACCTCATCCGAGAGGTGGTGGCGCAGAAGCTGCAGCGCGGGATCAAGGACCCGCGGCTCGGCTCCCACGTCACCATCACGGACACCCGCGTCACGGGTGACCTCAGGGAGGCGACCGTCTTCTACACCGTGTACGGGGACGACGAGGAGCGGGCGGCCGCGGCCGCGGGCCTGGAGAGCGCCAAGGGCGTCCTGCGTTCCGAGGTCGGCCGTGCGGCGGGCGTGAAGTTCACGCCCACGCTGAGCTTCATCGCCGACGCCCTCCCGGACAACGCCCGCACCATCGAGGACCTCCTCGACCGGGCGCGGCAGGCCGACGAGAAGGTGCGCGAGGCGTCCGCGGGCGCCGGGTACGCCGCCGGCGCCGACCCCTACAAGAAGCCCGGTGACGACGAGACGGACGACGCCGCCGAATGAACCGGAAGCAGACCCCGCCCGACGGCCTTGTCATCGTCGACAAGCCGTCGGGCTTCACTTCGCACGACGTCGTGGCCAAGATGCGCGGGATCGCCAGGACCCGCCGCGTCGGCCACGCCGGCACCCTCGACCCGATGGCGACGGGCGTCCTCGTCCTCGGCGTCGAGAAGGCCACCAAGCTCCTCGGGCACCTCGCGCTCACCGAGAAGGAGTACCTGGGGACGATCCGGCTGGGCCAGAACACCCTGACGGACGACGCCGAGGGCGAGATCACCTCCGCCACCGACGCCTCCGGGGTCGGCCGGGACGCCATCGACGCCGGGATCGCCAAGCTGACCGGCCGGATCATGCAGGTCCCGTCCAAGGTCAGCGCCATCAAGATCGACGGAGTGCGCTCCTACAAGCGGGCCCGCGACGGCGAGGACTTCGAGATCCCCGCCCGACCGGTGACCATCTCCTCGTTCACCGTGTATGACGTCCGGGACGCCGTCGCCGAGGACGGCACCCCCGTCCTGGACCTGATCGTCTCGGTGGTCTGCTCCTCCGGCACCTACATCCGCGCCCTCGCCCGCGACCTGGGCGCCGACCTGGGCGTCGGCGGTCACCTCACGGTCCTGCGCCGCACCCGCGTCGGCCCGTACAAGCTGGACTCCGCCCGCACCCTCGACCAGCTCCAGGAGGAGCTGACGGTGATGCCGATCGCGGAGGCCGCCGCGGCCGCGTTCCCCCGCTGGGACGTGGACGAAAGGCGGGCCCGGCTGCTCCTCAACGGTGTGCGGCTGGAGATGCCCGAGGAGTACGCGGGCGCCGGCGCGGTCGGCGTCTTCGACCCCGAAGGCCGCTTCCTGGCGCTGGTGGAGGAGCAGAAGGGCAAGGCCAAGAGCCTGGCCGTCTTCGGCTGAGGCCCCCGGGGCCGGTCCGGCGGATCACACCGCGGACGCCGCGCTCTGCCCGTGGAGCGGCGGACACGGGGTCCCGCTCCGCCGCCGCTCCACGGTCCCCCCTCGGTTCCCCCACCTTCAGGATGTGCCGGACGAGCCCCGTTCATTCACCCGTCCGGGCGGGCGCTCGGAGTGAACCGAGGGAGTGCACGGGGGCGCGTTCGTGTCGCGGCCTGTCCTGCCGATCACCGCGCGCCTACCGTCGACCAGAGGGCACGCGGGCGGGGCGGGGAGGTACGGCGATGGCGGGACGGGGCCCGCGCACCGGCGACGGCCGCGACACACCGCGGTACGGCTTTCGGGCGGCGCACGAGGACGCCCCGCGCGCCTTCCCCGAACCCTCGCCGGTCCGCGTCCAGGACCTCGCCGGCCGCCTCCGCGGCACCGGCTTCCTGGCCGACCACCACGGCACCGTCGTCACCAGCCACGAGGCCGTCGACGGCCTGACCCGTCTCGTCCTGTTCGGCGCCGGCGACCGCGGCTGCGTCGTCACCGCCGACGAGGTCACCCCGCTGCCGGAACTGGACCTGGCCCTCGTCCGCACCCGGGGCCTCGACGCGGCCCCCCTGCCGGTCACCGTGCGCGAGGGTGTCGACAGCGGCACCTACGTCCGGCTGGCCGCCGGCTGCTGGCGCGAGGCGCGGGTGCTGACGGCGACCTCCGTGACGTACACGGCCACGGACCGCTTCCACCGCCTCGCGCACTGCCTGGAGCTGGCCATCGGCACGGCGGGGCGGGACGCGCTGCGGCTCGGCGGGGGCGCGGCCGGCGGGCCCGTGCTCGACGCGGCGACCGGCGCCGTCGTCGCCGTCCTGGGCACCGCCCTGCGCTCCGACCACCACGACACCGGTTTCGCCGTCCCCCTGCGCCCCGGCCCGCCGGACGGCCCCCTCGCCGACCTCCTCGCCCGCAACGCCGCCACCGTCCCCGCCTACGGCGCCGACCTCAACCTGGCGGGCGTCCTCGAGCTCGCGGCCACCTCCGTCGGCTCCGACGGACCGCCCGCCCGCCCCCACGCCGCCGTCGAACGCGCCCTGCCCGCCCAGGAGTTCGCCGCCTTCGACGAGAGCGGGGCCGCCGTCCTCGCCCTCGTCGGCGCCCCCGGCAGCGGCCGTACTACCGAACTCGCGGCCCTCGTCGGCCGGCGCGCCCGGGGCCCGGAACCGGCGCCCACGCTGTGGCTGCGCGGCGCCGACCTGCGGGAGACGGACCGCTCCGTCGCCGACGCGGCCCGTCGCGCGCTGACCCGCGCCGCCCGGATCCTCGCCGCGTCCCGCCCGGTCCCCGCCCTCGACGACCTGACCCCGGAGCGGCTCGCCCACCTCGCCCGCGCCGCCGGCCGCCCGATGCTGCTCCTCCTCGACGGCCCCGAGGAGATGCCGCCCCTCCTCGCCCACCGCCTCTCCGAGTGGACCGGGGGCACCGTCGGCTGGCTGCGGGAGACCGGAGCCCGGCTGGTGATGGCGTGCCGGGCGGAGTACTGGGAGCAGGCGGGCCCGCACTTCCCGGCGGGCGTGCTGCACGGCCGCGCGGACCGGGACCTGCCGCCGCGCGTCCCGCTCGAAGACCTCACCGGGGCCGAGGCCGAGGAGGCCCGTGCCCTGCTCGGCGTCCCGGACACCGCCCTCGCGGGCCTCGACGCCCGGCATCCCCTCACCCTCCGCCTGTACGCGGAGGTCCGCGCCGCCCTCCCCGACACCGGCCCCACCACGCCCGTCGGACGCGACGACGTCTTCGCCGCCCACCTCGACCTGCTGTGCCTGCGGATCGCGGTCCGGCTGGCCGCGGAGAACGGCGTGCGCGGTACCGCCGTACGCCTGCTCGCCGCGAAGGTGGCCGGACAGGTCCACGAGGCGGCCCGGCGCAGTCTCGGGCCGGGCCAGGGCGAACTGGACCGGGCCTCGTTCGAGGCGGTGTTCCCGTGGGGGCCCGCGCCCGCCCGGCTCGGCGGCGGAACCGGCTGGGCGTCCGCCGTTCTCGCCGAAGGGCTCCTGGTGCCCGCCGGCGGCGGCTACCGCTTCGCCCACGAGGAACTCGCCGACTGGCTCCAGGGCCTCCACCTCGACCTGGACGAGGCCCTGCGCGTCCTCGTCCACCGCCCGCGCACTGCCGACGGCACCCACCCGCTGCCCGTCCCGCACCACCGCATCGGCCCCGTCGTCCAGGCGCTGCTGCACCTCGGCCGGCAACAGGGCGCCCGGCAACTCGGCTTCCGCCTGACGGAGTTGACCCACGTGCTGGAGGCCGACCCGGAGTCCTGGTGGGCCGCCCGGCTGCTCGCCGAGACCCTGCCGCGCGTCCCGGACGCGACCCCGTACGCCGGCGTCCTGCGGCTCCTGGCCGACCTCGTCGTCAGCCGGTGCGACCGGCCGGACCGGCCGGCCAGGTTCGACCCGGCCTTCTGGGCAGCCCTGCCGCTCCCGGCCGGCCTCCGCCTCGACCTCCTGCGCCGGCTGGTCCTCACGGACCCGGCCCCGGACGCCGAGGACGTACCCCGCCACCTCGACGTCGTCGCCCGGCTGCTCGCCGACGACGCCACCGCCGTACAGCCGCTGCTCGCGCTCTGGTTCGACGACGAGCGGCCGCTTCCCGCGACACCGCACGCCACCGTGGCGACGGCCGCGCAGGCCCTGCTGCACACCCACCGGCACCGCGGCCTGGACGGCCTCACCGAGGTCCTCGTGGACCGCGCGCACCCGCGCGCCGACGAACTCCTCGCCGTGCTCGCCGAGGAGGAACCCTCCGCGCTGTGCCGGGCCGTGGACCGGTGGGCGCACGACGAGCGACCGCAGCGGAGGGCCGCGGCGATGGCGCACGGGCAGCGCGCGGCGGCACGCGCGCGTACCCGCCCCGACCGCGACCTGCTGCGGTACGCCGCCCTCGCCGTCCTCTCCCGCCCCACCGACCGGGACCTCCACGGCGCCGCGCTCGCCCTCCTCGTACGCGACCCCGAGGCCCGCGGCCGGCATCTGCCGCGCGCCCTGGAGCGGTTCGCGCGGGACGATCCGACACTGCCCCCGAGCGCCCTGCTCACCGCCCTCGCCACCCATCCGGAACCGGTCCTCGACGCCTGCCGCGCCCGGCTGGACGGGCCCGGCACGGACACCGGGCCCCTGTTGCGTGCCCTGGTCGACGCCACCACGCCCGCCCTGGCCCGCCGGGTGGCCCCGCTCCTGCGCGAGGTGCTGAAGCGGCGCCCGGAGGCCGTCGGCCACCTCGCCGCGTGTCTCGACGAGCGCCTCGACCTCGGACAGCCCGCCCCGGCCGTGCTGTTTCCCCTGGTCACCGGGTTGCTGGACGGCGGCTCCGAGACCGTGCGGGCCGCCTTGGGCGGTGTCCTGGCCGGACCCGGCGCCCTCCGCCGGGAACTGCTGGACCTCCTGCTCGCCCACGAACACGACATCACCGTCCTGGACGCCGTACTGCACGCGGCAGGCCGGCTCAGCGGTCCGGACCTGCGCGTCCTCGTCCACCGCACCGGCCTCCTGCTCGGCCGCACTCCGGAGGGCGCCGCCCGCTTCGACCGCGGCCTGGTCGACCTGGCCCGCCACACCCCCGGCTTCGCCGCACAGCTCGCGGGCTGGCTCGCCGGACAGCCGGCGCAGTGGGCGACGCTGGTCGGCCCGGCCGCCCGCCGCACGATCGAGCACCTGGCGGGTGGGCGGGTCCCCGTCTGATCAGGGGCCGCGCCGGACGGTCCGAGGCAGTGGGGCGAGTCACAGCGCCCAAGCCCGATGCGGGCCGGAGACGCCCGGCATGGCACCCTTAGAGCTGCGTACGCGGTCAACGGAACACACGAACACACCACCACACGACAAACACGGACACAGGTTCGAGGAGCGGTCACAGTGCAGCGCTGGCGTGGCTTGGAGGACATCCCCCAGGACTGGGGGCGCAGCGTCGTCACCATCGGCTCTTACGACGGCGTCCACCGCGGACACCAGCTGATCATCCGGCACGCGGTGGACCGTGCCCGCGAGCTGGACGTGCCCTGCGTCGTCGTCACCTTCGACCCGCACCCCAGCGAGGTCGTGCGCCCCGGCAGCCACCCGCCGCTGCTCGCCCCGCACCACCGCCGCGCCGAGCTGATGGCGGACCTGGGCGTGGACGCGGTCCTCGTCCTCCCCTTCACCACGGAGTTCTCGAAGCTGTCCCCCGCCGACTTCGTCGTCAAGGTCCTGGTCGACAAGCTGCACGCCAAGGCGGTCGTCGAGGGTCCCAACTTCCGCTTCGGCCACAAGGCCGCGGGTGACGTCGAGTTCCTCACCGAGCAGGGCAAGGTCTACGACTTCGAGGTCGAGGTCGTCGACCTGTTCGTCTGCGGCGACGCGGGCGGCGGCGAGCCGTTCTCCTCGACGCTGACCCGGCGCCTGGTCGCCGAGGGCGACGTGGAGGGCGCCGCGGAGATCCTGGGCCGGCCGCACCGCGTCGAGGGCGTGGTCGTGCGGGGCGCGCAGCGCGGCCGGGAACTCGGCTTCCCCACGGCGAACGTCGAGACCCTCCCGCACACCGCGATCCCGGCCGACGGCGTCTACGCCGGCTGGCTGCACGTGGGCGACGAGGCGATGCCGGCCGCCATCTCCGTCGGGACCAACCCGCAGTTCGACGGCACCGAGCGCACGGTGGAGGCGTACGCCATCGACCGCGTCGGCCTCGACCTGTACGGCCTTCACGTGGCCGTCGACTTCCTGGCCTTCGTCCGCGGCCAGGCGAAGTTCGAGTCCCTGGAAGGGCTGCTCGAGCAGATGGCGGTGGACGTGAAGCGCTGCCGGGAGCTGGTGGCGGAGGCGGGCCGGTAGCAGCCCGCCTGCTCCTACGACGGCGAAGGGCGGCCGGTGTCATCGGACACCGGCCGCCCTTCTTCCGTCGCCGCTACCGCTGCGGGGGCGGCGGGGGCGGGGGAGGGGTCTGGCCGTCCGGGCCCTGGGGGTGGGGCGGGTAGGCAGGCTGCTGGTGCTGCTGGTCGTGGTGCGGATAGGACTGACCGGGCTGCGGCGGCTGCTGCTGGTACGGCTGTTGCGGCTGGCCGTACGGCGGCGGGCTCTGCGGCGGCTGGCTCTGCGGGGGATGGGGCGCGGCGGGATACGGCTGGCCGGGCTGCGGCTGCGGCTGCGGCTGCTGCTGGGCCTGGTACTGGTACTGGTAGGGCTGGGGCTGACCCGGCAGGGGCGGGGCGGCGACCGGCGGCGGGTTGCCGTCGTTGGTCCACAGGCCGTGCATCTGCTGGTGCCGGACGAAGTCCTCCGCGACCAGCGCCGCGAGGTTGAAGTACGACTCCCGCACCTTCGGCCGCATCATGTCGAGGTCGACCTCGGCACCGGCGGCGAGGTGCTCGTCGAACGGCACCACGACGACACCCCGGCACCGCGTCTCGAAGTGACTGACGATGTCCTCCACCTTGATCATCTTGCCGGTCTCGCGGACGCCGGAGATGACGGTGAGGGACCGCGAGACCAGCTCGGCGTACCCGTGCGCGGACAGCCAGTCCAGCGTCGTGCTGGCGCTGCTCGCGCCGTCCACCGACGGCGTCGAGATGATGATGAGCTGGTCCGCGAGGTCGAGCACCCCGCGCATGGCGCTGTAGAGCAGACCGGTGCCCGAGTCGGTGAGGATGATCGGGTACTGCTTGCCCAGGACGTCGATCGCGCGCCGGTAGTCCTCGTCGTTGAACGTCGTGGAGACGGCCGGGTCGACGTCGTTGGCGATGATCTCCAGACCGGAGGCGGCCTGCGAGGTGAACCGCCGGATGTCCATGTAGGAGTTGAGGTACGGGATCGCCTGGACGAGGTCACGGATCGTGGCCCCGGTCTCGCGCCGCACCCGGCGGCCGAGCGTGCCGGCGTCGGGGTTGGCGTCGATCGCGAGGATCTTGTCCTGCCGCTCGGTGGCGAGGGTCGATCCGAGCGCGGTGGTCGTCGTCGTCTTGCCGACGCCGCCCTTGAGGCTGATGACCGCGATGCGGTAGCAGGACAGCACCGGGGTCCGGATCAGCTCCAGCTTCCGCTGCCGCTCGGCCTCCTCCTTCTTGCCACCGATCCTGAAACGGCCGCCGCCGGCCGTCGGACGGCTGCTCTTCGCCTTCTGCTTCTTGTTGTTGAGCAGTCGGTCGGAGGACAGCTCGACGGCCGCGGTGTAACCCAGCGGCGCGGCACCGGGGTTGACCGGCTGCCGCTGATCGTGCTGGATCGGCTGCGGCCAGGCGGCCCCGGCACGGGGGTCCACGGGGGCCTGGGGAGGCTGGGGCGCGGGAGCCCCCTGCGGCGGCTGGGCCGCCTGTGCCGCGTGCGGCGGCTGCCCGGGGAAACCCTGGGGAGAGCCCGGCGGGAACCCCTGGGGCGGGGTGGCCTGGGGGTGGCCGTCCGCCTGGTGGGGGATACCGGACTGGGCCTGAGGGGGCTGGGGCGCCTGCGGCGCTTGCGGTGTCTGCGGTGCGGCGGGGGCTGGCGCAGCCGGAGCCGGGGCCGGGGGCTGTGGGAAGCCGTAGCCGACGGGGGCGGCCGGCGCCTGCGGGGCGGTCTGTGCCTGCGGGGCAGGAGGGGCCGGGACCTGGTGGGGGCCGGGCGCGGGCGGTTCCGTGGCGGCCTGGACCTGCTGGGGGAAGCCGTAACCACCGGGAGCGGCGGGGGGCGTGGGAGCCGGAGGCTGCGGGAAGCCGTAGCCCGGCTGTGAGCTGGGTGCCGGAGGCTGCGGGAAGCCGTACCCGGCCTGCGCGTCGGGTGCGGGCGGGGTGCCCGGCTGCTGCTGGGCGGCAGGGGCGGGCGGCTGGGGGAAGCCGTACCCGGCCGGGGGGTTGGGCGCGGGGGCCGGAGACTGCGGGAAGCCGTGACCGCCCTGCGCGTCGGGCATGGGCTGGGGGCTCGGCTGCTGCGCGGCGGTGGGCTGCGGGAAGCCGTACGCCGGCTGGGGCGCGGGCTCCGCCGTCGGTGCGGCGGGCGGCGCGGGCGGTCGAGCCTGAGGCTGGGCGGGCGGCTGCGGAGCCGCCGGGACCGGTGCGGGGGCGGGCGGCTGTGGTTGCGGCTGAGCCGGCCACTCGGCCGCCGGGGCGGGCGCGGCGGGCTGGTACGACGGCGGCAGCGGCGGCAGCCCGCTCTGCGGGGCCGGCGGGGGAGTCCAGGCGGGCGGAGCGACCGGCTGGGCGTCCTGCGGAGCGGCCGCGTCCGCGGCGGTCGGCGGCTCGGCCCCCGCCGGGGCGTCCGACTCGGCGGCGGGCACGTCGTCCGCCGACTCCGCGTCGGCGGAATCCCCGGTCACGGCGGACCCGTCCGCGGAGGCCGCATCGTCCCCGGCGGTCGGTCCGGCGTCCTGCCGGACCCCGTCCGCCGCGTCGGAGACAGCGCCCTCGGACGCCGCTTCGCCGGACCCGGCCTCGGCGTCCGTCCCCTCGGCCTCCGCCCCGGAGGGAGAAGTCTCGCGGACCTCGTCGCGCGCGGCCCCGGCGTCACCCGCGGCGTCCGCCCCGGCCGTGCTGCCGACCGTCGGGTGCGCCGTCTCGGCCCGCTCCGCGAGCTGCCGCTTCAGGGCGACCGCCGAGAAGCGCATGGTCGCGCCGCTCTCGAGATCGCCGTTCCCGGAACCGTCCTCTTCCCCGGCGGCGGGTGCCTCGGGCGGCGGCTGCTGCGGCTCGAACCCGGCCTCCGCCGGCAGTCGGGGCACGGCGACCGGCTCACCGACGGGAGCCGAGGAGGCCACGGGCGGCGCGTACGGCGCCCCGGCCCCGGCCGCCGGTTCGGACGCGGGCGCGGTCGCAGACGGTGTGACCGGTGCGGGCGCAGGCGGTGTGACCGGTGCGGGCGCAGGCGGCGCGTACGGCGCCCCGGACGTCACGTTCGGGTGGGCCGGCGGAGCCGACCCACCGGCACCCGCGGCCGATCCGGTGCCCGACTCGGTGTCCGACCCCGAGTCGCCCGCAGCGTTCTGCGTGTACCAAGCGGGCGGCGCGTAGTCGATGGTGAACTCGCCCGTCGTCTCGATGGCGGACTCCGCGTCGGTCTGGTCATCGCCGGGTGTGGCCCAGCCCCCGCGCATCCCGTCCCGATCGCTGCTCACAGTTCCTCCTGGTGTGGTCGAGCACCCTCAAGCCGTGCCGGGGCGACCGTTTCTCGTCGTACGCGGTGGTCCGAGGCCGTCTGGGGTCGTCCTGAGTGCCGGCTTCCCCCGGGACGCCGACGCCCACCCCACGATTTCCGGCATCGCGCCCGGCACCAGCCTAATCATCGGATGCCCCGCCCAGGCAGGCCCGCCCACCCTCGGCACCAGTCCATCACGTCACCGGCCTCCCGACGAGTGACCTCGCGTGCGTCATGCCCCAACAAAACGGCCATAACGCCGCAACTGCCGTACGTGACAGCCGGAAAGAGGGAAACCGGGGAAGCCGCGGACCGGCTCAGTCCATACGCCGGGGTGTGCCCAGCAGCCCGATCTCCGCGTCCGTGGGCTGCGTCATCACGTACTGCCGGTCGCGGTCGGCGCACCACAGGGTGAAGCCGTCGGCGAGCGTCGGCAGGGCCTCCACGTCCGCGCGCGGCAGCGCCAACGCGCGGCCCAGCTCCGCCGACTCGTCCGGCGAGATCCGCTGCACGCCGACGAGCCTGGCCTGCCGCAGCAGCCGGGGGGCGACCGGGGAGAGGTACGGCAGCAGGGTGAGCACGGCCTGCCAGGGCCCGGAGGCGACGCGTCCGCGCGGCGGGCGCATCCCGCAGTCCCGCACCACCAGCACCGGGGTGCCTGCCGACGCGCCCTGCGGGGGCACCCGGCCGACCTCGTACACCGCCAGGCCGTTCTGCCCGCCGCCCATGGCGTGCACCATCTGCGCCCACGCCTGCGGCCGGCCCGTCTCCACGGCCACCCGCGCTCCGGTGGCCGCCGCCCTGAGCGCGAGCACCTGCGCGGTCCACAGGCCTCCGATCAGGACGACGTCGTACGGCGTGGGCCGGTTGATGCCCAGGACGGCGGGCCGGCCCTCGGCGTCCACCCCGATGACGACGCCGTCGTCCCCGATCGGCAGCGCCAGCGCGCCCAGTTGATCCATGGACACCGAGTGCCGCCCGTGCCGCGGACCGATCAGCCCGAAGCCGGCGCGCGGCAACCGGTGTCCCGGGGCGCCGGGAGAAGGCTCGGGTGCGCCGCTGCGTGCCGTCGTCGCCGTCATCGAACACCTCCGAGGGGCAGCGTGGCCAGGATGCCGGGCACCTGTTCGCGGTCGAGGCGGGCGAGCCCCGCGCCGGTGTGCCGGGCCGCGCCCTCCACCGCACGCCTGGCCGCCACGAGTTCGTCGTCACTGCGTCCCGTCACCCGGACGTGCCCGCTCAGGGACACCTCCTGCCGCTCGCCGCGCGCGAGGGTGAGGCTGAAGGTCGTCGCCAGCGCCGGAACGGCGGTGACCAGGGCGACGAACTGGGGCAGCGACGGACCGCCGCCACCGCCCAGCGCGGGCCACCGGCGCACCCAGTACGTCGTGTGCCGCCGGTTGTCGCACCGCCAGCTCCGGCCGGACTCCTCGGTGCGCCGGTCCACCGCCCCGGTCCGCCCGGCCTCCGCCGTCACCAGCGGGTTGGCGCACACCGAGGTGGCGAGGGCGGCCGTCAGCCCCTCCTCGTCGAGCACGGTTGCCCGGAACCCGGCGCCGGTCAGCCGGCTCGCCAGATGGTCGGCCGCCCGTACGACACACTTCTGCGCGCCGACGAGACCGCCGCCGCGCGCGGCGACGGCCTCCGGGCACAGCTCCGGATCCAGCTTCAACGCGATCCACGTGATGCGCACCGCCGGTGCGCCGGTCTGCTCCTGCAGCGGCGCGTAGTTGGCGACGGCCACGGACTGGCGCGGCAGGTGCAGCGCGGGCGCGGGCTGGGTGTGCAGCACGATCTGCGCGGACTCCAGACGGATGCCGTCCACGTCGAGCGCGTCGTGCACCAGGGCGAGCGGCAGCGGCTGCCGGCTGCGCTCGGCCCGCAGCGCGGTCGCGTCCGCCTCGACCTGGAGCACGGCGGTGACGAACGTGCCGTCGCCGACGATCCCGACGGGCCGCCGGTCACGGCTGCCGTACTCGTAGGTGCGCAGGCTCGGGTCGCACTCCAGGGCCGGGGCGAACCCCGGCTCGGTCCCGGGCGGTATCTCCAGCTTGGCGGCCTGCCGGCGGCGCACCTTCAGCGCCCGCGCGGTGGCCAGCCACTCCGGGAGGGAACGGCCCCGCCGGCGCGCCACCGAGAGCACCACCAGCACCGCCGCGACGACACCGGCCACGCCCAGGGCCACCGGGCCGATCGCCCAGCCGACCAACAGGACGGCGGCCGCTGTCTCCCACAGAACGAGGCGTTGCAGCCGGAATGCCCCGGCGGCCCCCGAACGCACCTTGAGATGGAGCGCTCCCGAGGCCCCCGACGCCGCCGACCGCTGCGACGCCTGCGGCGGCTGCGGTCCGGACGCCGAGGAGCCCCGCGTCCGCGACCGGCCACCGGAGCGCACGCGCGTTCCCGAAGCCATCACTCCATCTCCCCGTTCTGCTCACGACTCGCCCGTAAATCAGCACCCCACAGGGCACTTGACGGCCCGGGAACCCTACCCGCTCCCCAAGTCCCCGCGGATACCAGGCATAGTAGGGGGCCGCTCCGACATCGGGGGCGGGGGACCGCGTCACCCGCGCGTGCGGCCCGGACGGAAAACGGGGAGAGACACAGACAGATGGCATCCCGGCGCGATCAGCTCAATGCCTACACCTTCGCGAAGCGCCGCATGCTCGCGGCCTTCCTGCAGTCTTCGCCCGACGGTTCGGAGGAGGGAGCGCCGCGACCCCTGCGGTCCGTCCTGCCGGGCATCGTCGTCGGAGTGATCGTCATGGCGGTCTTCGGGGCGTGGGGCATGTTCAAGCCGACCGCGCCCAAGGGCTGGGACGAACCCAACGCCAAGGTGATCGTCGCCAGCAAGTCCACGACGCGGTACGTCGTCCTGAAGACCGACGGCCAGGTCCAGCTCCACCCCGTCCTCAACATGGCCTCCGCCAAACTGCTCCTCGCCGACGGCCGGGGCGACGTCGTGACCGTCGCCGAGTCCGTCCTCGACAACGGCAAGATCCCGCACGGCGTCACCATCGGCATCCCGTACGCGCCCGACCGGCTGCCCCCGGCGTCCGAGGCGGGCACCGGCAAGCGCTGGGTGGTCTGCGAGCGTCCGGGCGCGGGCGGCGACGGCTCCGTCCAGAAGGCCGCGCTGGTGCTCTCCTCGCGCGACATGAAGCTCACCGACGGCAAGGGCCGCCTGCACGGTGGCCAACTGCTCTACGTGGCCGACCCGGACGGCAAGCGGTACGTCGTGGACGCGAGCGGCGCCGTCTACCCCGTCGACAAGAGCGACGAACTGCTGCTGCGCGCCGTGGTCGGCTCCGGCCGGGAGCCCCAGCGGGTCTCCGCGGAGTGGCTGGCCACCCTCCACCCGGGCGACGCGATCACCTTCCCGGCGGTCACCGGGCAGCCGGGCGCGGCGGCTGGGGCGCCGGGGCAGCTGGACGCGTCGGTCAACAAGGTCGGCATGGTCCTCAAGGCGTTCGACAACAACACGGAGCAGTACTACGTGGTGCTGCCCGGCCGGGTCGCCCCGGTCTCCGCCTTCATCGCCCAACTGCTGCTGTTCAGCGAGGAACTGGCCCCCCTCGGCCAGGCCGGGCAGGCTCACGAGGTCAGCCCCGGCGCGATCGTGCCGGGCCAGGCGTTCGGCACCGAGCACGACTGGCCCACCGGGGACCCGGTGCCCGTCAACGAGGCGTCGGCCGCCTCCGGCAGCCGCAGCACGATCTGCAACGTCCTGCGCGACGTGGACGCCGGCTCGGGCGCCACCACCCTCAGCACCTGGGTGGGCACGGACTACCCGGCCAAGCTGCCCACCGGAGCCTCCAGCGCCTACGTCACCCCCGGTTCCGGCCAGCTCTACCGCCAGTTCCAGGGCGAGCAGACCAAGACCGGCCCGGTGTTCCTCGTCACCGACACGGGCCTGCGCTACGTCCTCCAGTCCAACGCCGACAGCGCCACGGACGACGCCGGGATCGGCACCACGGCCAAGGAACGCGAGCAGCTCCAGCGCGAGGCGCAGCAGGCCCAGAACCGGCTCGGCTACAAGGACGTGGACCCGGCGCCGATCCCCGCCGCCTGGTCGGAGTTCCTGCCGACGGGCCCGCGCCTGTCGACGGCCGCGGCACGCCAGCCGCAGGGCTCGTGAGGAGGCGGACGACAGTGCTTCGTACGACGCTGGCGGCGGCCGCGACGCTGCTGACGACGGCCACGGTCCTCGCACCCCCCGCCGGGGCGGCCGGCGAACTGCCCTACTCCGACCAGTGCAGCTTCCCCAACGGCCTGTATCCGGGCCGCCCCTGGTCCCTCCAGCGCGTCCTCCTGGACGAACTGTGGAGCCAGTCCAAGGGCGAAGGCGTGCGGGTGGCGGTCGTCGACACCGGCGTGGACGTGAAGAACCCGCAGCTCACCGGCGCGGTCGACGCCAAGAGCGGCCGCAACCTCCTGCCGAAGAACCTCAAGGACGAGAACGGCGACCCGATCGAGCGGGGCGCCGAGAACGGCACGACCGACACCGTCGGGCACGGCACCAAGGTCGCCGGCATCATCGCGGCCCGCCCCGTCGGCGGCACCGGCTTCGTGGGCCTCGCACCCGAGGCCACGATCATCCCGATCCAGCAGAACGACGCGGAGGGCCACGGCGACACGGGCACCCTGGCCGACGCGATCCGCTACGCCGTCCAGGCCAAGGCCCAGGTCATCAACATCTCCCAGGACACCTCCCAGGCGGCCCGGCCCGACTCCGACCTCGAGAAGGCGATCGACGAGGCGCTGGCCCAGAAGATCGTGGTCGTGGCCTCGGCCGGCAACGACGGCGTCGGCGGCAACACCAAGAAGACCTACCCGGCGTCCTACGAGGGCGTCCTCGCGGTCGCCGCCTCGGACCGCAACAACGAACGCGCCTCGTTCTCGCAGTCCGGCGACTTCGTCGGCGTGGCGGCCCCCGGCGTCGACATGATCTCCACGGTCCCGCAGGGCGGCCACTGCTCCGACAACGGCACGAGCTTCTCGGCGCCGTACGTCGCGGGCGTGGCGGCCCTGATCAAGGCCAAGCACCCCGACTGGACCGCCGGCCAGGTCGTCGCCCAGATCGAGCAGACCGCCGAGCGCACGATCGCCGGCCACGACCGCCTGGTCGGCTGGGGCGTCGTCGACCCGGTCCGCGCCCTGACGGAGGACGACCACCCGATCGAGTCCCCCAGCCCCCAGGACGGCCTCACCCGGGCCAAGGCCCCGACGGCCGCGAAGTTCCAGGTGGGCGAGACCCCCGACGAACGCAACGCCCGCCTCGCCACGTACGTGGCCGTGGCCGCGGCGGTCCTCGTCGCGGGCCTCGGAGGCACGGCGGTGGCGATCCGCGACGCACGGCGCCGGGCACGGAGGGTCGCGGGGGCGGAGTAGAGGCAATGCCGGTCGCCGACTGCCTTGTGCGGACCGCCGGTTGCCGCCTGTGGAGGATCGGTGAAGCCCCGGCGGGTAGTAGCAGAGCTGTTTCATATGACAGTTGGGGCTGTCGGTGGAAGTCATTACAGTGGACATGTTGCGGTCATGAACACCTGGGGAGCGAGGGCTGCTCAGGGCAGCCGCTGACAACGGGGAACGGGGAGGGAAGGCTTCATGCTTCCTGCAGACATGGGCGGTGGTGCCGCCGACGTACGGCGTGGCCTGATGGCGCTTTCGACGTTCAAGAAGCGCGTGGACGACCTGCTGACCGCCTTCGAGGACTCGGCGGGCGGCTCGTCCAAGGTCGCGGCGCACAGCCTGTCGGAGACCGCTTTCGGGACGGGCAACTTCCCGGAAGCGAAGACACTTCACCTGGAGTACGAGCGCGTCCACGAGCGCATCACGACGCTCTCCAAGTCGCTCGGCCTCCAGCTCGAGGCGATGCAGATCGCCGTCCACGGCGTGGACGTCACCTTCGACAACCTCGAGGACGACCTGCGCTACCGGTTCCACCAGATCCGGACCGAGGTCAACCGGGACCGCACCGAGATGCTCGACGAGCACCTCAAGCGCGACAACAAGGCCGACCACACGGACGCGGGGTACTGATGAGCGGCGGCGACAAGAAGCCCGACCACTACCAGGCCGAACGCCAGGACGCGGCCCAGCAGAACTCCACCGTGGACACCGTCCGGAACGTGGCCGCCGCGGTCAGCCCGTTCTACAGCGGCGGCCACGTGAACTTCGGCAAGACCAGCTTCGAGGGCTACGACCTCAACGAGATGATCGACATCGTGGAGTCGGCGAGCCCGGAGACGCTGGAGAGCGCGGCCAAGGCCCTCGTCGACGCCCGGGACGCCATCAACGAGGCCGCCGACGAACTCAGCCGCAACCTCGGCGCCGTCGACTGGGAGGGCGAGGCCCACACCGCGTTCTACACCTGGGGCACCGACCTGACCACTACGGCTCAGGCACTCGCCGATTACGCCGACCAGGTGGGCACCCAGATCCTGGCGGCAGGTTCCGGCCTCGCCTCCGTACGCAAGTCCATGCCACCGCGCGACACCCGCACCGACCGCAAGACGGTCGACGACTTCCCGACGCCCGCGCAGGTCGACTCCAACAAGGACTACGCGGCAGCGGTCAAGGCCGAGAAGGACCGCCAAGAGGCGATCAACCAGATGTACCGACTGGCGTCGTTCTACACGGTGTCGAGCGGGATGATGCAGCTGGCGGAGGAGCCGGTGTTTCCTAAGATGCCGGATGTGGGGGTGCCTCCTCCGCCGCCGGGTTATGAGAAGCCGGACGACCCGAAGAAGCGTCCCTATTCCCTTTCCACTGCAATTGACCCTGGAGCTACCAAGAGTCATCACTCGGAGACCATTGGGGTAGAGCGACCGCGTACAGAGGAATTGCCGTCGTCCCACAAGAGCGTAGAGCGCTCTGTCGAGTCTCCCGAACGGCACGTGGGTACGGAGATTGACAGTGTCGGTACGTTGTTGCCTCAGGACACGACAAAGCCAACAGTTGTCACGCCGCCCTCGACGGCAGGTCCTAACGGAACTCCGACTGGAACGCATCCTTCCTTTGTCCCTGCTGGCATTCCTCCAACCCTCCGCGGGCAAGCCGGGCGTACGTCGGGTTTTGGAGGCGTGCCAGTAAGCAAGCTTCCCAACTCGGCCCAAGGGCGTGTCGGTGGTGTGCCGGGTGCTATCGGTGCAGGGCGTACAGGAACCGGCCCGATGGGACCGGCCGGACGTGCGTCCGGCCCAGGCCAGGCAGGCGGTCGTGGCGGGGTTCCTATGGGACGCGGCGTTGTCGGCGGGGTACCGAAAGCCGTGGGGCAGGAAGCCGGACGTACCGGGGGCGTTCCCCGGGGCCCGGTCAACGGCATGGGGGCCATGAACCCCGGGCGCCCCAGCTCCGGACGCTCCGGTGCCGGACGTACCGGTGACGGGGTCGTCGGCGGAAGGCCTGTCACGGGCGGTGCCTTCGGCACCAACCGTTCCAGATTGCCGCGTGGCACTGTCGTCGGTGGTGAGGGTGCGCCGGCCTCGCGCGCCACGGGCGAGAGGCCCGGTCAGCGTGGGGTGATCGGTAAGCCAGGCCCGACGGGTGCGGGCTCGGGGCAGGCCGCGCGCCGCCCTGCCGCCAGCACTGAGGGTGTAGTCGGAACACCCAAGGGCCGAACTCCCGCAAACAGGAACAGTGGAAACGAGTCCGGTGGTCCGGGCGTGGCACGTGGTGCTGTGCGCAACCAGAGTTCCAGTAAGAAACGTTCGCGCCGAGACGAGCGACGCGATGACGCGTCGTCGACCGACTGACCGACAAGAGCGAGGACAGGCAGAGGCATGATGGCAGGGATCAGCTGGCGCGGCGGCCGGAGCGCGTCTTTCGCGGGGCGGAACAGGAGACGGGTGTCCACCGTCTGTTCCGCACTCGGGGCTTTGGCAGTCCTCTCGGCTGGTCTGGCTCCGAGTGCATTGGCCGCTGACGTTCAGTCACAGCAGTGGTACCTGTCGGCGATGAAGACCGAGGAAATGTGGAAGGTGAGTACCGGCAAGGGCGTCAAGGTTGCCGTTGTTGATTCGGGGGTCAACCCGAACACGCCTTCACTGAAGGGACAGGTACTTACTGACGAGGTGCCGAAAGCTGTCGGCTACAAGGCGACTGAAGACTACCTGGGCCACGGGACGAGCATGGCGGAACTGATCGCCGGAACAGGTGCTCGTGGTGGCCTGAAGGGCCTTGCTCCAGGAGCGAAGATTGTTCCTTACCGAATTGCGCTCAGAGGTCTAAATGATGAAGAAGAGAAGAAGAAATCGCCTGATCCTGCGGTAGTGGTCCGGGCTATTGCCGACAGTGACGCCAAGATTATCAGTATGTCCTTCGGTATTGACGTCGATAACCCTGTTATGAAAGCGGCGATCGGGTACGCTCACTCCAAAGGGAAGTTGATGATCGCCAGCACGGGAAATGATGCGGAAGGGAAAAATTTCATTGGGTACCCGGCTGCCTACCCCTATGTAGTCGGCGTCGCCGCTTCGGATGAGTCTGGAAAAGTCGGGAAGTTCTCGGAACACGGCAACTACGTCGACCTGGCGGCCCCAGGTCTCGACGTACCCACCTGGTGCGACGAGACCTTCCGCTCCTACTGCGACGACAGCATCGGAACGAGTTTGGCCACCGCCATCACCTCCGCCTCCGCCGCCCTCATCTGGTCCGCCCATCCCGACTGGACGGCCAACCAGGTCCTCGCCAGCCTGATCGACACCGCCGGCCGTGACTGGGCGAAGGACGATCCGAGTACGTACCTCGGATACGGACTGATCCGTCCCCGCAAGGTGCTGGAGAACAAGAACTTCGATCCCGGCGCGGCCGACACCGATCCGCTGGCCAAGGAGAACGCTGCGGGCGTAACCGGAGACGCACCGGCCCCCCCCTCCGCATCAACCTCGTCACAGCCCTCGAAAAACCCTTCAGGCGGCCGGACTTCGGCGGCAGGATCAAGCGCGGACTCCTCCGACGACAACACCACGATGTGGGTCACCCTCGGAGCCGCGGCGGCCGTGCTGGTGATCGGCGGTGGCGCCTTCGCGGTGGTGCGTTCACGGCGCGGCGCATGACGAGCGACGTACCACGACCAGCCACACACAACCGTTCTGGTGCGGAAACGCACGCAGAAACGAACCACAACTCATACGAAAAGGGGTGCCGAAATGGTCGACCGCAAGCTTAATGACGGCGACGTACAGAAGCTCCAGACGGAAGTCATCGACCGGTACGACAACATCCGGGCCTCGCTGGCGAAGCTGCAGGGCACGATCGACATGATCGAGAAGGCCTGGACGGGTCAGGGCGCCAACGCGTTCAACACCAAGCAGACGGAGATCAACGGCCACATGGTCGCGATCGGCAAGATGCTCGACGACTTCCTCGAGGGCATCCACATGAACAAGACCGACAAGCGCAACCTCGAGGACCAGATCGAGGCCGACCTCAAGCAGATCTCGGTCGAGGACCTGGGCGGGAAGACGTCGGCGCTGAACAGCTACTGACGGGTCGATGGCGGTACTGAGCCACACCGTTGTCCGGGCTGAGCAGTCCGGCGGGAACCTTCAAGGAGACGAGGAAACATGACCGGAGCCCACTACGACGACCTTGCCGTCACGTACGGCACCATGGACGCGCTCGCCACCGAACTCGGCGACCAGGCCAAGAAGCTCGAGGAGGACCTCGAAGCCCTGCGGCAGGCCGTGCTCAACGTGTCCGCGGGCTGGGGCGGCGAGGCGTTCCAGACGTTCCAGGGCAAGAGCGAGGAGTGGAACAAGCACGCGCGTGGCATTCACACCGCGCTGGTCCAGATCTCGCAGAAGGTTCACACCGCCGGCGGCGACTACCGCGGCGGCGACCTGAAGGGCGCGAGCTACTTCCAGTAGGCGAGCGCGTAGACACGGCACCAGGGTGGGCACGCACGGGAGGTGCCCACCCTTTCGTGTGTCAGAGGTAGGAGCTTCAGCGCGTGGCACCTGTTCTGCACTCGTCCGACTCCTCGACCTCCTTGGTGAAGGAGACGATGAGGTGCTTCATCGCCTCCGGGTCGCGGTGCTTGGAGCCCGAAGCTTGGATCACCGCGTAAAGTTCCTGCTTGTACTTCGTGTCGAGGCAACCGCGGGTCTTACCGAATGCTTCATGTCCCGAGTATTGAAAGCGCCCCGAGTCCGCCGATCGGTCGGGAGTGTCGAACGACTGACGGGCTGCAACGAAGGCCGTTGTCTTGCCCTCTTCGACCCACATCTGCACCGTGGTCACGATCAGCACGCCGTCAACGATGACCTGGCAACCCTTGGTGCCCGGGTAGGATCGGTCTTTGACGGTGATTTTTTGCCCTGCTGGAAGAAAGGGAGCGAGGGCCTCACTGTCGACAGCCGTGCCGCACAGGGTATGCGGGATCGCATAGTCGCGATTCTTTTCTTCGCCACCACACCCCGTGAGCAGAAGGGTGAGCGCTGTCAGGACGGCTGCGGAGAAAGAGATCGGTCTTCCCGGAGTCACTCGGCGACAATTCATCAGCTTCATTCTCTCGATGCTCTACGGGATCAGAAATCCGTCATGCTGCCCGGAGCTGCTCCTTCGACAATGCTCCGGGAATTAATATAACCTTGCTCCGCGGCCTTGCGTGCAATCATTCCTGCGTCGCCGACGTCTGCCGATTTGTACTTCTCTGCTGCTGCGCGTGCTCCGTCCTCCGCAATTGCTCCATTTCTCACCTGGCCCTCCTGCCAGAACTGTCCACCGTCCTTTCGCGCGTTCTCCAGGGCGTGGCCCTCGGCGTCCTGGAATACCGATTCAAGGACGACGCTGGTGACCGTTCCCGCTGTTCCGCCGGCCAACGCTCCGACCCACGGCGTCGCGACGAATGATGTGCCTACACCGACAGCGGTTCCGATCCCGCCAGAGATCCAGTTCTTTCGCTGGGCCACCGATTGTTCATAGGATTTGTCCTTGTCCGAGGCCTCTGAACCGATAGCCTCTCGAACGCCCAAATTGAGAGTGCCGGACACCTCGCCCGAGTTCGATGCGATCTGTTCGATGACGAGCTCGTTGTTGTCGGAGACTCGCTGACTTTCGTTGAGGTTGGGATCCAAGTGGTAGTCCATCAGTTTCCCCATGTACGCCTTCTGGCCAACCTCGACGGCAGCGTACCCCTCTTCGTTCTGGCCGACCGCGAAAAGGAGCTTGGTCACGTCTGTGTGCTGGAGTTTTGCTTCCGAACCAGCGACAGGGAACAGTTTTTCAATGTTGTGCCACTTGCCCTCCGGGTCGGAGTCCCTGGGCACGTTGCTCATGGCCCGGTTCATATCCGGCAAATATTCGGAGGTGATCTGACCGATGCTGTCGGACATGTATCCATACTTGGTCAGCCGCTCGGGATCGTCACCGATTGACGCTACGAGGCTCTCCATGAGTTTCGCCTGCCCCGCATTGTGCGCAGGCGTATCCACGGTAGGCGCTTCCCCGGCCGGATGCCCCGTAGTGGCCGCCTCCAGCGCCGCGGCCAGGTAGTTCCGCCCGGCGATGCTCTCCTCGCCCTTGTCGTCCTGGTCCTGGGGCCAGTCCCGCTCCTCGAAGAGGTAGTCGAAATTGCTCAGGGTCCGCCGGCCCTGCTTGCCGTCGCCGTCGGTGTCGTGGGTGAAGTCGTGGTCCTCGTCCTTGGTGACGAAAGTGCCGTTGAAGAACTCCGTGGCCGCGTCGGGGCTGTTGGAGAGAGCCTTGAGGTAGCCCGTCATCGGGTCCCAGCCGGAGTCGGTGCCCGTGCGGTTGAGTATGGGATCACCGCCGGTGCGGCCCCAGGCGCCGTGACGGCCGTTGCCCGTGAACTTCTTCTCCGTCTCGATCAGCTTGTCGCCGTAGTCGACGAGGAACCGGTCGTCGTAGTCACCCCACCGCATGAGGTTGGACATGACCTGGCCGCCGAGCGGGAAACCGCCGCTGCGGCCGACCGGCTTGTCGACGAGGTCGATCATGTTCGACTTCCACGTCGTCATGGCGGCGTTGTCGCTCTGCGTGGCCGTGGCGAGCGTGAGGCTCAGGTTCTTCTGAAGGTCGTCGTACTGGTCGAGCCGCGCCTGCCCGACCTTCCAGGCACTGTGCGGGTCGCTGAGGCCGGTCCAGAGGTCCAGGGTCCCCCGCGCACCCAGGCGGTCGGCGAAGCGTTCCGCGAACAGCTCGTCGCCGGCGTGGTTCTTCAGGCCCTTGTTGAGCCGGTCGAACTCCTCGGGCGACAGGTCCTCGGGTTTCTGCTTCGCCAGGGCCGCCAGTTCCTCGGCGTCCTTGAGCGCCTTGGCCGCGGAGTCCCGGTCGGAGTAGTCGACGTCCGAGAAACCCAGCTTGCTCCGGTCGGCGATGGCCGTCAGGACGCTGCCGGCCGTGGTGTCGCTCTCGGTGGCCTTGTCCAGGATTCCCTGGATCTCGTCGCGCAGCGCGGTGATGTCGCCCTTGTTGTCCTGGTCCTCCTGGGAGCGGCCCTCCGGCGGGACGTTCGTGGTGACCGTGAAGCCGCCCTCGTAGCCGATCACCGTGAGGTTCTTCCGCCGGCCACGTTCGATGGCGTCGGTCAGCTGCCCCTTGTAGAGCTTCAGCTCGTCCCGGGTGTCCGCGAGGATCTTGTGGATGGACGAGGCCTGGCTGTGCGCGTCGGTGAACTCACCGGCGGTCTTGCCGATGAACTCCCTGGACACGGTGGCGTTGTACCCCGCCCAGTCGGCCTTGTTCGCGGCGGCGTGGAGGCCCTTCTCGGCGGAGTCCATCAGCGTTTCCAGGTCACCGACCATCGTCGACCAGTCGTCGACGGCGTCGTCGAGCAGGGTGAAGTCGGCCGTGCGCAGGGCGTCGAGGTCCATCAGTCCTTCTTGCCCTTCTTGTCGTCCTTCTCGCCGTACACCGGGTTCGGTTCGCCCGGGGCACCGACGCGTTCGTCGAACCCCGCGTCCAACAGGTCGATGCTGCTCATCTGACGGCGGATGTAGTGGTCGTCCTCGGCGTGCAGTTTCTTCGTGAAGGTCATGTGGTTCGAGATGTGCGCGCACGCGTCCCGGAGGGACCCCAGCTGCTCGTCCCAGCGGAGCGCGACGTGCTGGAGCGCACTGCCCAGGGCGAACCCGTCACCGGTGAGCCTGGCGGCGGCGCTCTCACTGGTGGGAACCGCTCGACGCCCCTTGTCCCAGAGGTCGTTGTACAGATCGAACGCATGGCTGCCGATGTTCGCCAGGTCGGTCTGGCCCGCCCTCAGCTCGCCGTACTGACCGGGATCCGGCGCGGGACGCACCGGGCCGCTGCCCGGGTCCAGCTGGTTCAGCTGCATGTGGGGCGTGCCACCCGCGGCAGCCTCCGCCTTCAGCTGTTCCCATTCCTCCCACGCCATGCGTGAACACCTTTCGTCACGGTGGTTCCTGAGGGGACACGTGCGGCCCGTGGTCGTACCGGCCTCGTCTCACATCTCGGCGGCCAGTGAGAACGTCCAGATGGCCATGCCCATCATGAGCGCCGCACACAGGAAGGCCACGACCCGCTGCGACCGGTAGGCCGAGTCCGACGGCTCGTTCGCCGCCGGGTCCCGGAACCGCTTGGCCTGGAGGCGCCACCACAGCGCCCGCTGGTCGGCCGAGCCGAGCCCGGCCAGCACCACAGCCGGCAGGAGCAGGAAAATCCCCACACCGACCATCAGATACGTCCCTCCCGATGCTCAACACGACACCCCGGTCGTGTCCGGCACGTCAACCCGGCTCTCCGGCAGGGCACTTCATTCGGTCCCGTCCGGCATCAACCCCACCTGAACCAACGGCTTCCCCCGCCGCCGGGACACGAAGATCCCCCGCCCCGCGGGCATCGGACGCGGCCGTACCCCGCCGAGGAGGTCGCCCTCTCCGGGGTCGCCGGCCAGCACCACGCCCTGGGCGCCGAGTTCCTTGATGCGCTGCATGAACGCCTCGTACGAGGCACGGCCGGCGCCGGCCGTCGAGCGGGCCACGATGAAGCGGACGCCGACGTCCCGGGCGAAGGGGAGCAGCTCCGTCAGCCCCGCCAGCGGGTTGCCGCTGGACGTGGCGACGAGGTCGTAGTCGTCGATGACGACGAACACGGTCGGTCCGCGCCACCAGCTGCGGTCCCGGAGCTGCTGTGCCGTCACGTCCGCGGTCGGGGAGCGGCGCTTCATCAGGTCGGCCAGCGCGGACATGTGGTGGTCCATGGCGTTGGACATGGGGATGTACTCGGCCAGGTGCGAGGACGGCGTCGCGTCCAGCAGGGAGCGCCGGTTGTCGACCACGAAGAACTTGCACTCGTCGCCCGCGTACCGCTGCGAGAGCTGCTTGATCAGCAGGCGCAGCAGGTTCGACTTGCCCGACTCGCTCTCGCCGAAGACGAGGAAGAAGGGGTCCTGCTCGAAGTCGAGGTACACCGGTTCGAGGTTGTCCTCGTCGAGGGCGAAGGCGACCCCGCGCCGCGGGAACCGGTCGCCCGCGGGCAGCTGCCCGGCCGGGAACTCGCGCGGCAGCAGCCGTACCTCGGGAGCGCCGGGCGCCTCCCAGTGGCGGGAGACCTCGGCGGACAGCGCCTGGGTCGCGTCGGCGAGGTCGGTGTCGGAGGCGAGGCCGTCGATGCGCGGCACCGCCGCCATGAAGTGCAGCTTCTGCGGGGACAGACCCCGGCCGGGAACGCCCGTCGGGACGTTCGCGGCGGCCTTGCGGTCCAGTTCGGAGTCCATCGTGTCGCCGAGCCGCAGCTCCAGGCGGTTCATCAGGTGGTCCTTGAGGGCGGCCCTGACCTCCATCGAGCGGGAGGCGGTCAGCACCAGGTGGATGCCGTAGCCGAGACCGCGCGCGGCGATCTCGTGGATCACCTGGTCGAGCGCCTCGTAGTCGGAGCGGAAGTTGCCCCAGCCGTCGATGACGAGGAAGACGTCGCCCCACGGCTGGTCGGTGACCGAGATCTCGCCCCGGGCCCGACGGTTGCGGAAGTCGGCGATCGAGGGGATGCCCGCGGAGCGGAAGTACTCCTCACGGCGGATCAGCACGCCGTACACCTCGGCCACCGTGCGCCGCACCCGCTCCGGGTCCAGCCGCGAGGCCACCCCGCCGACGTGCGGCAGTCCGGCCAGCGAGGCCATGCCACCGCCGCCGAAGTCGAGGCCGTAGAACTGGACCTCGTGCGGTGTGTGGGTGAGGGCGAAGGAACAGATCAGCGAGCGCAGCAGCGTCGACTTGCCGGACTGCGGGCCGCCGAGGATCTGCATGTGTCCCGCGGCACCGGAGAAGTCCACCCAGAGGGCGTCACGGCGCTGCTCGAACGGCTTGTCCACCAGACCGACCGGGACGACCAGGCGGCCCGCGCCCTCGTAGCCGGGCTGGGTGAGCCCGCGGCCCGGCACGGCCGTGAGGCCCGGCAGCAGCGCGTCGAGCGAGGGCGGGCTGTCCAGCGGCGGCAGCCACACCTGGTGGGCCGCCGGGCCCTGTGCCTCCAGCCGGCGCACGATGACGTCCAGGACGGTGTCGGCGAGGGCCTCGTCCACCTCGGGACCGTCCCCGGAGGGGCGCTGCTGGGGCACGGACGCGTACCGCACCGGCACCTCGGCCGCGGTGAACAGCACCGGCTGCCGGTCCACCGGCAGCTGACCACCGCCCAGCGCCGCCCGCTGCGGGCCGGAGCGGTAGACGCCGGAGACGTACGCCGCCTTGAACCGCAGCATCTCGTCCGTGCCGAACTTCAGGAAGCCGGAACCCGGCACGTTGGGCAGCGAGTACGCGTCGGGCACGCCCAGCGCCGCCCTCGACTCGGCCGCCGAGAAGGTGCGCAGACCGATGCGGTACGACAGATACGTCTCCAGGCCGCGCAGCCGGCCCTCCTCCAGGCGCTGCGAGGCCAGCAGCAGGTGCACGCCGAGCGATCGGCCGATGCGGCCGATCTGCACGAACATCTCGATGAAGTCCGGCTTGGCGGTGAGCAGTTCGCTGAACTCGTCGATCACCAGGACGAGGGAGGGGATCGGCTGGAGCGGGGCGCCGGCCGCGCGCGCCTTCTCGTAGTCGTGGATGTTGGCGTAGTTGCCCGCGTCGCGCAGCATCTCCTGGCGGCGGTTCAGCTCGCCGCGGATGGAGTCGCCCATGCGGTCGACCAGCGTCAGGTCGTCCGCCAGGTTGGTGATCACGGCCGCGACGTGCGGCATCTGCGCCATGCCCGCGAAGGTCGCGCCGCCCTTGAAGTCGGCGAGGACGAAGTTCAGGGTCTCCGAGGAGTGGGTGACGGCGAGGCCCAGCACCAGGGTGCGCAGCAGTTCGGACTTGCCGGAGCCGGTGGCGCCGACGCACAGACCGTGCGGGCCCATGCCCTCCTGCGCCGCCTCCTTGAGGTCCAGCATCACCGGACGCCCGTCCTCGCCGACGCCGATCGGCACCCGCAGCCGCTCGGCCAGCGAACGCGGCCGCCAGGTGCGCTTCGGGTCCACGGACGCCGCGTCACCGAGGTTCAGCAGGTCGGTGAACTCCAGGTTGGCCAGCAGCGGTTCGTCGTCGTCGCCGCCGGAGGCCATCCGCAGCGGCGCCAACTGCCGGGCGAGCACCTCGGCGGACTCGTACGACAGGGCGTCGGGCGTTCCCTCGTAGACGGTCCCGTGCCCCGACTCCAGGTGCAGCACTCCGGGCTCCACCACGATGGACAACTCGCCGCCGGGGCCCGTCAGTTCACCGGGGACGACCTCGAGGACCGTCACGCCCTGGAGCCCCTCGGGGTTGGCCAGGAACGAGTCGGGCGGCAGCGAGACGCCGTCGAGGACGACGACGATGTGCGGCTCCTCCGGCAGCGGGGCCGCGTCCGGGTGGAACCGCGGCCGGCCGCTGAGCCGGGAGGCGATCAGGTTCTCCAGTTCGCGCGTGTCACCGCCGATCAGCCTGCGGCTGCCCGCGCCGTCCACCGTGCCCGGCGCCTGCACGTGCGGCAGCCACTTGGCCCACTCCCAGTGCGCGAGTTCGTCCCGGCCCGCCGCGACCACGAGGACGAGGTCCTCGGGCGAGTGCAGCGCGGCCAGCGAACCGGCCATGGCGCGGGTGGAGGACCGTACCGACTGCGGATCGCCGCTGACCGTGACGTGGTAGAAGGCGCGCAGCGACACCGCCATCGGCAGGGCGTCCAGGGTGCCGTGGACGGCGAGGAAGCGCTGGAACGCGCCCGCGGTCAGCGGCTCCAACTGCTCCACGGGGCCGGTCTCGGGACTGACCAGCGGGGTGGCCAGCGACTGGGCGCCGAGACCGACGCGGACCTGGGCGAAGTCCTCGTCGCCGGGCCGCCGTTCCCACACCCGGCTGCCCTCGGCGACCAGGGCCCACAGCTGCTCGGGGGAGGGGTGCAGGTAGTACTGGGCGTCGCGCTGCGCCTTCGCGGTGGCGATCGTCGTCAGCCGGGTCTGCGCCAGGTAGCTCAGGTAGTCGCGGCGCAGGTCCGCCAACTGCCCCTGCGTGCCGCGGCGGAAGCGGACCACCATCGCGATGGACATCGCCACCGTCGAGGCGATCATGACCATGCCCATGATGCGCATGAACGGCTGGCCGCTCGTGAAGAAGAAGACGACCGAACCGCCCATGCCCAGCGTGGGCAGCAGTTGCATCAGCACGCTCTCCTGATGCCCCCGCGGCAGCTCGGGCGGGGGCTGCACGGCGATCTCGCCCGTGGGCACCTCGGACGGCAGTGCCCGGGGAGGGCGCTTCACGACGATGTGGCTCACTGCTCACCAATTCCCTTGCCGGCCCCGGGTAAGTACCGTCCGCCACCCCGTGTCAGGCGGACGCAGGCCGCCGCGTGATCCTACTGACTTCTCGTGCGACGAGGGGGCGGTAGGGTGCCGGATGTTCGCGTGAGCACATGCGAGTTGGTCCGGGTGAGCCGGGACATTCCGTGAGAACGGGAACGCTTCGGCGCTCTCCGGCCGCCCGACGGCGTCCGTTTCGCCGCCCGGTCGGACCCACCGGTCCCACGCGGCACGGCACGGTCCAGAAATTTTCACACCGCCGACGCGGAACCATCACTGAGGGGGAGCAGCAGGTGAGCATCACGGCCTCCGCGGCAGCCACTGGAGGAGGGCAGGGATCGGGCGCCGCCTCCGGGACGGGCCTCGGCTTCTGCCGGGTCACGATCGTCGCGCCCGACAGCCGGATCGACGTGGCGCTGCCCGACGACATCCCGGTCGTCGACCTCTACCCGGAGATCCTCCGGCTCTCCCGGCAGAGCCCCGCCGAGGGCGCCCCCGTCGGCTACCACCTCGTACGCCGGGACGGCACCGTCCTCGACGGCTCCCGCTCGTTCGCCGCGCAGCACATCCTCGACGGCGAACTCCTCACGCTGCGCCCCTTCTCGGAGTCGCTGCCGCCCGCCGTCTTCGACGACGTCTCCGAGGCGGTCGCCGCGGCCGTGACCCGCGAGCACGCCCTGTGGGGCGGCGACCTGACCCGGGCCGCGGGCCTGGTCGGGGGAGGCGTCCTGCCGGTCCTGCTCGCCTTCGTGGCCTGGACGGGCGACCCGCGCCACGACATGCACTCCCTGCCCGGCGTCCTCGCCGCGGTCGTCGGCGTCCTGCTGGTCGCCCTCGCCTGCGTCCGCGCCCGCGTCTACGACGACCGGCCCTCGGCCGTCGCCCTCGGACTCGGCGCGCTGCCCAACGTCGGCGTGGCCGGCTCGGGTCTCCTCCCGCTCGCCGACGGCCAGGGCATCGGCAAGCTCCAGTTCCTCCTGGCCTGCGCGGCGGTCCTGCTGGCCGCGGTGCTCCTCACCCTGTGCTCGCCGGGCGGGGACGGCCCGTTCGTCGCCTTCGTCGTGGCGTCCGGCGCCGGCCTCGCGGCGGTGTTCGCGGCGATCCTCGCGCACTGGACGCCGTCCGAGACCGCAGCCCTGTGCGCGCCCGTCGCCGTGGGCGCCCTCGCCTTCCTGCCCGGCCTCTCCATGCGCTTCGCCCGGCTGCCGATCGGCTTCGACACCCCCGACACCACCCGTCGCAGCGCGTACGGCGCCGGTCCCGCCCCCCAGGAGCCGGTCGACGTCGAGCGGATCACCGCCCAGGCCCGCCGCGGCCACGAACTGCTCGTCGGACTGGTCGGCGGCTGCGCCCTGATCGCGGTCGGCGCCTGCTCGGTCCTCGGCTTCTCCGACGGCCTCTGGGCCCAGCTGCTCGCCCTGGCCGTGGGCATCGCCCTGCTGATGCGCGCCCACCTCTTCCGCTACACCGCGCAGGTCGCCCCCGTTCTCGCCGCCGGCCTCGCCTCCCTCGTGCTGCTCGGCCTCGGGCTGGCGCTCAACCCGCCCGTGTCGGTGTTCCGCGACGCCCTCACGGGCGACCGCACCGACCTGGACGTGCGGACCATCTGGCTGGTCGCCGCGATCGCGGCGGCGTCCGCGCTCGTCACCGCGGTCGGCCTGATCGGCTCGCGCGGCGGTCTCACGCCGTTCTGGGGACGGTTCACGGAGATCGCCGAAGGCTTCGTCCTGCTCACCCTGGTGCCCCTGGCGCTGGCCGTCTTCGACGTCTACGCGGCCGCCCGGGCGATGACGAGCTGACCGGCCGGCAGCCGACCGGTCGCCGCCCCGGCGCCCCACCGCCCCGGCGGGGCGCCGGAGGACGTCACAGCCGTCAGGCCGTGACAGCGATCAGGCCGTGACAGCGATCAGACCGTCACGGGCAAGGACCGCCGGGGGCGGCCGGCTGCTCGCCGTACGTGCGAGCGACGACCGCGTCACGCCCGACGCACGGGTCGCCCCGGCCCCGGAGACCGGCGACGAGACGCCGTACTGCTGCTTCGACCTGCCGGTCGAGGCCGGGCCGATGACGACGACCGACCACAACGACGTCGTCCGGAACGCCCGCCTCGTCTTCGACGTCAGGAAGGCCGAGGGCCCCGCCGCCGGCCGGCCGAAGCGGACCCACCCGGCCCTCGGCCTGCAGAGCACGGCGGCGGGAAGGTGACGGCGCGGCCGTGAGCCGCCTAACCCGCCGCCGGCCCGCCGTTGTGCGGCGCCGGCTCCAGGTCGAACTCGCCGTCCCGCGCGCCCAGGACGAAGGCCCGCCACTCCGCCTCCGTGTAGCGCAGCACGGTGCCGGGGTCGAGCGACGACCGCATGGCCACCGCGCCGGCGGGGAGGTAGGCGATCTCCACCCGCTCCTCGTGCTCCTCCGTGCCCGGCGCGCTGTGCCACTCGACGCCGGAGATGTCGAGGGCGTACAGCTCGTCCCTCTCCCGCTCCTTGCGCGCCTTGGTCTCCTCTGCCGTCTCCGCCATGTCGCAGCGACCCCTTCCCGACGTACGGACGAACAACGTTGCTTCCATGAAAGAACGATCCGGGCGCCACCCTAGTGGCCGCCCCCAGGCCTCCTCAGGGGTTCGCGGACCGCGGCGAAGGCGCCCCCCACCTCCTGGTACCCTGATGGACGGACGTTTGTGTACGCACCCCCGGATCGCCCTCAGCAGACCTTGCCGGTCCCTGAAGGTCCTGGAGGCCGCGCCCAGCGGATCCCCGCCTCCCGAGTAACGGAAGCTCCCCCGAGACACAGACCGGGGGCACTCGGTGGCCCACCACGGACTACGAGGAGTACGCGTGTCGCTCGACGCCGCTACGAAGAAGCAGATCATCGCCGAGTTCGGCCAGAAGGAGGGCGACACCGGCTCCCCCGAGGTCCAGGTCGCCATGCTCTCCCGTCGGATCTCCGACCTGACCGAGCACCTCAAGACCCACAAGCACGACCACCACTCCCGCCGGGGTCTGCTCATCCTGGTCGGTCAGCGCCGCCGGCTGCTGCAGTACCTGGCCAAGAAGGACATCCAGCGCTTCCGCGCCCTGGTCGACCGCCTCGGCATCCGCCGCGGTGCGGCCGGCGCCAAGTAAGACGCCGTGAAGGGAGCGGTTCCCGTCGTCATCGGGGACCGCTCCCTTTGCCGTACGTACGCAAACGTGCGGAGTGTCACCCACGCTTTGTAGTGTGGTAGCAGAACGCAAGAGGCACGAGACAGACGAGGAGGGGCGCACGTAGCCGCCGCCGGTCCTCGGTAGTGGCCCCCGGGGGAAAGCGAGCCCCGGGTGCTTCGATCGAAGACCGGCCCGCACCGCACGGAGCGCCTCTCCACCACCGTCCCCCTGCCACACGGGCAGCCCAGGGGACGAAGACGAGGAGAAAACGCTAGTGGAGAACGAGACCCACTACGCCGAAGCCGTCATCGACAACGGCACTTTCGGCACCCGCACCATCCGCTTCGAGACGGGCCGCCTGGCCCGCCAGGCCGCCGGCTCGGCCGTGGCCTACCTGGACGACGACACCATGGTGCTGTCGGCCACCACCGCCTCCAAGAACCCCAAGGACCAGCTCGACTTCTTCCCCCTCACGGTGGACGTCGAGGAGCGGATGTACGCCGCCGGCAAGATCCCCGGCAGCTTCTTCCGCCGTGAGGGCCGCCCCTCCGAGGACGCCGTCCTCACCTGCCGCCTGATCGACCGCCCGCTGCGCCCGTCCTTCAAGAAGGGCCTTCGCAACGAGATCCAGGTCGTCGCCACGATCATGGCCCTCAACCCCGACCACCTGTACGACGTCGTGGCGATCAACGCCGCGTCCGCGTCCACGCAGCTGGCCGGCCTGCCCTTCTCCGGCCCGATCGGCGGCGTCCGCGTCGCGCTGATCCGCGGCCAGTGGGTCGCCTTCCCGACGCACACCGAGCTGGAGGACGCCGTCTTCGACATGGTCGTCGCCGGTCGCGTCCTGGAGGACGGCGACGTCGCGATCATGATGGTCGAGGCCGAGGCCACCGAGAAGACCATCAAGCTCGTCGAGGACGGCGCCGAGGCGCCGACCGAGGAGGTCGTCGCCGCCGGTCTGGACGCCGCGAAGCCCTTCATCAAGGTGCTCTGCAGGGCGCAGGCCGACCTCGCCGCCAAGGCCGCCAAGCCGACCGGCGAGTTCCCGATCTTCCTCGACTACCAGGACGACGTCCTGGAGGCGCTGTCCGCCGCCGTCCGCCCGGAGCTCTCCGCCGCGCTGACCATCGCGGGCAAGCAGGAGCGCGAGGCCGAGCTGGACCGCGTCAAGGCACTCGCCGCCGAGAAGCTCCTGCCGGAGTTCGAGGGGCGCGAGAAGGAGATCTCCGCCGCGTACCGCTCGCTCACCAAGCAGCTGGTCCGCGAGCGCGTGATCAAGGAGAAGAAGCGCATCGACGGCCGCGGCGTCACGGACATCCGTACGCTCGCCGCCGAGGTCGAGGCCATCCCGCGCGTGCACGGCTCCGCGCTGTTCGAGCGTGGCGAGACCCAGATCCTGGGCGTCACCACCCTCAACATGCTCCGCATGGAGCAGCAGCTGGACACCCTCTCCCCGGTGACCCGCAAGCGCTACATGCACAACTACAACTTCCCGCCGTACTCCGTCGGCGAGACCGGCCGCGTCGGCTCCCCGAAGCGCCGCGAGATCGGCCACGGCGCCCTCGCCGAGCGCGCCATCGTGCCGGTGCTGCCGACGCGCGAGGAGTTCCCCTACGCGATCCGCCAGGTGTCCGAGGCCCTCGGCTCCAACGGCTCGACGTCCATGGGCTCCGTCTGCGCCTCCACCATGTCGCTGCTGAACGCCGGTGTGCCCCTGAAGGCCCCCGTCGCCGGTATCGCCATGGGCCTGATCTCCCAGGAGATCAACGGCGAGACGCACTACGTCGCCCTCACCGACATCCTCGGTGCGGAGGACGCCTTCGGCGACATGGACTTCAAGGTCGCCGGCACCAAGGAGTTCGTCACCGCCCTCCAGCTCGACACCAAGCTGGACGGCATCCCCGCCTCCGTCCTGGCCGCCGCCCTCAAGCAGGCCCGTGACGCCCGCCTCCACATCCTCGACGTGATGATGGAAGCGATCGACACGCCGGACGAGATGTCCCCCAACGCCCCGCGGATCATCACCGTCAAGATCCCCGTGGACAAGATCGGCGAGGTCATCGGCCCCAAGGGCAAGATGATCAACCAGATCCAGGAGGACACCGGCGCCGACATCACGATCGAGGACGACGGCACGATCTACATCGGCGCCGTCGACGGCCCGTCCGCCGAGGCCGCCCGTGCCACGATCAACGGCATCGCCAACCCGACGATGCCCGAGGTCGGCGAGCGCTACCTGGGCACGGTCGTGAAGACGACCACCTTCGGTGCGTTCGTGTCGCTGATGCCGGGCAAGGACGGTCTGCTGCACATCTCGCAGATCCGCAAGCTCGCCGGCGGCAAGCGCGTGGAGAACGTCGAGGACGTCCTCGGCGTGGGCGCCAAGGTCCAGGTCGAGATCGCCGAGATCGACTCCCGCGGCAAGCTCTCCCTCATCCCCGTGATCGAGGGCGAATCGTCCGACGACGACAAGAAGGACGACGCCGAGCAGTGACGTCCCGTAGCTCCAAGGTGACGGCCCGCCCCTCTTCGGAGGCGCGGGCCGTCGCCCGTACCCAAACCCTCATCAAGGGCGAGAACGGCATCGGCACGGTCCGCAAGACCACCCTCCCGGGCGGCCTGCGCATCGTCACCGAGACCCTCCCCTCGGTCCGCTCCGCGACCTTCGGCATCTGGGCACACGTCGGCTCCCGCGACGAGACCCCGGCGCTGAACGGTGCCACCCACTACCTCGAGCACCTGCTCTTCAAGGGCACCCGGCGCAGGTCCGCGCTGGACATCTCCTCCGCCCTCGACGCGGTCGGCGGCGAGATGAACGCCTTCACGGCGAAGGAGTACACGTGCTACTACGCGCGCGTGCTCGACGCCGACCTGCCGCTCGCCATCGACGTCGTCAGCGACATGTTGACCGGCTCCCTGATCCGGGAGGAGGACGTCAACGTCGAGCGCGGCGCGATCCTCGAGGAGATCGCGATGACGGAGGACGACCCGGGCGACTGCGTGCACGACCTGTTCGCGCACACGATGTTCGGCGACAACGCCCTCGGCCGCCCCGTCCTCGGCACGGTCGACACCGTCAACGCCCTCACCGCGGACCGCATCCGCCGCTTCTACAAGAAGCACTACGACCCCACCCACCTGGTGGTCGCCGCCGCGGGCAACATCGACCACAACAAGGTCGTACGGCAGGTCCGCGCCGCCTTCGAGAAGGCCGGCGCGCTCGGGGAGACCGACGCCACCCCCATCGCCCCGCGCGACGGCCGGCGCACCATCCGCACCGCGGGCCGCGTCGAACTCCTCGGCCGCAAGACCGAACAGGCGCACGTCGTCCTCGGCATGCCCGGCCTGCCCCGCACCGACGAGCGCCGCTGGGCCCTCGGCGTGCTCAACACCGCCCTCGGTGGCGGCATGTCCTCCCGGCTGTTCCAGGAGGTCCGCGAGAAGCGCGGCCTGGCCTACAGCGTCTACTCCTACACCTCCGGCTTCGCCGACTGCGGACTGTTCGGCGTGTACGCCGGCTGCCGGCCCAGCCAGGTGCACGACGTGCTGAAGATCTGCCGCGACGAACTCGACACCGTCGCCGAACACGGCCTCTCCGACGAGGAGATCGGCCGCGCCATCGGCCAGCTGCGCGGCTCCACGGTCCTCGGCCTGGAGGACACCGGCGCGCTCATGAACCGCATCGGCAAGAGCGAGCTGTGCTGGGGCGAGCAGATGTCCGTCGACGACATGCTGACCCGGATCGAGGCCGTGACCCCGGACGAGGTCCGCGAGGTGGCCCGCGACATCCTGGGACAGCGCCCGTCGCTGTCGGTCATCGGCCCGCTCAAGGACAAGCAGGCGTCCCGGCTGCACGAGGCCGTCGCCTAGGGTCTGTCCGGCGGGTCAGGTCGGACCCCGCGTCTCCGACCGCACCCGCCGGGCAGGCCCCAACCCCCTCCCGTAAGGAAGCAACAGATGAGCAAGCTGCGCGTGGCGGTCCTCGGCGCCAAGGGCCGCATCGGCGCCGAAGCGGTCCGGGCGGTCGAGGCCGCCGAGGACATGGAGCTGGTGGCCGCCCTCGGCCGGGGCGACGAGCTGGAGACGCTGGCCGGGACCGGCGCCCAGGTCGCGGTGGAACTGACCACCCCGGCCTCGGTCATGGACAACCTCGACTACTGCGTACGGCACGGCATCCACGCCGTCGTCGGCACCACCGGCTGGACCGAGGAACGCCTCGCGCAGCTGACCGGCTGGCTGGAGCGGTCCCCGGAGACGGGCGTGCTCATCGCGCCGAACTTCTCCATCGGGGCCGTGTTGACCATGAAGTTCGCGCAGATCGCGGCGCCGTACTTCGAGTCGGTCGAGGTCGTCGAGCTGCACCACCCGAACAAGGTGGACGCCCCCTCCGGCACCGCCACGCGCACCGCCCAGCTCATCGCCGAGGCCCGCCGCGCCGCCGGCTGCGCCCCCGCCCCGGACGCCACGGCGACGGCCCTGGACGGGGCCCGCGGCGCGGACGTCGACGGCGTCCCCGTCCACGCCGTCCGCCTGCGCGGCCTGCTGGCCCACCAGGAGGTCCTGCTGGGCGGCGAGGGGGAGACCCTGACCATCCGCCACGACTCCCTGCACCACAGCAGCTTCATGCCGGGCATCCTGCTGGGCGCCCGCCGCGTGGTGACGACTCCGGGCCTGACCTTCGGCCTGGAACACTTCCTGGACCTGAACTGAGCCCCTGACTGCCATGCGCGCGAAGCTCTCCTACGCCCTCACGGCCGCCGTCCTGGTCTTCTACTTCGTCCTGGTCGGCAGCCGCGGCGTCATGCTCATCCAGTCCGGCACGCTCCTCACCGTCACCTTCGGCGTGGCGGTGCTGATCCTGCCGGTCATCGGCGTCTGGTTCCTGTGGAAGAACACCCAGTTCGTCCGCCGGGCCAACCAGCTCGCCGCCGAACTCGACGCCGAGGGCGGCCTGCCCGTCGACGAGCTGAAGCGCACCCCCAGCGGCCGCGTCGACCGCGACTCGGCCGACGCCGTGTTCGCCCGGCGCAAGGCCGAGACGGAAGCGGCTCCCGACGACTGGCGCACCTGGTTCCGCCTCGCCGTCGCCTACCACGACGCCCGGGACACCCCGCGCGCCCGCAAGGCCATGCAGCGCGCCATCAGCCTGCACGGCACCACACGGCACCCGGCCTCCTCCTGATGAGGCCGCGCACTCGTCCTGAGGCCGCGCACGAGGAGGCCCGGTCCACACATCCGGACCGGGCCGCCTCAGGCGTGTCCCCTCAGGCGTGTCCTCAGGGCCGCCGGTACTCGTCGGCCCACGCCTCCACGGAGTCCGCGGCCCGGTCGAACGCCTCCGGCCGCGCCAGGAAGTCGGCCCCGTGCGAGGTGAGCAGCGGCACCGCGCCCTCCGCGGCCCGGTCCCGCCGCACGAGGGTCAGCGCCTGGCCCTGCACGGTGCGCGGCAGACCCATCCAGCGCACGGGCTGCTGCACGGTCCGCACGGCCACGACGCGGTTCCAGGTCACCGTCCGCGTGACGAGGAAGTCCACCTGGCGCACCCCGCGCGCACTCACCCACACCCCCATCCGCAGCAGCCGCAGCGCGCCGCCGATCACCAGCAGTGACACACCGAAGACGATCCCGGCCTCGGACACCGAGCCGGTCAACGCGATGATCACCGCCGCGAACAACACGTACGACGCGAGCAGCAGGCACAGCGCGGCCGCCGCGACCCGCCACGGGCCGGGCCGGTAGGGCCGCCGCCAGTGCTCGCGGTCGTCGAAGGGCAGCGCGACCTCGTCCGCCGCCTCGAATGCGCGGTCGGCCGTCAGGAAGGGCAGGGGCACGGCTGGTCCTCACTCGTCCATACGTGGGCTGTGCCGGTGAGGCTATCCGCCTGTGTCCTCGCTCACCACCTTCGGGGGTCCGGATGGGGTCAGCGGCCCCGGGAGGCCTGTGACTGCTGGTCGGGGACGGAGTGATCCGCGGACAGCGCCGGCATCCCGATGACCAGCGAGCCCACCAGGGCGGCCACGATGGTCAGCCCCAGCAGCCAGCGCCCGGCCAGCTGCCCGAAGGAGGACCGCTCCGGGGGCGGGGGAGTGACATTGCTACGGAACCTGTCGGCCTCGGCGAGGAAGGCGAAGGGTACGGGCTCGCGCCGGCGGAACATGGCGGGTACGTCCTCCTGGGAGATGACGAGTGGACTCGGCGACTGACGGCCGCCATCGGTGCGGCCGCCACCGACACAGCCGTCACCGATACAGACGAGCGAGTGTCCGAAAACGTGCCCCATATCGGCAGACGTCCTACGCGGAGCCCGCGGCGCCCGTGAACTCCCGGCCCGACGGCCGTCGTAAAGTTGGCGCCGCTCCGCAGACGCGATGGAAGGACCCCCGAACCGTGACCCCCACCCCCGACGACGAGGCCAAGATCGAACTCCGGAGCGACGTCACCGTCGAACTGGTCAAGCACACCGCGTCCGACGCGGACGTGCTGTTCGCCGCCCGCGTCTCGACCGCCGGCGAGCAGTCCCTGGACGAGCTGAAGAAGGACCCCGAGCGCTCCAAGGGGCTCATCAACTACCTGATGCGGGACCGCCACGGCAGCCCCTTCGAGCACAACTCGATGACCTTCTTCATCAGCGCCCCGATCTTCGTCTTCCGCGAGTTCATGCGGCACCGCGCGGGCTGGTCGTACAACGAGGAGTCCGGCCGCTACCGGGAGCTCCAGCCGGTGTTCTACGTCCCGGACGCCTCCCGCAAGCTCGTGCAGCAGGGCCGCCCCGGCAAGTACGTCTTCGTGGAGGGCAGCGAGGACCAGCAGGAACTGGTCGACCGCACGATGGAGGACTCCTACCGCCAGGCCTATTCCGCCTACCAGGAGATGCTGGCCGCGGGCGTCGCCCGCGAGGTCGCCCGCGCGGTCCTCCCGGTCGGCCTGTTCTCCTCGATGTACGCCACCTGCAACGCCCGCTCCCTGATGCACTTCCTCGGCCTGCGCACCCAGCACGAACTGGCCAAGGTCCCGTCCTTCCCGCAGCGGGAGATCGAGATGGTCGGCGAGAAGATGGAGTCCGAGTGGGCGAAGCTCATGCCCCTCACCTACGCGGCCTTCAACGCCAACGGCAGGGTCGCCCCGTAAGCCGCTCCGTAACGGAGACGTATGTACGGATCATCCGCGCGAAGTGTCCGTATTGCGGCATTTGGAGAAGTTCATCTAGCCTGATCAAACGGACCCGGCACTGCTTGAACCCCCGAGCAGGCAGTGCCGGGCTCCGCATTTGTCACCACTTGTCGTCCGCCCCGAGGGCAGACCCCGCCCCGAGCAACGAGTAGCGTGTTCCCCATGGCTCCGACCTCCACTCCGCAGACCCCCTTCGGGCGGGTCCTCACCGCCATGGTCACGCCCTTCACGGCGGACGGCGCACTCGACCTCGACGGCGCACAGCGGCTCGCCACCCACCTGGTGGACGCAGGCAACGACGGCCTGATCGTCAACGGCACCACCGGTGAGTCGCCCACCACCAGCGACGCGGAGAAATCGGACCTGGTACGAGCCGTCCTGGAGGCCGTCGGAGACCGGGCCCACGTCGTGGCCGGGGTCGGCACCAACGACACCCACCACAGCATCGAGCTGGCGCGCGCGGCGCAGCGGACCGGCGCACACGGCCTGCTCGTCGTGACGCCGTACTACAACAAGCCCCCGCAGGAGGGCCTCCTCCGGCACTTCACGGCCGTCGCCGACGCCACCGAGCTGCCGGTCATGCTCTACGACATTCCCGGTCGCAGCGGCGTCCCGATCAGCACCGAGACGCTGGTCCGCCTGGCCGAGCACCCGCGGATCGTCGCCAACAAGGACGCCAAGGGCGACCTCGGCCGCGCGAGCTGGGCCATCGCCCGCTCGCGCCTGGCCTGGTACTCCGGCGACGACATGCTGAACCTGCCGCTGCTCTCCGTGGGCGCGGTCGGCTTCGTCTCCGTCGTCGGTCACGTCGTCACCCCGGACCTGCGCGCCCTCGTGGACGCGTTCATCTCGGGTGACGTCCAGAAGGCCACGGAGATCCACCAGAAGCTGCTCCCGGTCTACACGGGCATGTTCCGCACCCAGGGCGTCATGACCACGAAGGCCGCGCTCACCCTCCAGGGCCTGCCCGCGGGCCCGCTGCGGCCGCCCATGGTGGAACTCACCGCGGAAGAGACCGCCCAGCTCAAGATCGATCTTGCCGCCGGCGGGGTACAGCTCTGACACCAGACTTCACAACTGAATACGGCAGGCCACCGGTGCCTGCGCACATCGACAACTGCTTCTGCACGAACGTCACGCGCGCCACGTGCCCGACCGGTACGTGGCGCGCGTGTTTGAGGAGAGTCTTTTGAGTCATCCGCACCCCGAACTGGGCCCGCCCCCGCCGCTCCCCGAAGGAGGCCTGCGGGTCACCCCGCTCGGCGGCCTCGGCGAGATCGGCCGCAACATGACGGTCTTCGAGTACGGCGGTCGCCTGCTGATCGTCGACTGCGGAGTGCTCTTCCCCGAGGAGGAGCAGCCGGGAATCGACCTGATCCTGCCGGACTTCACGTCCATCCGGGACCGTCTCGACGACATCGAGGGCATCGTCCTCACCCATGGCCACGAGGACCACATCGGCGGCGTCCCCTACCTCCTCCGGGAGAAGCCGGACATCCCGCTGATCGGCTCCAAGCTGACCCTCGCCCTGATCGAGGCGAAGCTCCAGGAGCACCGCATCCGCCCGTACACCCTCGAGGTGGCGGAGGGGAACCGCGAGCGCATCGGTCCGTTCGACTGCGAGTTCGTCGCGGTCAACCACTCCATCCCGGACGCTCTCGCGGTCGCCATCCGCACCCCGGCCGGCATGGCGGTCCACACGGGCGACTTCAAGATGGACCAGCTCCCGCTGGACAACCGCCTCACGGACCTCCACGCGTTCGCCCGGCTCAGCGAGGAAGGCATCGACCTCCTCCTCTCCGACTCGACGAACGCGGAGGTCCCCGGTTTCGTCCCGCCCGAGCGCGACATCTCCAACGTCCTGCGCACGGTCTTCGCGAACGCCCGCAAGCGGATCATCGTGGCGAGCTTCGCCAGCCACGTCCACCGCATCCAGCAGATCCTGGACGCGGCCCACGAGTACGGCCGCAGGGTCGCCTTCGTCGGTCGCTCGATGGTCCGCAACATGGGCATCGCCCGCGACCTGGGCTACCTGAAGGTCCCGCCGGGCCTGGTGGTGGACGTCCGCAGCCTGGACGACCTTCCGGACCACGAGGTGGTCCTGGTCTGCACGGGTTCCCAGGGCGAACCGATGGCCGCCCTGTCCCGCATGGCCAACCGTGACCACCAGATCCGCATCGTCGACGGCGACACCGTGATCCTGGCGTCGTCGCTCATCCCCGGCAACGAGAACGCGGTCTACCGCGTGATCAACGGCCTGACCCGCTGGGGCGCCAACGTCGTCCACAAGGGCAACGCCAAGGTGCACGTCTCGGGCCACGCGTCCGCGGGCGAGCTGTTGTACTTCTACAACATCTGCCGGCCGAGGAACCTGATGCCGGTCCACGGCGAATGGCGTCACCTGCGTGCCAACGCCGAGCTGGGCGCCCTCACCGGCGTACCGCACGACCGCATCGTCATCGCCGAGGACGGCATCGTCGTCGACCTCGTCCAGGGCAAGGCCAGGATCTCCGGCAAGGTCCAGGCGGGTTACGTGTACGTCGACGGCCTCTCGGTCGGAGATGTGCGCGAGCCGGCGCTGAAGGACCGGAAGATCCTGGGGGACGAGGGCATCATCTCGGTCTTCCTGGTCGTGGACTCCTCGACCGGCAAGATCACCGCCGGTCCGCACATCCAGGCCCGCGGGTCCGGTATCGACGACTCCGCCTTCGGGGCCGTCGTGCCGAAGATCAACGAGGTCCTGGAACGGTCGGCCCAGGACGGGGTCGTCGAGCCCCACCAGTTGCAGCAACTCATCCGCCGCACCCTGGGCAAGTGGGTCTCCGACACCTACCGGCGCAGGCCGATGATCCTCCCGGTCGTCGTGGAGGTCTGACGGGCTGACGACTCCTCACAGGCGTCAACCTGGGGCGGGGCACCTCGATTTGCATCGGGGCGCCCCGCTCCAGTACGTTTACGGCTCCGCCTGAACGGGAAGCCCCCGACGCCTTGTGCGTCGGAGCGGTCACCGCGAGGGGCCGGGAAAACCGACTCAGAACTTCTGATAAAGTCGGAACCGCCGGAAAGGAAGCCGCGAAAGAAAAGCGGGGGCCTGGAAAGCGCCGAGGAAATCGGATCGGGAAACGGTCT
>NZ_JBFBCB010000053.1:0-51737 GCF_040682975.1 Streptomyces sp. NPDC051051
GCCCTCGGGGTCCCAGGCGGCGGCGCCGTCCGCGACGTCGGTCCGCGGGGTGCGCGTGAGCACCGGTTCCGTCGGCGGTCGCCGTCCACACACGGATACCCTTGACAGGTGACCGACGCCCAAGAAACCGCAGCAGCCAGCTCACTGCGAACCACCGGGGGCGCCCCTCCGGAAGACGACGGATCGCTTGCCACCGGGGCGCCGACACCACTGCTCGAACCGCGCGAGGGCATTCCCCCCGTGATCGCCGACGACGCCGCGCTCGCCGAGGTGATCGCCGCCTTCGCCGCCGGCTCCGGCCCCGTCGCCGTGGACGCCGAGCGCGCCTCCGGCTACCGCTACGGCCAGCGCGCCTATCTGGTGCAGCTGCGCCGCGAGGGCGCCGGCACCGCGCTGATCGACCCCGTCGCCTGCCCCGACCTCTCCGCGCTCGGGGAGGCGCTGTCCGACGTGGAGTGGGTGCTGCACGCGGCCACCCAGGACCTGCCGTGCCTGCGGGAGATAGGCATGGTGCCCACCCGGCTGTTCGACACCGAGCTGGCCGGGCGACTGGCCGGGTTCCCGCGCGTCGGACTCGGCGCGATGGTCGAGGGCGTCCTCGGCTTCGTCCTGGAGAAGGGACACTCCGCCGTCGACTGGTCCACCCGTCCGCTGCCCGAGCCGTGGCTGCGCTACGCCGCCCTGGACGTCGAGCTCCTCGTCGACCTGCGCGACGCGCTGGAGAAGGAACTGGACCGGCAGGGCAAGCTGGAGTGGGCCCGGCAGGAGTTCGACGCGATCGCCTCCGCGCCGCCGCCCGAGCCCCGCAAGGACCCCTGGCGCCGTACGTCCGGCATGCACAAGGTGCGCCGGCGCCGCCAGCTCGGCGTGGTGCGGGAACTGTGGCAGACGCGGGACCGGATCGCCCAGCGGCGGGACGTGTCGCCCGGCAAGGTGCTGTCGGACGCGGCCATCGTGGAGGCCGCGCTCGCCGTGCCGGCCACCGTGCACGCGCTGGCCGCGCTGAACGGCTTCGGGCACCGGACGAGCCGGCGCCAGCTCGAGCAGTGGCAGGCGGCCGTCGACCGGGCCAGGGCGCTGACCGAGTCGCAGCTGCCGCAGCCGGGGCAGTCGGTCGCGGGGCCGCCGCCGCCGCGGGCCTGGGCGGACAAGGACCCCGAGGCCGCGGCCCGCCTCTCGGCGGCGCGGTCGGCCGTCTCGGCGCTGGCCGAGGAACTGAACATGCCGCAGGAGAACGTGATCGCCCCGGACACCGTCCGGCGGGTCTGCTGGGAGCCGCCCCGGCCGGTCGACACGGACTCCGTCGCCGCGGCGCTCACGGCCCTCGGCGCCCGCCCCTGGCAGGTGGAGCAGGCGACGCCGGTGCTGGTGGCGGCGCTGTCGACGAAGGGTCAGGACACGAGTACGGGCACGGACACGCAGGGCAGCGGTGCGCCGGAGCCCGGGAGGCGGGAGCCCGCGTAGCCGCCGTGGACATCGCTGTCGTACGGCGGCCGCCGGCCGCGAGCCGTGACGCGCGCGGTGTCCGCGCGCGTGGCCCGGCCGGGTCGCGCCGCTGGAGCGGTACCGCGAGGTCGGGATCAGGCCAAGATCTCGTGCGGGCACGTGGAGGACGACTGCCGGAGCCGCGGGGGCGGCACCTCCGCCGGCCGTGTGACATTCGCCGCTCCGCCGGGTAGGGCTGTGCAGCTACGTTACCCACAAGTAGCATGGGTTCTGAGCGCGCGCTCAGCGCTTGCGCAACGCAGCAGTGCCATCCCGCACCTGGAGGAGAGCCATCGTGCCTCGTACCGTCAGGGACGTCGTCTTCGTCGACGGCGTCCGTACCCCGTTCGGCAAGGCGGGCCCGAAGGGCATCTACCACGAGACCCGTGCCGACGACCTCGTCGTGAAGGCGATCCGGGAGCTGCTGCGCCGCAACCCCGGTCTCGACCCGAAGAAGGTCGACGAGGTCGCCATCGCCGCGACGACGCAGATCGGCGACCAGGGCCTGACCATCGGCCGTACCGCCGGCATCCTGGCCGGTCTGCCGACCTCGGTGCCCGGTTACTCCATCGACCGCATGTGCGCGGGTGCCCTGACGGCCGTCACCGCGGTCGCCAGCTCCGTCGCCTTCGGCGCCTACGACGTCGCCATCGCCGGCGGTGTCGAGCACATGGGCCGCCACCCGATGGGCGAGGGCGTCGACCCGAACCCGCGGTTCGTCAGCGAGAAGCTGGTCGACGAGTCCGCCCTGTTCATGGGCATGACGGCGGAGAACCTGCACGACCGCTACCCGCAGATCACCAAGCTGCGCGCCGACGAGTACGCGGTGCGCTCGCAGGAGAAGGCCGCCAAGGCCTACGCCAACGGCAAGATCCAGGCCGACCTGGTGCCGGTGTCCGTGCGGCGCACCAGCCCCGAAGCCGGTGAGACGGGCTGGGGCCTGGTCACCGCCGACGAGCCGATGCGTCCGGGCACGACCCTGGAGAACCTCTCCGGGCTGAAGACCCCGTTCCGCGTGCACGGCCGGGTCACCGCCGGCAACGCGGCCGGTCTGAACGACGGCGCCACCGCCTCCCTCATCGCCTCCGAGGACTTCGCGCGCGAGAACGGCCTGCCGGTCAAGATGCGCCTGGTCTCCTACGCCTTCGTGGGCGTCGAGCCGGAGGTCATGGGCTACGGCCCGATCCCGGCCACGGAGAAGGCCCTCGCGCAGGCGGGTCTGTCCATCTCCGACATCGGTCTCTTCGAGATCAACGAGGCCTTCGCCGTCCAGGTCCTGGCCTTCCTGGACCACTACGGCATCGCCGACGACGACGAGCGCGTCAACCAGTACGGCGGCGCCATCGCCTTCGGCCACCCGCTGGCCTCCTCCGGCGTCCGGCTGATGACGCAGCTGGCCCGCCAGTTCGAGGAGCAGCCGCACGTCCGCTACGGCCTGACCACCATGTGCGTCGGCTTCGGCATGGGCGCGACGGTCGTCTGGGAGAACCCGCACTTCGAGGGGGACAAGTGAGCACCACCGCTGAGCTGCTGAAGGGTGCGGCCGAGCTGTTCCCGGACGAGGTCGTCACGCAGGCGCACGTACGCCACTTCGACCTGCCGCAGGGTGCCGGGCGCTTCGCCCTGATCACCCTCGACAACGGCCTGGACCACACCAAGCCGACCACCTTCGGCCCGCAGTCCCTCGCGAACCTGAACACCGCGATCGACCAGGTCGAGAAGGAGGCGGCGGCCGGCGAGATCGTCGCCGCCGGTGTCACCGGCAAGCCGTTCATCTTCGCGGTCGGCGCCGACCTCAAGGGCGTCGAGCTGCTGAAGGAGCACGAGCACGCGCTCGCCATCGGCAAGGGCGGCCACGAGGTCTTCAAGCGCCTTTCCGGCCTGGCCGTGCCGACCTTCGCGTACTACAACGGCGCGGCCATGGGCGGCGGCGTCGAGGTCGGCCTGCACTGCACCTACCGCACGGTGTCCGCGGCCCTGCCCGCCTTCTCGCTGCCCGAGGTCTTCCTCGGTCTGGTCCCCGGCTGGGGCGGCTGCACCCTGCTGCCGAACCTGATCGGCGCCGACAAGGCCGTCTCGGTGATCATCGAGAACTCGCTCAACCAGAACAAGCAGCTCAAGGGCGCCCAGGTCTACGAACTGGGCATCGCCGACGCCCTGTTCGAGGGTGCGGACTTCCTGGAGCAGTCGCTGATCTGGACGGCGTCCGTCCTCAAGGGCGAGATCGTCGTCGAGCGCCCGGTGATCGACCGGGGCGAGGCCTGGGACCAGGCCGTCGCCAGGGGCCGCTTCATCGCGGACAGCAAGGTGCACGGTGCGGCCCCGGCCGCCTACCGCGCCCTCGACATCATCGCCGCCGCCAAGAACGGCGACCTCCAGCAGGGCTACGACGCCGAGGACCAGGCCCTCGCCGACCTGATCATGGGCGGTGAACTGCGCGCCGGCATCTACGCGTTCAACCTGGTGCAGAAGCGCGGCAAGCGCCCGGCCGGTGCCCCGGACAAGAACCTGGCCCGCCCGGTCACCAAGGTCGGCGTCGTGGGCGCGGGCCTGATGGCCTCGCAGCTCGCCCTGCTGTTCCTGCGCCGCCTGGAGGTGCCGGTCGTGCTGACCGACATCGACCAGGAGCGCGTCGACAAGGGTGTGGGCTACGTCCACGCCGAGATCGACAAGCTGCTCGGCAAGGGCCGCATCAACCAGGACAAGGCCAACCGCCTCAAGGCGCTGGTGAGCGGTGTGCTGGACAAGGCCGAGGGCTTCGCGGACGCGGACTTCGTCATCGAGGCCGTGTTCGAGGAGATCGGTGTCAAGCAGCAGGTGTTCGCGGAGGTCGAGGCGGTCGCCCCGGCGCACGCGATCCTCGCCACCAACACCTCGTCCCTCTCCGTCACCGAGATGGCGTCGAAGCTGAAGAACCCCGAGCGGGTCGTGGGCTTCCACTTCTTCAACCCGGTCGCGATCCTGCCGCTCCTGGAGATCGTGCGCGGCGAGGCGACCGACGACGCGTCGCTGGCCACCGCCTTCGCCGTCGCCAAGAAGCTGAAGAAGACGGCCGTCCTGGTGAAGGACGCCCCGGCGTTCGTCGTGAACCGCATCCTGACCCGCTTCATGGGCGAGGTGCAGAACGTCATCGACGAGGGCACCCCCGTCGAGGTCGCGGAGAAGGCGGTGGAACCGCTCGGTCTGCCGATGTCCCCGCTGGTCCTCCTCGAGCTGGTCGGCCCGGCCATCGGCCTGCACGTCTCGGAGACGCTCAACCGGGCGTTCCCGGACCGCTTCACGGTCTCCCCGAACCTCAAGGCGGTCGTCGAGGCGGGCAAGCGCGGCTTCTACGTCTACGACAGCGGCAAGCCGGAGCTGGACCCGGAGGTCTCCGCGCTGCTGAAGCAGGGCGACACCGTCCTGACCGAGGAGCAGGTGCGGGCGCGCGTCCTGGACGCGGTGGCGCAGGAGATCGGGCTCATGCTCGACGAGGGCGTCGTCGCCGAGGCGCAGGACGTCGACCTCTGCCTGATCACCGGTGCCGGCTGGCCCTTCCACCTGGGCGGCATCACGCCGTACCTGGACCGTGAGGGCGTGTCGGAGCGGGTGAACGGCAAGAAGTTCCTGGCTCCGGGCGTGGCGTCGGTCCCGGCGTAACGCGGGCGCATGACGTGAGGAGGGCCTCCGCCGGTCGGCGGGGGCCCTCTTCGCGTCGCTCGGGCCGGTGGGTCGGTCAGACCTCCTGCCACGCCGTCAGCGCCAGCCCGGGTTCGTCCTTGCGGCGGGTCACGAGGAGCCGGCCGGCCGACGGGGACAGGGTCACGGCGACCACCCGGTCCTCGTGGTCGCGGGCGAGGGCCACCTCGGCGTCGGCGGGCAGCGGGGGTCCGGACTCGGTCCACCAGGCGCCGGCACCCTCCTCCTCGGTGGGGTACGCCGCGAAGGCCACCCGGCCGCCGGACGAGCGCTGGGCGAGCAGCGTGCAGTCGTGGCCGTCGAGTTCGCAGCGCACGGCGGCCACCGGACCGGGGCCCGCCGCGGCGAGCAGGACGACGGGCGCGCCACCGGGACGCCAGGCGCACAGGTCCCCCGACGCGTCGGTGTAGTAGAGCGTGGTGTGCTCCGGCGAGGTGGCCAGGGCCCGCAGGGTGCCGGGGCGGACCGGCGTCTCCGCCGACTCCCCGAGGACGGGCGGGGTGCCCGGCTGCTCCTGCCGCCAGTGCTGGAGCCCGCCCGGGACGGCCGCGTACGCCTCGACGCGCCCGGACTCCCCCGCGAGCGCGACCGGTGCTCCCAGGACGTCCGGCCCCTTCAGGTCGCGCCACGGGTCCCAGCCGCCCTTCTCCTTCTGGGCGACCATGCCGAGCCCGGTGCCGGGCCGGGCCACGAAGACGTGTGCCCGTCCCTGGGCGTCCACGGCGACGGCGGGGGTGCCGGTGAGGTCGCCCCTGGTCTCCGGGTGGCCGACCGGAACCCAGTCGAGGGCGGCGAGCAGGGGCCGGAAGTGGGCGGAGTGCACGATTCCCGACTGGCCCGGCACGGTGGGCCGCCAGGAGACGAGATGGGCGTACCCGTCGGCCCCGCGGCCGACCGCCGGGACCGCACGCAGCCTCTGGTCGCCACCGACCCTGCGCGGCGGGTCCCAGGGGCCGCCCGGGGTGCGCTCCGCGCGGCACAGGACCGCGTCGTCCGACGTCAGATAGACACAGAGCCGCCCGTCACGGCCGCGTACGAGCCATTCGCCGTTCACCCGGTCACTTTATGACGGCCCGTCGACGGTCCTCTCGGGCGGGCCGCGTCGGAGCCGTCGTCGGCAGGCGTCGGCCGTGGCACCCTGGTCGCCATGGACGACGACGACGGCCCGCTGCTCGTGATCGTCGACGCCGCGAACGTCGTGGGGTCGGTGCCCGACGGGTGGTGGCGCGACCGGCGGGGCGCCGCGGAGCGGCTGCGGGACCGGCTGGCCGCCGACGGGCTGCCGGGGCACTCCGGGCCCGTGGAGGTCGTCCTGGTCGTCGAGGGCGCCGCACGCGGTGTGGCGCCGGTGCCCGGCGTACGGGTGGAGTCGGCGTCCGGCAGCGGCGACGACCACATCGTCGGCCTGGTGGCCCGGTCGGGAGACCGCCGCCGCCTGGTCGTCACGGCCGACCGCGAGCTGCGCCGGCGGGTCACCGCGCTGGGCGCCGAGGTGGCGGGGCCCCGCACCGTCCGGGCGTAGGCGGGTACGGCACCTGCGCGCACCCCGGCCGAGCGGCACACGGCCGGACGGCAGGCGGCCCCGCGGGCACCGCCGGAGCGGGGCGCGCGGGGCCGTGGGGCGGGGTGTTCAGCGGCCGTCGCCGGGGCCGGGCCCGGCCGCCCGGCCGACGGCGGTGCCCTCGCCGCGGCCCAGCCGGCTGTGCGAGCGGCCGTACAGGAAGTAGACGACGAACCCGATCACCATCCAGATCGCGAAGCGCAGCCAGGTCTCGGCGGGCAGGTTGAGCATCAGCCACAGCGAGGCCAGCACCGACAGGATCGGCAGCGCCGGCACCCAGGGGGTGCGGAAGGCACGGGGCAGGTCGGGACGGGTCCGGCGGAGGATGATCACGCCGATGGCGACGACCACGAAGGCGAAGAGCGTGCCGATGTTGACGAGTTCGGCGAGTTCGCTCAGGGGCGTGAAGCCGGCCAGGATCGCGATGAGCACGCCGAGCAGGATGGTCGGCCGGTGCGGGGTCTTGAACCGGGGGTGGACCTGGGAGAAGAACCGCGGCAGCAGTCCGTCGCGGCTCATCGCGAAGAAGACGCGGGTCTGGCCGAGCAGCAGGATCATGCAGACCGTCGTGAGGCCGACGGCGGCGCCGAAGCTGATGAAGCCCGCGTACCAGGGGTGACCGGTGGCCTTGAACGCGTCGGCGAGGGGCGCGGTGATGGACAGCTCGGTGTACTTCTGCATGCCGGTCACGACGATCGACACCACGACGTAGAGGGCGGTGCAGATGATCAGGGAGCCGAGGATGCCGCGGGGCATGTCGCGCTGCGGGTTCCTGGTCTCCTCGGCGGCCGTGGCGACCACGTCGAAGCCGATGAACGCGAAGAAGACCACGGAGGCGGCGGTGAAGATGCCCATCACGCCGAAGTTGGACGGCGCCCAGCCGAACATCAGCTGGATGAGCGGGGCCTGGAGGCTGTCGCCCGCGGGCACCTCCTGCGCCTTCGGGACGAACGGGTCGTAGTTGTCGCCCTTGATGAGGAAGGCGCCCGCGATGATCACCACGAGGACCACGGTCACCTTGACGGCGACGACCACCGAGGTGACGCGCGCGGAGAGCTTGGTGCCCACGACGAGGATGGCGGTGAGGACCAGGACGAGCGCGGCGGCGAGGATGTCGAAGCCGAAGCCCTCGGCCCCGTCCCGGCCGCTGAGCGCCTCCGGCAGGTGCCAGCCCGCGTTGTCCAGCAGCGAGGCGACGTAGCCGGACCAGCCGACCGCGACCACCGCCGTACCCAGCGCGAACTCCAGGACCAGGTCCCAGCCGATGATCCAGGCGGGCAGTTCTCCGAGGGAGGCGTAGGAGAAGGTGTAGGCGGAGCCGGCCACCGGGACGGTGGAGGCGAACTCGGCGTAGCAGAGCGCGGCGAGCGCGCAGACGACGCCGGCCGCCACGAAGGCCAGGGCGACGGCGGGGCCGGCGTTGTTCTTGGCGACCGTGCCGGTCAGGACGAAGATGCCGGTGCCGATGATGACGCCGACGCCGAAGACGGTCAGGTCGAGCGCGGACAGGGATTTCTTGAGCGCGTGCTCGGGTTCCTCGGTGTCGAGGATGGACTGCTCGACCTTCTTCGTCCGGAAGAGGGTGTTGCTCATGGGTTTACCTCCCACGCGGTGTCGTCCCCGACATGATCGAGAGGGGCCGTAGTCCGTATGCCCCGGCGTGGGCGCAATCACGCAAATGGGCCGGTTTCACCACTCTCTCAGCGGTGAAACCGGCCCGGTACGGCGTGTCGGCGCGCACCGCGCGCTTCCCGCCGGTCGCGTGCGTTTCCGTCAGTCGCGCGCGGGCTCGACCTCGGCGGCCGTCCTGTCGTACCGCCCGTCGAGCCGGGAGACCAGGCCGGTGACCTGGCGGGCGATGTCGGGGGCGGTCAGCCCGATCTCGGCCATGACCTCGGCGCGGGAGGCGTGGTCGAGGAAGCGGGGCGGGATGCCGAAGTCGCGCAGGGGCACGTCCACCCCGGCGTCGCGCAGGGCCTGGGCGATCGTGGAGCCCACGCCGCCGACGCGCGAGTTGTCCTCGACGGTGACGACGACGCGGTGGCGCTCGGCGAGCGGGGCCATGGCCTCGTCGACGGGCTTGACCCAGCGCGGGTCGACGACGGTGGTGGAGATGCCCTGCCGGTCGAGCAGGCCGGCGATCTCCAGGCACATCGGGGCGAGGGCGCCCACGGAGACGAGCAGCACGTCGGGCCGGTCCGTGCCCGGCTCGCGCAGGACGTCCATGCCGCCGACGCGTCCCACGGCCGGTACGGCGGGTCCGACGGCGCCCTTGGAGAAGCGCACCACGGTCGGCGCGTCGTCGACCTGGACGGCCTCCCGCAGCTGGGCGCGCACCTGGTCGGCGTCGCGCGGCGCGGCCAGCCTGAGGCCCGGTACCACCTGGAGGATCGACATGTCCCACATGCCGTTGTGGGAGGCGCCGTCGGTGCCGGTCACGCCGGCCCGGTCGAGCACGAACGTGACCCCGCACCTGTGCAGGGCGACGTCCATGAGGACCTGGTCGAAGGCGCGGTTGAGGAAGGTGGCGTAGACCGCGAAGACGGGGTGCACGCCCGCGTGGGCGAGGCCCGCCGCGGAGACGGCGCCGTGCTGCTCGGCGATGCCGACGTCGTAGACGCGCTCGGGGAAGGCCTTGGCGAACTTGTCCAGGCCGACGGGCTGGAGCATGGCCGCGGTGATGGCGACGACGTCCTCGCGCTCGGTGCCGAGCTTCACCATCTCCTCGCCGAAGACGGAGGTCCAGTCGGCACCGCTGCTGGCGATCGGCAGACCCGTGTCGGGGTGGATCTTGCCGACGGCGTGGAAGCGGTCGGCCTCGTCCTGGAGGGCGGGCTGGTAGCCGCGGCCCTTCTCGGTGAGGCAGTGCACGATGACGGGGCCGCCGAAGCGCTTGGCGCGGACCAGCGCCGACTCCAGGGCCTCGATGTCGTGGCCGTCGATCGGGCCGACGTACTTCAGGCCGAGGTCCTCGAACATGCCCTGGGGCGCGATGAAGTCCTTCAGGCCCTTCTTGGCGCCGTGCAGGGTGTCGAAGAGGGGCTTCCCGACGACCGGGGTGCGGTCGAGGATGTCCTTGGTGCGGGCGAGGAAGCGCTCGTAGCCGTCGGTCGTGCGCAGGGTCGCCAGGTGGTTGGCGAGGCCGCCGATGGTGGGGGCGTAGGAACGCTCGTTGTCGTTGACGACGATGACGAGCGGACGGTCCTTGGCCTCGGCGATGTTGTTCAGCGCCTCCCAGGCCATGCCGCCGGTCAGGGCGCCGTCACCGATGACCGCCACGACGTGGCTGTCCCGTTTCAGGATCTCGTTGGCCTTGGCGATGCCGTCGGCCCAGCCGAGCACCGTGGAGGCGTGGCTGTTCTCGATGACGTCGTGCTCGGACTCGGCCTGCGAGGGGTAGCCGGACAGGCCGCCCTTCATCTTCAGCCGGGAGAAGTCCTGCCGGCCGGTGAGCAGTTTGTGCACGTAGGACTGGTGGCCGGTGTCCCAGAGCACCTTGTCCTTGGGGGACTCGAAGACCCGGTGCAGTGCGATGGTGAGCTCGACCACACCGAGGTTGGGGCCGAGGTGGCCGCCGGTCTTGGACACGGCGTCGACGAGGAAGGTCCGGATCTCCCCTGCCAGCTGGTCCAGCTCCTCCAGGCTGAGCCGGTCCAGATCGCGCGGTCCCCTGATGCGGGTCAGCAGCGGCACCCGTGCCTCCTTGCAGTAGAGCTGATCGAGCTGTTGCCGGGCTCTGCGAGTCTAATCTTCCGCCCCGGCGGACGGCGCCCGCCCCTTGATTCAGGGGTTCCCGGACCGGCCGTGCTCCGGATGCGGGCTTCCTCCGACACGCCTGCGCCCGGCACCCACACGGGTACCGGGCACAGTCGGTCGCTGCCGTGGTCAGCCGCGACCGGCGGCCTTCTGGCTCTTGCGGGAGACCGAGTCGATGACGACCGCGCCGAGCAGGACGCCACCGGTGATCATGTACTGGATCGAGGTGTTCATGTTCAGCAGGTCGAGACCGGTCTGGATGGACTGGATGACCAGCATGCCCAGGAGGGCGGACCAGACGCTGCCGCGGCCGCCGAAGAGGCTGGTGCCGCCGATGACCGCCGCGGCGATCGCCAGCATCAGGGTGTTGCCGCCACCGGCGCTGAGCGTGGCGCTGGCGGTCTGGCCGGCGAAGAACATACCGCCGACCGCGGCGAAGCCACCGGCGATGGCGAACACGGTGATGCGGATCATCGGCACGTTGATACCGGCGCGGCGGGCCGCCTCGATACCGCCACCGACCGCGAAGACCTGACGGCCGAAGGTCGTACGGCGGAGGATGAAGTCGACGATGACCAGCGCGGCCAGGAAGATGACGAGCGCGTTGGAGACGCCGGCGGCGTTGTTCAGCACGGCCGCGGCCGCGAAGGACGCGACGGCCAGCGCGCCGACGCGCAGCAGGATCTCGCTGGTGGGCCGGAACGGCACGCCCGCGGCCCTGCGGCGGCGCTGCTCGCCGAAGGAGCCGAACAGCATGGACGCGACACCGAGGCCGGCCAGGAGGTAGGCGCCGATGATGGCCTGGTCCATGAAGAAGGAGCTCTGCCCGAGCAGGTGGACCGGACCGGAGTCGGACGGGATGTTGATGGTGCCGCTGTCACCCAGCAGCCACAGCATCAGACCGTTCCAGCCGAGGAAGCCGGCCAGGGTCACCACGAAGGCGGGTACGCCGATCTTGGCGAAGAACCAACCGTGCAGGGCACCGATCAGGATGCCGGTGACGACGGTGAGGATCAGCGACAGCCACGGGTTCATGGTGTGGTTCACCACGAACACGGCGAACAGGGTGGACGCCAGGCCACTGACGGAGCCGACGGACAGGTCGATCTCGCCGAGCAGCAGGACGAACACCAGGCCGATGGCGAGCATGCCGGTGGCCGACAGGTAGTAGCTGATGTTCGAGAGGTTGTCGGCGCTCAGGAAGCGGTCGTTCTGCAGCTGGAAGATCGTCCAGATGACGATCAGGCCGATGACCACCGGCAGCGAGCCCAGCTCGCCGCCCTTGACCTTGCGCTTGAACTCGGTGACGTAGCCCTTGAGGCCCTCTTCGCGGACCAGCAGGCGCGGGTCGACGACGGAGACCGGGGCTGCCGTGGGGTCGTCGGCGGGGGCGACGGTGGTCTGGTCCTCCACCACGCCCCCGGTCTTCTCGACCTTGGTGGTGTCGCTCTTCACGGTCTTGGACGTGTCGCTCACTTGGCCGCCTCCGCGGTGCGACGCCCCGCACGACGGGTCACGGCGTTGTCCGTGGCACCCGTGATCGCGGCGATGATCTCTTCGTGGCTGGTGTCCTTCACGGGGAAGGAGCCGTTGTTCTTGCCCAGACGCAGGACGGCGACGGTGTCCGCCACCGCCTTGACGTCGGCCATGTTGTGGCTGATGAGGATGACGCCGAGGTTGCGCTCGCGCAGCCGCTCGACCAGGTCGAGGACCTGCGCGGTCTGCTCGACGCCGAGGGCCGCGGTGGGCTCGTCGAGGATGACGACCTTGGGGTCGCCGATCAGCGCGCGGGCGATGGCGACGACCTGGCGCTGACCGCCGGAGAGGCTCGCGATCGGGATGCGCACGCTCGGGATGCGGATGGAGAGCGTGGACAGCAGCTCGCGGGCGTTCTTCTCCATCGACACCTCGTCGATGACACCGCGGCGCAGCAGCTCGCGGCCGAGGTAGAGGTTGCCGACCACATCGAGGTTGTCGCAGAGCGCGAGGTCCTGGTAGACCGTCGCGACACCGAGGCCCTGGGCGTCGTGCGGCTTGGTGATGCTGACCGGCTTGCCCTCCCACTCGATGACGCCGTCGTCGATGGGGTGGACACCCGCGATCGTCTTGACCAGGGTGGACTTTCCTGCGCCGTTGTCGCCCACCAGGGCGACCACTTCTCCGGCGTGGACCTCCAGCTCGACGTCGGTGAGTGCCTGCACCGCACCGAATCGCTTGGAGACTCCGCGCAACGCCAGCACGGGCGTAGCGGACACGTGAACCATCTCCTTCGCCGCCTGACCGGCGGGGATGCCGCGCTGTGGGACAGGCGCGGAAGGGTGTGCGCAACGCCGACGGGTACGGGGCGCTGACGCACGAGGTTTACAAGATGAACATGCGCGAGTCCGCCGCACTTGGCAACGGTTCCGTCCGACGCCCGCCCCGGCAGCGGGGTGTGAAGGTGGGGCAGGCGTCGGAGGGGTCTCACGGGGCCGCTGTGCGGCCGGTGGCCCGGGCCCCTGCGGGGGACCCGAGCCGGATGCGCGCGGGGCGCGGTACCGCTACTGGAGGCCGGCGGCCTTGCAGGCGGCGGCGAACTCGGCGGTGCAGATCTCCTGGACCGTGTACAGCTTGTCCGCGATCACCGTGTCCTTGATGTTGGCCTTGGTGACCGACACCGGGGTCAGCAGCTGGGAGGGGACCTTGTCGCCGGAGCCGCTGGTCAGCTCGGTGGTGGCGAGGGACTTGATGTCCTTGCCCTCGAGCAGGTTGACCGCGAGCTGGGCGGCGGCGTCGGCCTCGGGCTTGAAGGCCTTGTAGACGGTGGAGGACTGGGTGCCGGCGACGATGCGCTGGATGCCCGCGAGTTCCGCGTCCTGGCCGGTCAGCGGGATGCCGCTGATCTTCGCGCCCTTGAGGGTGTTGGCGATGCCACCGGCCATGCCGTCGTTGGCGGCGTAGACGCCCGCGATCTTCTTCGCGCCGAGCTGGGTGATCGCGGCGGACATCTTCTGCGCGGCGACGGTGTCCTTCCACAGGCCGGACTGCTCGTAGGCGATCTTGACCTTGCCGTCGAGGGCCTTGTGGGCGCCTTCCTTGAACTGGCCGGCGTTCGGGTCGGCGTCGTCACCGTTGATCATGACGACGTTCGCCGAGGGGGTGGCCTTCGAGCCGAGCGCCGCGAGGAGGGCCTGGCCCTGGAGCTCGCCGACCTTGACGTTGTCGAAGGAGACGTACGCCGAGACCGGACCCTGCGCGAGGCGGTCGTAGGCGACGACCTTCACGCCCTTGTCCACGGCGGACTTGATGGAGGACTTGATGGCGGCCGAGTCCTGCGCGGAGACGACGATCACCTTGACACCCTTGGTGACCATGCTGCTCATCTGCTGGGCCTGCTTGGCCGGGTCGGCGGCGGCGTTCGCGTACTGCACGTCGCAGTCGGAGCAGAGCTCCTTGACCTTGGCCTCGAAGAGCGGCTTGTCGAACTTCTCGTAGCGCGCCGTGACGCTGTCGGGGAGCAGCAGGCCGATGGACTTGCTGTCGGAGCTGCTGCTGTCGGAGTCGTCGCCCGCCTTGCCGCACGCGGCAATCGACAGGGCCATGGAGACGGCGGTGGCGCCGATCACGACTCTACGCATCGTTGCGTTCATTGGGGTGTGCCTCCCTGACAGGGCCGCAACGCTGCGGCCGAGGTGGCTGGAAGTCAACTCGGCCACGCGTGCGACGTCAAGAAGTAAATACTTAACGAGATGGCAACGGCGTCATTCGTTCTCTAAGTGAAGGCAGGTGTGTTGGCCGTCAACGTGCCGTCCAAAAGGGTCGAATCACCCATCTCGCTGAGTGCGAGGGCGAGTGCTCCGAGCACCTCCGCGCGGCCTCCGAGTGCCCCCGGGAGAACGGTGAGCTGCCGTGCCGCACTGGGGATCGCGTAGCGGCCGACGGACTCCCTGATGGGCCCGAGCACCAGCTCACCGGCCTCGGCGAGATCACCGCCCAGGACCACCCGGCTCGGGTTCAGCAGGTTGCAGAGATTGGCGACTCCACTGCCGATGTGTCGGCCGACGTCGGCGATCACCCGACGGCAGCCCGGGTCTCCGTCCCTGGCGAGCCGCACGACTCCCTCCATGGTCAGGTCCGTGCCGTGGCTGGACTGGAGGAGCGGCAGCACGTAGCGCGCGGCCGTGAAGGTCTCCAGGCAGCCCCGGTTTCCGCAACGGCAGACGGGGCCGGATTCATCGAGTGTAATATGTCCGATTTCTCCCGCAGTCCCACCAGGACCCCGGTAGATCTTCCCCTCGATCACCAGACCGGCGCCGACACCGCTCGCGACCTTGATGTAAGCAAGATCACGAACGCCTCTGCCGCTGCCCCAGACCATCTCGCCGAGGGCGCCGAGATTGGCGTCGTTGTCCACGTGCACGGTCACGCCGAGCCGCCCCCGCAGCTCCTCGGCGGGCTTGGTGCCGATCCAGCCGGGCAGGATCGCGGACGAGCCGAGCGAGCCGGACTCCACGTCGATCGGACCGGGGACCCCGAGGCCCACTCCGGCCACCTTCGAACGGTCCACCCCGGTGGCCTCGATCAGGCGGTTGACCAGCTGTTCCGCCCGGTCGAAGCCCTGCGTCGAGGAGGCGTCCACATCCAGCGGTTCGGACTCCTCGGCGAGCACCTGATGGGCGAGGTTCCCTACGGCGACCCGTAGGTGGGTATGCCCGAAATCCACCCCGATGACGATGCCGGCGTCCCCGCTGAGGCTGACGCTGCGGGCCCTGCGGCCGCCGGCCGAGGTGGGCGTGACCTCGACGGTCCCGCGGTCCTTCAGCTCGCGCACGATGTTGGACACGGTCGCCGCGGACAGGCCCGTCGTCCGGGCGATCTCCGCCTGCGTGAGGGACCCGGCCAGGCGCACGGCGCGCACCACCCGTTCCAGGTTGGCTCGGTGCAGCGACGACTGCGACCCCGGAGTCTCCACGACGACCTCCCGCGCGCGGGACCGCTTCGATGAGGCCCCGTCTATGTCCAACTAGTGAACTCTAAGCTGAGCTGTTCGGGTTGCCTCCCGTCAAGAGGTTGAACACTAATCGCATTCATGCACACACTGAACGGTGCCGTTCCCCGACTCGGGAACGGCACGCGTACGGGTGGCTGCGCAGTGCTACCGCGGCGTCCAAGTGATCAAGGGGAGGGACTACTTCAGCGCCCCCGCGGTCAGTCCCTGCACCACCTGCCGCTGGAAGACGACGTACGCGGCGAGCACCGGCAGCATCGCCATCACCAGGCCCGCGAAAAGACCCGACCAGTCACCCTTGTAACCCTGGCTGACGGCCAGCTGGACCAGTCCCTGGGTGAGGACGCGCTTGTCCGGATCGGTGTTGAGAACCGTGGGGAGCATGTACTGGTTCCACTGGCCCAGGAAGTTGAAGATCCCCACGCTGATCAGGCCGGGCCTGGCCATCGGCAGCATGATCTGGAAGAACGTACGGCTGTGCGAGGCGCCGTCGACGAACGCCGCCTCCGCCACCGACGAGGGCAGCGTGCGGAAGAACGCCGTCAGGAAGAACACCGTGAACGGCAGCGAGTAGGCGATGTAGACCAGGATCAGGCCGTGGATCGTGTTCAGCAGGCCCATGTTGTTCACCACGTAGAACAGCGGGACCAGCGCGAGCATGATCGGGAAACTCATGCCTCCGACGAACAGGTAGTAGACGAACCGGTTGCCGGGGAAGTCGAACCGGGCCAGGACGTACGCCGCCATCGAGCCGAGCACCAGGGTGCCGACGAGCGAACCCCCCACCACCAGGACGGTGTTGAGGAAGTAGTCGCCCATGTCGGCCTCGGTCCAGGCCCGTGACCAGTTGTCGAAGTGCAGCGTGTCGGGCAGCGACCAGGGCGAGCCGAAGATGGAGCCGTCGTCCTTGAAGGAAGTCATCACCGCCCACAGCAGCGGCAGCACGACCATGACCGCCCACACGACGAGGATGCCGTGCGAGAAGGCGTTGAGGACCTGCCCCTCCTTCCGCGTCCGGGGCGGTGCGCCGGCCGGCGGAACGTCCGCCTTCGTGACGGGGACGGGCGCGGGGGGCTCCGCGGTCTTCTCGATGCTCATGATCAGTACTCCAGCCGCTCGCGCCGGCCCAGCCGCATCACCAGCGCGGCGAAGGCCAGCGTCACGACGAGCAGGGCGACTCCGATGGTGGTGGCATAGGCGGCCTGACCGTCGCGGAACGCCTTCTGGTACACGTAGAGGACCATGACGGTGGTCGAGTAGTCGGGCCCGCCCGGCCCGGTCGTCATGATCTGGACGACCGCGAACGACTCCGCGCCGAGCGCGAGGATGCCCATGTAGACCCAGCCGGACTGCACGGTGTCCCACAGCAGCGGCAGAGTGATGCGGAAGAACGTGGTGGCGCGGCCGGCGCCGTCGAGCAGGGCGGCCTCGTACAGGTCCGCCGGGATCGACGCCATGCCCGCGGAGAACAGCACCACGAAGAAGCCGACCGTCGACCAGACGAGCACCGCCATCACGCACCACAGCGCGAGGCCCGGATCGCCCAGCCACAGCGGCTGCACGCCGTCCAGTCCGATCCCCCGCAGCAACGAGTTGATGGCACCGCTGTCGGGGTTGTAGGCGAAGGCGAACAACAACGCCACGATGGCGATCGACAGTACCTGCGGGAAGAAATAGACGATCTTGTAGAAGGACGAGCCGCGCACACCGGAGACGGCCGGGCCGCCTTTTCTTCTCCGTCCGCCGACATTGATCATGAAGGCGAGGAACAGCGCCAGGCCGATCGTCACCAGCGGCAGCACGACCGCGAACATCAGGCTGTGCCGCAGGGACTTCCAGAAGATGTCGTCGTCCAGCATCCTGCGGTAATTGTCCAGGCCGACCATCTCGAATTCGGGGCTCAGACCGGTCCAGTCCGTGAACGAGTAGTAGATGGACTGGACGAACGGCCACACCACGAAGAGCGCGTACAGTCCCAGGGGCAGCGCCAGGAACCCCGCGATGAACCGGTACTTGCCGTGCTGCATCGCCACTCCGGTGTCGTGATGTCGCCGGTTACTGGTGCTTGTAGTGCTTGATCGAGGAATCCTTGGCCGCCTCGTCGGCGTAACCCTGGATCTTCTTGATCGCCTCCGCCGGGGTGAGCCGGCCGGCCATCATCTCGCCGAGTCCGGAGACCCCGATCTTCTCCTTCTGCAATTGCACGTACCAGTCCTGGAGTCGCGGGTTCACCACGTTCCGGCCTGCCTTGTCCAGCGCGGCGACACCCGACTTGAGGCCGGGGGTGAGGGTGATGCCGTCGGTGCCGCCGTTGTAGGCGGTCAGCGACTTGACCTTGGAGGTGAAGTTCTTCGAGGACGCCTCGCTCAGCATGATGCGCAGCTGCTCCATGCCTCCGGCCGGGTTCTTCGCCTTGGCCGGGACGACGAACGGCTCGCCGCCGGAGGCCCAGATGGTGCCGAACGGCAGCTTGTCGGAGCCGTCGAGTCCGGTCGGCGCGGAGACGGCGAGGCCGAAGTCGGCGGGGATGACGTTGGCCGACTCGTTCTCCACCCAGGAGCCGTTGGGCAGGAACAGGGCCTTGCCCTTGGCCCACGCGGTCTGCGACTGGATGTGGTCCAGGCCGGGCGTGCCCTTGAGGACGTAACCCTTCTTGTACAGCTCGTAGTAGGCGTCGAAACAGGCCTTGACCGCCGGGTGTTTCCAGGCGTTCGGCTCCAGGTTGTCGATGGCGTCGAGGACTTCGCGGCCACCGACCTTGCCGATCATCGGATACAGCGAGAAGGGGAGGTAGTACGGGTACTTGCCCGCGTACGTCCAGCCCGCCATGCCCTTCTTCTTGGCCTTCTCGCAGACCGCGAGCATCTCGTCCCAGGTCTCGGGGTAGGCGGCGTCCAGCGAGTCCAGGGCCTTCTGCGAGTACCAGACGCCGTACACGGTGTACGCGTAGTACATGATCCAGACCGGGTCGCCGTCGAACTGGCCCATCTCCACGATGCCGGGGCGCAGGGTGTCGCGGACCTTCTTCGCCGGGTCGTCGTAGGACGGCGCGTCCAGCAGCGCGGTGAGGTCGGCCAGCTGGCCCTTGCCGACCAGGACGCCCATGTCCATCTGCTCGGCGCCGGAGTTGTCGATGAGGTCCGGCGGGGTGCCCTGGTTGAAACGGGGCTGGAGGGTGGACTGGATCTTCTGGGTGGCCGAGAACTTCACCTCGGCCTTCGGGAATCGCTGTTCGTAGATCTTCACGGCGTCCTCGGCGTACTCCTTGCCGAAACCGCCGTCGAACAGGACGAATTCCATCCGGGTGGTGTCATTCACGCCGAGCGGGTTCTTGTCGGTCTTCTCGCCGGCCTTGGCCTTGCCCTCGTCACCGCCGCCCCCGCTGCTGGCGCAGGCGGAGAGGAAACCCACCGTGGGGACGGAGATCAGTCCGAGTGCTGCCGATCTCCTGATCAGATCGCGGCGGCCGACGCCTTTCGCGCCGCGATTCCCGATGGAGTCAGTCGAACCAGTCGAATCAGCCGAATCGGACACAGAAGTGGATCCCATGCTCAAGTCCTCGCCTTCTCCAGGACTCAGGCGGTGAACCGGATCCTTCCCGGCACCGCGGTCAGGTCAAGCAGGGTCGTGCGGATCGGGTGAATCGCCGACAGGTATAGTCCACTTCCCGCCATCGGACAAGATCGAATGCAAAGTTGGTCATGGGTCTTTTCCGAGTTGAGACCTGGCGGAAATATGAGCCCACCGCGACCTTCCGGCAGGAAAATCACCGGACATGAGCCCGTGGAGAAGGTGCGGCGCCCCCGCGGAGGACGGTCCGGACGATTCGCGGCGGAGCCTGGCGGGATGCCTCGCAGGGCCCGCCAGGCTCCGCCGCGAACGACTCGGACGGCGCGGTCAACATCCTTGACATCACTTGCCACTTGGCCACCTACTGATTCCTGCGCATCGAAGAAGACAACGTTGTCCGGCGCAGGGAGGGTGCTCGCGGATGCAGCGCTTCGGAACTCGGTCGAGGTGGATCCGATGGAGACGGGCGGTCGTGGGCACGGCCGCCCTGGTCATGGCGGCGGGCGCGCCGGGGGCGGCGGTCGCCCTGCCGGACCGGGTGCCGGTGCCCGACCGGGAGTTCGCCTCCTCCTTCGAGAACGGTGAGCGGGCCCCCGACTGGCGGAGCACCGTCGAGTCCGCGCCGGGCGGTGGGAAACGGGCGTCGGGGGTCGACGGCGGCTACGGCGGCGGGCTCCCCGGCGACGTGACCGACCGGGTCACGGACGTCCGGGCGAGCGCCGAGAACACGGCGGGCGGCGAGGTGAAGGAGAACCTCGTCGACGGCGAGGCCGGCACCAAGTGGCTGGCCTTCGAGGCCACCGGCTGGGTGGAGTTCGACCTGCCCGAACCCGCGGCGGTCACCGCGTACGCGCTGACGTCCGCCAACGACGCCGCCGAGCGCGACCCGGCGGACTGGACCCTGAAGGGTTCGGCGGACGGCGGCGACTGGACGACCGTCGACACCCGCTCCGGCGAGTCCTTCGACAAACGGTTGCAGACGAGGACGTACGCGCTCGGCGCACCGGCCTCCTACCGGCACTTCCGGCTGGAGGTGACGAGGAACCACGGCGCCGGGATCCTCCAGCTCGCCGACGTGCGGTTCGGGACGGGCGGCGACGGCGACCCCGTGCCGCCGGACATGCAGACCGTCGTCGACCGCGGGCCGAGCGGCTCCCCCACCGCCAGGGCGCGGGCCGGCTTCACGGGGCTGCGGGCCCTGCGCTACGCCGGGCGGCACACCGCCGAGGGGCGCGGCTACTCGTACAACAAGGTCTTCGACGTGAACGTGCGGGTCTCCGCGCGCACCCGCCTGGCGTACCGGATCTTCCCGGCTATGGCCGAGGGGGACCTGGACTACGCGGCGACGAACGTGTCGGTGGACCTGGCGTTCACGGACGGGACGTACCTGAGCGATCTGGGGGCGAGGGACCAGTACGGCTTCGCGCTGTCGCCCCGCGGGCAGGGCGCGGCCAGGTCGCTGTACGTCAACCAGTGGAACGACGTCGTCGCGGGGATCGGTCCGGTGGCGGCCGGGAAGACCGTCGACCGGATCCTCCTCGCCTACGACTCCCCCGGCGGGCCGGCGCGGTTCCGGGGCTGGGTGGACGACGTCGCGCTGCGCACGGCCCCGCCCGAGGCCCCGAAGGCGCACCTGTCGGACTACGCGGTGACCACGCGCGGCACCAACTCCAGCGGGAGCTTCTCGCGGGGCAACACCTTCCCCGCGACCGCCGTGCCGCACGGCTTCAACTTCTGGACCCCGGTGACCAACGCGTCCACCCTGGGCTGGCTCTACGACTACTCCCGCGCGAACAACGCCGACAACCTGCCCACGATCCAGGCGTTCAGCGCGAGTCACGAGCCCAGTCCGTGGATGGGCGACCGGCAGACGTTCCAGGTGATGCCGTCCGCGGCGGCCGGCGTCCCGGACACCGGACGGACGGCGCGGGCGCTGCCGTTCCGGCACGCGAACGAGACGGCCCGGCCGTACTCCTACGGGGTGCGGTTCGAGAACGGGCTGAAGGCGGAGATGGCGCCGACCGACCACGCGGCGGCCCTGCGCTTCACCTACCCGGGCGACGACGCGAGCGTCGTCTTCGACAACGTCACCGACCAGGCGGGCCTCACGCTCGACACCGGCAAGGGCGTCGTCACCGGCTGGTCGGACGTGAAGTCGGGGCTGTCCACGGGCGCCACCCGGCTGTTCGTGTACGGCGAGTTCGACGCGCCGGTGACGGCCGGGGCGTCGAGCGGGGTGAAGGGGTACCTGCGGTTCGACGCGGGCGCCGACCGCACGGTCACCCTGCGCCTGGCGACCTCCCTGATCGGCGTCGACCAGGCACGGGACAACCTGCGCCAGGAGATCCCGGAGGGAACCTCCTTCGAGACGGTCGAGCGGCGAGCCCAGCGGCAGTGGGACGAGCTGCTCGGCACGGTGGAGGTCGAGGGTGCCACCCCGGACCAGCTGACGACGCTGTACTCCAGCCTGTACCGGTTGTACCTGTATCCCAACTCCGGTTTCGAGAAGGTGGGTTCGACCTACAAGTACGCCTCGCCCTTCTCGCCGATGCCGGGCCCGGACACTCCGACGCGCACCGGCGCGAAGATCGTGGACGGCAAGGTGTACGTCAACAACGGTTTCTGGGACACCTACCGGACGACCTGGCCGGCGTACTCGCTCCTGACCCCGACCAGGGCGGCCGAGCTGGCGGACGGGTTCGTGCAGCAGTACGAGGACGGCGGCTGGACCTCGCGCTGGTCCTCCCCGGGGTACGCCGATCTGATGACCGGCACCTCGTCGGACGTCGCCTTCGCGGACGCGTACGTCAAGGGCGTCGACCTGGACGCGGAGTCGGCGTACGACGCGGCGGTGAAGAACGCGACCGTGGTGCCGCCGTCGTCCGGCGTGGGCCGCAAGGGCATGGCGACCTCCCCGTTCCTCGGCTACACCGCCACCGACACCCACGAGGGCCTGTCCTGGGCCCTGGAGGGCTACCTCAACGACTTCGGGATCGCCCGGATGGGACAGGAGCTGTTCAGGAAGACGGGCGAGCGCCGGTACAAGGAGGAGTCGGAGTACTTCCTCAACCGCGCGCAGGGCTATGTGCACCTGTTCGACGCGGAGGCCGGCTTCTTCCAGGGCCGGGACGCCAAGGGCGACTGGCGGGTGAGGTCGTCGGCCTACGACCCCCGCGTGTGGGGCCACGACTACACCGAGACCAACGGCTGGGGTTACGCCTTCACCGCCCCGCAGGACAGCAGGGGCCTGGCCAACCTCTACGGCGGCCGCGACGGCCTGGCGCACAAGCTCGACACCTACTTCGCGACCCCGGAGACCGCCTCCCCCGACTTCGTGGGCTCCTACGGCGGCGTCATCCACGAGATGACGGAGGCGCGGGACGTGCGGATGGGCATGTACGGGCACTCCAACCAGGTGGCCCACCACGCGATCTACATGTACGACGCGGCCGGGCAGCCCTGGAAGGCGCAGGCCAGGGTCCGCGAGGCGCTGGGGCGCCTGTACACCGGCAGCGCGATCGGGCAGGGCTACCACGGTGACGAGGACAACGGCGAGCAGTCGGCCTGGTACCTCTTCTCCGCACTCGGCTTCTACCCGCTGGTGATGGGCGGCGGCGAGTACGCGGTCGGCTCCCCGCTGTTCAAGAAGGCCACCGTCCACCTGGAGAACGGCGAGGACCTGGTGATCCGGGCACCGCGCAACAGCGCCCGGAACGTCTACGTACAGGGCCTCAGAGTCAACGGCCACCCGTGGAAGTCGACTTCGCTCCCCCACTCGCTGCTGGCGAAGGGCGCGGTCCTCGACTTCGACATGGGCCCGCGGCCCTCGGCGTGGGGCAGCGGGAAGGGCGCGGCCCCCGTGTCGATCACCGAGGACGACAAGGTGCCCACCCCGCGCACGGACGTACTCGCGGGCGAGGGACCCCTGTTCGACAACACGTCGGCGACGGGGACCGGGATCTCGGGCGCGGTCGACCTGCCGGTCGGCGCCGCCGAGAAGGCCGTCCAGTACACGCTCACGTCCTCGAAGCAGGCCGACGCGCCGGCGGCCTGGACGCTCCAGGGCTCGCCCGACGGCACGACCTGGACGGACCTGGACCGGCGTACCGGCGAGTCGTTCCGCTGGGACCGGCAGACCCGGGCGTTCTCGGTCCCCCGGCCGGCCTCGTACCGGCACTACCGGCTGGCCTTCGACGGTCCGGCGGTCGTCACGGAGGTCGAGTTGCTGTCCTGATCACGGGCGGCCCGGTGGGCGGTGGCCGTACGGCTCGCCGCCCACCGGGCCGGAGACGACGCAGCGGGTGCGGGTGCGCGGAGGAGGGTTGAGGCGGGAGCGCCCCCGGCGGGTTCCGGTCCACCGAGTGGGAGCGCTCCCACCTCACCTGTGGCGCAAGGTAGCGCCGCAGAGCCGACTTGTAAACGGAATCGGCGTCACTTCACGAAACCGAGGGCCCGGCCAGGACGCGGGGGCGAGGGTACGGACGCGTCACCGTTGCCGTTCGTGGGCGGGTGCGCCGTACCAGCGCCATCGGGTGAGGCGGGGGTGGTCCGGGAGGTCCGCGCGGCCGGTGGCCCACAGGAGGGTGGGCCAGCGGGGGGTGTCCGTGGGGGCGTCCGGGAAGAGCCGGGTCAGCACCCGGTCGCACAGGGCGGCGTCGGGCGTCCAGGCGAGGCCGAGTCCCTCGGCGACGTCGTGCAGGTGCACCAGCGTCTCGACGACGCCCATCGCGGCGAAGCCCTCCGGGTCGGCCGCGCCGAAGACGTGGTGCGACCGTACCGTCGGCGGTGTGGTGCGCACGACGGCCGCGAGCAGTGCGCCGCATGCCTCCAGGACCTGCAACAGGCCCGCCGGGCCGGCGGCACGGTCGGCGAAGACGACGTTGGCCGGACCGCCCGGCTTCTTCCGGCTCCACACGAACGGCACGTGGGTGTCCGAAGGCGGGGTCCGCGGGCCCAGTTGGGCGGCGTAGGAGAACAGGTCGTCGGCGAGGTGCTCGACGGTCTCCCAGCAGTCCCACTCCAGGCTGCCGGCCTTGGCGTCCCAGTCCGGCGCCTCCGCTCCCCGCAGGGTGGCCACGGCCAGCCGGACGGCGTGCTCGACGTCGGCCGCGGTGACGGATCCGCCGGGTGCGGAGGAGCCGCTCGCTCCGTGTGTTTCAGACATGGCCGGACCGTATCAACGGCCCCCGGGGGGCACCGTCGGCGGCGGCTCACGGCACGACGGAGGGCCGCACCCCCGTCACCGGGGGAACGGCCCTCGTACGCCTGCCGGACCGCGGGCCGGTCGAGCGTTTGCTTGCGGACTACTTGCGGATCAGGCTGCGCAGCACGTACTGCATGATGCCGCCGTTGCGGTAGTAGTCGGCCTCACCGGGGGTGTCGATGCGGACGACCGCGTCGAACTCGACGCCGGTGTCGGTGGTGACCTTGACCGTGCGCGGGGTGGTGCCGTTGTTCAGCTCCTCGACGCCGGTGAAGGAGAAGGTCTCCTCGCCGGTCAGGCCGAGGGAGGCCGCGGAGGCGCCCTCGGGGAACTGCAGCGGCAGGACGCCCATGCCGATGAGGTTCGAGCGGTGGATGCGCTCGTACGACTCGGCGATGACGGCCTTGACGCCGAGGAGCGCGGTGCCCTTGGCGGCCCAGTCGCGGGACGAGCCGGAGCCGTACTCCTTGCCGGCCAGGACGACCAGCGGGATGCCCTGCTCGATGTAGTTGCGGGAGGCGTCGTAGATGAACGACACCGGTGCACCTTCATCGGACCGGGTGAAGTCGCGGGTGTAGCCGCCCTCGGTGCCCGGCGCGATCTGGTTGCGCAGGCGGATGTTGGCGAACGTGCCGCGGATCATGACCTCGTGGTTGCCTCGGCGGGAGCCGTAGGAGTTGAAGTCACGACGCTCCACACCGTGCTCGGTGAGGTACTTGCCGGCCGGGGTGTCGGCCTTGATGGCGCCGGCCGGGGAGATGTGGTCGGTGGTGACCGAGTCGCCCAGCTTGGCCAGGACGCGGGCGCCCGTGATGTCGGAGACCGGGGTGGTCTCCATCGTCATGCCCTCGAAGTACGGGGGCTTGCGGACGTAGGTCGACTCGGTGTCCCACTCGAAGGTGTTGCCGGTCGGGATCGGCAGCGCCTGCCACTGGGCGTCGCCCGCGAAGACGTCCTGGTAGGACTTGTTGAACATGTCCTCGCCGATGGCGTTGGCCACGACGTCGTTGACCTCGGCCTCGGAGGGCCAGATGTCCTTCAGGTAGACCGGGTTGCCGTCCTGGTCGGCGCCCAGCGCGTCGCGCGTGACGTCCACCTTCATGGAGCCCGCGAGGGCGTACGCGACGACCAGCGGCGGGGAGGCCAGGTAGTTCATCTTGACGTCGGGGTTGATCCGGCCCTCGAAGTTCCGGTTGCCGGAGAGGACCGAGGTGACCGCGAGGTCGTGGTCGTTGACGGCCTTGGAGACCTCCTCCGGCAGCGGGCCGGAGTTGCCGATGCAGGTGGTGCAGCCGTAGCCGACGAGGTTGAAGCCGACCTTGTCGAGGTACGGGGTCAGGCCCGCCTTGTCGAAGTAGTCGGTGACGACCTTCGAGCCCGGCGCGAGGGTGGTCTTGACCCAGGGCTTGCGGGTCAGGCCTTTCTCCACGGCCTTCTTCGCGACGAGCGCGGCGGCGACCATGACGTACGGGTTGGAGGTGTTGGTGCAGGAGGTGATGGCCGCGACCGTCACCGCACCGTGGTCGATCTCGTACGTCGAACCGTCGGGGGCGGTCACGGTGACCGGGTTGGACGGGACGGCGGCACCGGTGCCTTCGGCGTGCTGCGGCGCGCCGGCGCCGTTCTCCTGGCTGCCGTAGGCCGGGGCGTCGGAGGCCGGGAAGGACTCGGCGCTCGCCTCGTCCACCGGGGAGGCGGCGGTGCCGGCCTGGACGGTGGGCGCCTCGACGTAGTTGAGGACGTCCTTGGCGAACTGCCGGGCGGCCTCGGCGAGGACGATGCGGTCCTGCGGGCGCTTCGGGCCGGCGATCGAGGGGACGACGGTGGACAGGTCCAGCTCGAGCTTCTCGGAGAAGTCCGGCTCGGCCTTCGGGTCCAGCCAGAGGCCCTGCTCCTTGGCGTACGCCTCGACGAGCGCGACCTGCTGCTCGGAGCGGCCGGTGAGCTTGAGGTACTTCAGGGTCTCGTCGTCGATCGGGAAGATCGCGGCGGTGGAGCCGAACTCCGGCGACATGTTGCCGATGGTGGCGCGGTTCGCCAGGGAGGTGGCGGCGACGCCCTCGCCGTAGAACTCGACGAACTTGCCGACGACGCCGTGCTTGCGCAGCATCTCGGTGATCGTGAGGACCAGGTCGGTGGCGGTGGTGCCGGCCGGCAGCTCGCCGGTCAGCTTGAAGCCGACGACGCGCGGGATGAGCATGGAGACCGGCTGGCCGAGCATCGCGGCCTCGGCCTCGATGCCGCCGACGCCCCAGCCGAGGACGCCGAGGCCGTTGACCATGGTGGTGTGCGAGTCGGTGCCGACCAGGGTGTCGGGGTAGGCCTGGCCGCCTCGGACCATGACCGTGCGCGCCAGGTGCTCGATGTTCACCTGGTGGACGATGCCGGTGCCCGGCGGGACGACCTTGAAGTCGTCGAAGGCGGTCTGGCCCCAGCGCAGGAACTGGTAGCGCTCCTTGTTGCGGCCGTACTCCAGCTCGACGTTCTGCGCGAAGGCCTCGCTGGTGCCGAACTTGTCGGCGATGACGGAGTGGTCGATGACCAGCTCGGCCGGGGAGAGCGGGTTGACCTTCGCCGGGTCGCCGCCGAGCTCCTTGACGGCCTCACGCATGGTGGCGAGGTCGACGACACAGGGCACGCCGGTGAAGTCCTGCATGATCACGCGGGCCGGCGTGAACTGGATCTCCTGGGAGGGCTGGGCCTGCGAGTCCCAGTCGCCGAGGGCGCGGATGTGGTCGGCGGTGATGTTCGCGCCGTCCTCCGTGCGGAGCAGGTTCTCCAGCAGCACCTTCAGGCTGTAGGGAAGGCGCGCGGAGCCCTCGACCTTGTCCAGCCGGAAGATCTCGTACGACTCGTCGCCCACCTGCAGCGTGCTGCGGGCGTCGAAGCTGTTCGCCGACACGACAGTCTCCTTCATTGATGTGCGCGTACCACCGCATCCTGCCGCCACACCGACTTGGCCGATCCGCTTAGGACAGGCTAAGTTAGGTCACCCTTACTCGGGTGGCGGCTGCAGTGCGCCTCGGCAGATATCTCGATGTCGAGATAACTCTAGTACATGAGGGCTGGTTGGTCATGCCCGGGCCCGTCACGCCACGGAACCTTCCCGACATCTGCGCCGGGGCGGCGGGGCGACGAGCGGCGACGCCCCGGCGGGAGCGGCGGCCGTCCACCGATGCGGCGACCGTCCGGACCCGCGTCCCCCGACGAGGGCGACCGCCGGGCCGCACGCCGCGCCCCGCACCGCCGGACGCCCGGCGGTGCGTCAACTGCCGGTGCGTCAGCCGGGCGGCGCGAGGACCATGCCCCGGCCGAGCGGGGGTAGACGGAGGCGGAGCGTTCCCGGCACACCCGCGGAGCGCTCCCGACGTACCGACGAGAAGGAGGCCCCCGATGCCCCTCACCTTCCGCAAGAGCTTCCGCATCCTTCCGGGGGTGCGCCTGAACATCAACCGGCATTCGTGGTCCATCACCACCGGCGGCGGCTCGCACGGCCCGCGCCACACCCACAGCAGCACCGGACGTCGTACGACATCGATGGATTTGCCCGGACCTTTCGGGTGGCGTCGTACGCGTACCGCCAAGCGACGTTGACGGGGCGTCACCCGAACAGACCCCCCAAGAGGCGCGATCTCATATCTGAGATAATCTCAGCCTCATGGCAGACGACTACCTCGTACGCATCGGCAGGCTCATCCGTGACGCCCGGCAGCACCGTGGCTGGACACAGGCGCAACTGGCCGAGGCTCTCGGAACCAGCCAGAGCGCCGTCAACCGCATCGAGCGCGGGAACCAAAACATCAGCCTTGAGATGATCGCTCGAATCGGTGAAGCCCTGGACAGTGAGATCGTCTCACTGGGCTACGCGGGGCCGATGCACCTGCGCGTCGTGGGCGGCCGACGGCTGTCCGGCGCCATCGACGTGAAGACGAGCAAGAACGCGTGCGTGGCACTGCTGTGCGCCTCGCTGCTGAACCGGGGGCGCACGGTGCTGCGCCGGGTCGCCCGCATCGAGGAGGTCTACCGCCTCCTGGAGGTGCTGAACTCGATCGGCGTCCGGACGCGCTGGATCAACGAGGGCGTCGACCTGGAGATCGTGCCGCCGGCCGAACTGGACATGGCGGCCATCGACGCCGAGGCCGCCGTGCGCACCCGCTCGATCATCATGTTCCTCGGCCCGCTGCTGCACCGCACGGACCGCTTCATGCTGCCGTACGCCGGCGGCTGCGACCTCGGGACCCGGACCATCGAGCCGCACATGATCGCGCTGCGCCGGTTCGGGCTGGACATCGCCGCGACGGAGGGGCAGTACCACGCCGTCGTCGACCGCGCCGTCCGCCCGGACCGTCCGATCGTGCTGACCGAGCGCGGGGACACCGTCACCGAGAACGCGCTGCTGGCCGCCGCCCGGCACGACGGGGTGACCGTCATCCGCAACGCCTCCTCCAACTACATGGTCCAGGACCTCTGCTTCTTCCTGGAGGCGCTCGGCGTCGGGGTCGAGGGCATCGGCACCACCACGCTCACCGTGCACGGCGTGCCGGACATCGACGTCGACGTGGACTACTCCCCCTCCGAGGACCCGGTCGAGGCGATGAGCCTGCTGGCCGCGGCGGTGGTGACCGAGTCGGAGCTGACGGTGCGCCGGGTGCCGATCGAGTTCCTGGAGATCGAGCTGGCGGTCCTGGAGGAGATGGGCCTCGACCACGACCGCACGCCCGAGTACTTCGCGGACAACGGCCGTACCCGCCTGGTCGACCTGACCGTGCGGCCCTCCAAGCTGGAGGCGCCGATCGACAAGATCCACCCGATGCCGTTCCCCGGCCTGAACATCGACAACGTGCCGTTCTTCGCGGCCATCGCGGCCGTCGCCCAGGGCAAGACCCTCATCCACGACTGGGTCTACGACAACCGCGCGATCTACCTGACCGACCTCAACCGCCTCGGCGGCCGGCTGCAGCTCCTCGACCCGCACCGGGTCCTGGTCGAGGGCCCCACCCGCTGGCGCGCCGCCGAGATGATGTGCCCGCCGGCCCTGCGGCCCGCGGTGGTCGTCCTGCTGGCGATGATGGCGGCGGAGGGCACCTCCGTGCTGCGCAACGTCTACGTCATCAACCGGGGTTACGAGGACCTGGCCGAGCGGCTGAACTCGATCGGGGCGCAGATCGAGATCTTCCGGGACATCTGAAAGCCCTCGGAATCAATGCCGCCAAACCCCACCTGACGTGCACAAATTCAGGGTCGGGAGGGGTGTGGCGGCGTCTCTGGGACTTTTCTGGGGTTTCTGGCCGGGACCGAAGGCTTCCGGTCGCTTTTCCGCCTGGGCCGCACCCGCGCGAAAGCGTAGCCCCGCTCCCCGCACCACGGGTCCCACCCACCGCCGCGGACGGGGCCCGTGGCCGCGTGTCAGACCAGAGGGGTGTAGTCGAGGTTCGGGAAGTAGTCCTCACGGGTGCCCGTGCGACGGACGTCCCAGGTGGCGCAGTGCAGGGAGCCGCCGTACTCGAAGACGTGCCGGAAGGGCACCGTGAAGACCTCGAAGCCGAGGCCTGACAGCAGGTCCTGGAGGGGCTTCTCGTTCTCCTCGCAGACGACCTTTGTCGGGGAGATGCTGAGCACGTTCATCGACAGCCACTTGGAGGACTGGCAGTACTGCGGCATCTCGTCGTTGGTCAGCACCGGCTGCGGGGCCTCGACGAGTTCCCAGTCGTTGGCGAGGAACATCTTCTCCTCGCCGTCGCGCAGCGGGCGCTCGGGGTTGGTCAGGATCAGGCCGGGACGCAGCGGCACGAAAGTGCAGTCGATGTGGGAGGGGAAGAAGTCCAGCGGGAAGTGCACGGTGTGGACGCGGAAGCCGCGCGGCTCCAGGTGCTGCCTGAGCCAGCGGATGCCCGCCCGGTTGGTGGTCATCGACTCCTGCACGAGGATGTCCCGGCCGAGCCGGCTCATGTCGGCGGCGTCGAAGACGACCTCGTCCTGGGTGACGCAGAACTCGAAGGCGTGCATGCGCTCGTGCCGTTCCTCGAGCGGCCAGTCCCAGAAGGTATCGCGGTACATGCCGTCCGCCATCGAGGGCTTGGGAGCGGTGGTCCACAGCACGCGCGGGTCGGCATTCCAGTACTCGTAGACCAGTTTGCGGTACGGCTGGTACTCGAAGTAGCGGGCCCGGCGCGACATCGTGGCCTCGACGATCTCGTTGCCGAGAGTGATCATCACGTCCCGCGGGCAGACCGAGCAGTACTGGTTCTCGGCCTCGAAGTCGGGAGTGGTGACCGAGCGGGAGAAGTCGTGCGGGGCGGGGCGGCGGACCGTGACGCCCTGGGACTCCAGCAGGCGGACGAGCCCTTCGAGTTCCTCGTTGGCCAGGTCGATCGCCTCCTTGGACTTCGGGCCGGTCGGGAAGGGCGTGCCGGGGGCGTTGCGGACAGCGGGTCGGCTGGCTGGCTCAGTGGGCTCGAAGCAGGCGTTGTCGGCCGAGCCGACGACCATCTCCTCGAGCGGGTCCCATTCGTTCCAGGAGTTGACGACCATGGAGTCGTTCTGCATGGGTGCGGTCACCTGTCTGTGCGGGAGGGGCGTGGCGGTATGTACGTCGGCGGACGGGTCACGCGTCGGCGAGGCTCGCCGGACGCATGTCGGTCCAGTTCTGCTCGATGTGGTCCAGGCAGGTCTGCCGGTCGCTGTCGGCCAGGACGACGTCCCAGCCGGGCGGCACCAGGGCGAAGGCGGGCCAGATGCAGTGCTGGCGTTCGCCGTTGACGAGCACGTGGAACACGCCGTCCTCGTTGTCGAAGGGGTTGGTCATGTCGTTCTCCCGGTCGGTGGTGCGGTCTCGGCGCCGGCCCGCCGTGCGGCGAGCATGACGGCGAGGGCCCTGGGTGTGCGGTGGCGGAAGACGGCCGAGACGTCGAGGGCCACGTCCAGTTCGGCCTCGACGCGGCCGACCAGGCGCAGCGCGGTCAGTGAGTCGCAACCGAGGTCGAACACGTCGTCGTCGGCGCCGACGGCCGTGCGCCCGAGGACGCCGGCGGCCAGCTCGCACAGGAGCTGTAGGTCGGCGACGGAGGGGGCACGGGGGCGGAGAAAGCGCCCGGTCGGTGCGGAGAGCGCCGACGGCAGGGTGATCAGCAGCTCGTGCATCCGGGCGGCGGCCCGCTCGCCGGTCCCCTCGTCGAGGAGGTCGGCGCGGTGGCCGATCTCCAGCCGGAGCCGGCTGCCGGGCGCGACCATGAGCTTCAGCGGGTAGTGGTACGGGTCGTGGCCCGCCAGCCCGGTCAGGCGCAGACCGTCGTCGGGGCTCGGGAGGGCCTGGGCCAGCGGGAAATTCTCGAAGACCACGCAGCTGTCGAACAGCGGGCCCCGTCCCACGACCCGCTGCACCTCGGCCAGGGCGAGGTGCAGGTGGGGCAGCAGCACGGCCTGCTCGCCCTGCAGGCGGCGCAGCAGGTCCGTCACCGGCTCGTCGGCGTCCAGGCGGACCCGGACCGGCACGGTGTTGACGAACATGCCGACCGTCTCGGCGACGTCCGGCAGATCGGCCTCCCGGCCGGAGACCACGGCGCCGAAGACCAGGTCCCGCCGCCCGGTCAGGTCGTGCAGGCATAGCGCCCACACCGCGCGGAGCAGGGTGTTGGTAGTGACGCCGTGGCCGCGGGCCGCGTCCAGCAGTGCGGCGGTGTCCGCCTCGGACAGCTCGACGGTGAGGGTCCTCGGCAGGCTCCGCACGCGGGCGGTGTCGCGGCCGGGGCTCACCAGGGTGGGCCCGGGCAGGCCGGCCAGGGCCTCGGCCCAGGCGGTGCGCGCCTCGTCCCGGTCCTGTGCGGCGAGCCAGTCCAGGTGGTCGCGGTAGCGTCCGGGAGCGGGCAGGTCCCCGGCGTCGCCGTTGCCGTCGAAGAGTGCCAGGAGGTCGCGCAGCAGCAGGGACGTGGACCAGCCGTCGGCGAGCAGGTGGTGCATGCTCAGGACCAGTTCGTGCCGGTCCTCGGCGAGCGTGAGCACGGTGCAGCGCATCAGCGGCGGTACGGCGGGGTCGAAGCGGTGGTGCCGGTCGGCGTCCAGCAGCTCGGCGCGGCGGGCGTCCTGCTCCGGACCGCCCAGCCCGGTCAGGTCGTGGACCCGCCACGGCATCCGGACGTGTTCCGCCACGGCCTGCACCGGCTCGCCCGAGCGCCGCTGGAGGAAGGCGGCACGGAGCATCGGGTGGCGGCGCAGCAGTGCGTCGCACGCCTGCCGGAACCGTTCGACGTCCAGCGGGCCCTCGGTCTCCATCGCGATCCGCACGGTGTAGGCGTCGAGGTCCTCGGCGGCGTAGCGGGCGTGGAAGAGCAGGCCCTCCTGGGTGGGTGTCATGGGCAGGAGTTCCTCGACGGGGCTGCCGATGCGGGCGGCCAGCCTGAACCGCTCGGCGGCGTCGTCCAGTGCGGCCCGGGCAGGCCGCGCGGTGGCGTGGACGCCGAGGGCGCGCAGGGCCGCGACCCACAAGTCCGCCAGTTCCGCCGCCTCGGAGTCGGTCAGCAGGCGCCGGGCCCATCGCCAGTGGGCGACGAGCCGGGGCCCGTCCGGTCCCTCCTCGACCGCGGCGTCGACCTCGACGACGTGGGTCAGCGGCATCCGCGGGTCGGCGCCGAGCGGCAGGACACCGGACTCGGGCGCGACGCTCCAGTCCTCGTCCCCGGACGCCGAACCGTTCTGTCGGCCCAGGTAGTTGAAGCACAGTTGGGGCGTCGGGAGGCTGGTCAGGCCGGCCGCCGTACCGGGGTTGAGGTGGCGCAGCAGGCCGTAGCCGAGGCCGTGCCGCGGTACCCGGCCGAGCTGGGCCGTGACCCGGCGCACGGCCTCGGCGAGGCGGTCGTCGGACGCGGGGTCGGCGCCGTCGGGGCTCCAGCCGGGGATGCCCGGGTCGAGGCGGACGGGGTACAGGGAGGTGAGCCAGCCGACGGTTTCCGACAGGTCGGCATCCTGCTCGAGCGGCTCGCGGCCGTGGCCCTCGACATCGATCACGACGGAGCTGCCGCCGGGGCCCGAGCGGTGCCGGGCGGCCACGGCGAGGGCGAGGGCGGTGAGCAGCACCTCGTTCGTGCGGGCGCCGAGCGCGGTGGGCACCGTGGCGAGCAGTTGTCCGGTCAGGTCCTCGGGCAGGGTACGGCGCAGCTCGCCGGCGGTGGCCTGGATGTCCCGGGAGGGCGACAGGCGCGCGTCGGTCAGGACGAGGCCGTCGGAGTCCAGGGTCCGCTGCCAGTGCGGCAACTCGGCGAGGATGTCCGCTCCGTGCGCCGCCCGGTGCAGCGCGCCGCTCCACTCGGCGAGCGGCAGCGGCACGGAGTCGAGCCGCACGGGGGCGCCGGACACGGCGGCGTTCCAGGCGGTGTAGAGGTCCATGAGCACGATGTGCCAGGACACCGCGTCGACGGCGAGGTGGTGGACGGTGACGAGCAGTCGTCCCGGCCTCGCCTGGCCCGCGTCGAACCAGGTGGCCCGCAGCACGGCGCCGTCGCGCGGGGCGAGGGCGTCGGCGTCCTCGGCGGCGCAGGCGGCGATCCGGCTGCGCAGTTCCTCGTCGGAGTCTGCCTGGGTGGAGACATCGACCCGCCGTACGGTGCCCGGGGGCGCGGTGTCCGGGGCGGGGTACACAGCGAGGGAGCCGTCCTCGCTCAGCCGTCCGCGCAGTGCCTGGTGGCGGGCCAGGACGGCGGCCACGGCGACGCGCAGCCGGTCGATGCCGAGGGCGGGCGGGACGCTCAGCAGAGTGGACTGGTGGAAGGCGTCGTAGCCGCCGCCGTGTTCGCGCAGGCGTCGCATCATGGGCGTGGCGGGAACGACGGTGGCGGCGTCGGGCCACGCGCCGGCGGAGGCCGGGGCGGTGGTGGCCGGGGCGGTGGTGGCCGGGGCGGTGGTGGCCGGGGCGGGTCGCGGGCCGGCGGCCGTGCGCTCCGGTTCGGTCTTCGCGGGCGCGGCGTCCGCCAGGAAGGCGGCCAGGGCGGCGGCCGTGCGGTGCGTGAACACCTGCTTCGGCGTCAGCCGCACGCCCGCCTCACGCGCCCTCGCCACCAACTGGATCACCGTGATCGAATCACCGCCGAGACCGAAGAAGTCGTCCTCGACCCCCACCGCCTCCAGCCCCAGCACCTGACCGAACAAACCCGCCAACGACGACGCGGCCCGGTCGTCGCCCGGAGCGGACGCCGGTTCCGCCTTCGCGGGCGCGACATCTCCCAGGAAGGCGGCCAGGGCGGCGGCCGTGCGGTGCGTGAACACCTGCTTCGGCGTCAGCCGCACGCCCGCCTCACGCGCCCTCGCCACCAACTGGATCACCGTGATCGAATCACCGCCGAGACCGAAGAAGTCGTCCTCGACCCCCACCGCCTCCAGCCCCAGCACCTGACCGAACAAACCCGCCAACAACGACGCGGGCCCGTCACCGCCCGGCACGGAACCCGCAACGGACGCCGGCTCCGCCTTCGCGGGCTGCTCGGGCTTCGGGGCGTGCTCGGGTGCGGGCAGTGCGGCGCGATCGACCTTCTCGTGGGGGGTGAGCGGGAGCTCGGTCATCGGGACGAAGGACGAGGGCACCATGTAGGCGGGCAGCCGTTCGGCGACGCGGTCGGCCAAGCCGGCCAGGTCGCCCCCGGAGCCGGGCACCACGTACGCGACCAGGCGGGGGGTGCCGCGCCGGTCCTCGCGCACGGCCGCGGCCGCTTGGGCGACCGCGGGGTCGGTGCCGATCACGGCCTCGACCTCGCCGAGTTCGACCCGGTGGCCGCGGATCTTGACCTGGTCGTCGGTGCGTCCGGCGTAGACCATGATGCCGTCGGGCCGCCACCACGCGAGGTCGCCGGTACGGTACATCCGGGCGCCCGGCTCCCCGAACGGGTCGGCGACGAAGCGGGCGGCGGTGAGGCCGGGGCGGCGGGCGTAGCCCCGGGCCAGGACCTCGCCGCCGATGTACAGCTCGCCGGGCACCCCCGGCGGGACCGGGCGCAGCCAGGGATCGAGGACGTAGAGCCGTGCGGCGGGCACGGGACCGCCGATGGGCACCGCGCCCCGGGGCAGCGGGTCGCCGGGCGCCAGGCGGTACTCCATGCAGCCGACGGTCGCCTCGGTGGGACCGTACTCGTTGACGACCGTCACGTCGGGGTGGCCCGCGCGCCACTCGGCCAGTGCCTCGCCGGTCAGCTGCTCGCCGCCGAGGACGAGTTGCCCGGTGGGCGAGTGGGCGTCGGAGGATGCCACGAGCACCGGCAGGTGGCTGGGGGTGGCCTTGACGAATGCGGGCGGCCGGGTCCCGGCGCCGGCCGGGGCGTCGACGTCGATCAGGTCGGCGACGTGGACCAGGCCGCCCGCGGTCAGGGGGCCGAGAATGCCGGTGACCGTGAGGTCGAACGACGGCGGTGAGTGCACCAGCGCCCGGTCGGCCAGTCCGGGGTAGGCGGCGCGGGCGAAGGCGAGGTAGCCGTCGACCGTGCGGTGCTCGACGACCACGCCCTTGGGGCGGCCGGTCGAGCCGGAGGTGTAGATGACGTAGGCCGTGTCCTCGGGCCGCATTTCAGCATCGGGGGCGGGCCCGTCGAACGCGGCCAGGGCCGTCCGGACGGCCGGGTCACCGAGCGGGACCGTCGAGGGACGGCCGGCGAGGGCGGGGTGGCCGGCGTCGGCGCAGACCACGGCGGCGGGTGCGGAGTCGTCTAGCAGGAAGGCGATGCGTTCCGCCGGGTGGCCGGGGTCGACCGGCACGTATCCGGCGCCGGCCTTCAGTGCGGCGAGCAGTGCCACGACCAGTTCGGTGCCGCGCGGCAGGACGACGGCCACCAGGTCGCCGCGGGTGACGCCCCGTTCGGTCAGGAGCCGGGCCAGCCGGCCGGCCGCGTCGTCCAGCTCACGGTAGGTGAGGGTGCGTTCGGCGTCGGTGACGGCCGGGGCGTCGGGGGTGGTGCGCGCCTGCTCCGCGAACCGCCGGGTCAGCGGGGCCGGCTCGGGGACCGCCCCGGATCCGCGGCCCCACCCGTCGAGCACCTTCCGGTGTTCCTGGTCGGTCAGCAGGGGCAGACGGGCGACGGGGGTCGAGGGGTCCTGTGCGAAGCCGTCGAGCAGCAGCCGCAGCCGGGAGCCGACCAGCTCCATGCGGTCGTCGTCGAACAGGTCCCGGCGGTAGCTGAGGTGGAGGGTCAGCCGGGGGCCGGCGAGGGCGACGACGCTGAGCGGGTAGTGCGTGGTGCCGGTGATCTCCTGCCCGCCGGGGGCGTCGGTGTCGGCTCCGGCGGCCGGGTTCTCCCCCTCGGCCTCCAGCAAGGGGGCGACGCGCAGGCCGGGGACGGCGTCGCGCAGGGTGTCCCAGCCCAGGGGGGCGTCGCCGAAGCTGGCCGCGGTGTCGAACAGCGGGCCGAGGCCCGCCAGACGCCGCACCTCGGTCAGTCCGAGGTGCTGGTGCGGGGCGAGGGCGAGCTGCTCGTCCTGGATCCGCGCGAAGAGCGTGGCCAGCGGTTCCGAGGGGTCGATCCGCACCCGCACGGGCACGGTGTTCATCAGAAGGCCCACGATCCGGTCGGCGCCGGGCAGGCCGGCCGGGCGGCCGTGCACGGTCTGCCCGAACACCACGTCGTCGCGCCCGGTGAGCAGCGCCAGCAGCAGCGCCCAGGCGCCCTGGACGACGGAGTTGAGGGTGAGGCCGTGTCGGCGCGCGGCCTGCTCCAGCGCGCGGCTGGTGTCCTCGGGCAGGGTGACGCGGACCAGTCCGGGCAGCGTTCCGTCGCCGGCCTCGCCGGCGACGGGTGCGACGAGCGTCGGTTCGGCCAGTCCGGCCAGCGCCTCGCTCCAGGCCCGCTCGGCGGCGGCACGGTCCTGCCGGGACAACCAGCGCAGGTAGTCGGTGAGGGGGGTGAAGGGGGCGCCGGTGATGGTGCCGGCGCCCGCGGCGTGGTGGTGGTACCGGGTGAACAGGTCCTCCAGCACCAGCGGCACCGACCAGCCGTCGAGCAGGATGTGGTGGTACGTCAGGACGAACGCGTGCCGGTCCGCGGCGAGCCGGACGAGCGCGAAGCGGATCAGTGGCGGGTCCGCCATGTCGAAGCGCCGGCGCCGCTCGTCCTCCAGGAAGGCGACCAGCTTCTCGACGCGGACGGAGTCCTCTTCGCCCGCGAGGTCGAGCGAGGTCCAGGACATGGTCGCGGTGCGGCGGATCAGCTGCACGGGCTGTCCGCCGGCGCGCTCGCGGAAACCGGCCCGCAGCGCGATGTGCCGGGCGAGCGTGTCCGCGCACGCGGCCCTGAGCGCGTCGGCGTCGAGAGGGCCGGTCAGTTCGAAGGGCGCCTGGACGGTGTAGACGTCCGCGCCCTCCGGGTCGTACAGGGCGTGGAAGAGCATGCCTTCCTGCAGCGGGGTGAGCGGCAGCGCGGCCTCGATCGGGGACGGGACAGTGCTCTGCGGCGTCGGCTGCGAGGGCGGCGTCGGCTGCGACGGCCGACGGTCCTGCGGGGCGGCGTTGGTCTTCACTGTGAGGTCTTCCCGGAAGCGGTCGGCGGCGCGCACGGCGACGCGCTCGCCCGGGTGGGGTGTGGTCGGTGGGTCAGGAAAGGGGAGCCGACCGGACGAGCTGGCCGAGCGTCCGCCCGAGGGCGTCGAGCGTGGGTCTGGCGTGGGTGAACAGGTAGTCGTGGCCGCCGGGCAGCAGCCGGAGCGTGAACTCGTCGTCGGCGCACTCCCGCCAGCCCTCCAGCCGTTGCGGGCTCACCAGGGGGTCGTCGGTGCCGCCGAACACGTGCAGGGGGCAGCCGACCGGCGCGGGGCCGGGGGCCGTGTACGCCTCGGTCAGTACCAGGTCGCGGCGGATCGTACGCACGGCGTACCGCAGGTACGCCGGGTAGCGGTGCAGTTCGGGCGGGAAGCCGCCGAACCCCTCCAGCCAGCTGAGCAGTCCCTCGTCGTCGCGGTCGGTGACCCGCCGGAGCACCCGGGTGTGCGGGGCGCGGGAGGCGGAGACCAGCAGCGCGGCGGGCGGGGTGAGGCCGCTGCGGCGGACGCGGACGGCGAGTTCGTAGCCGATCAGTGCGCCGAAGCTGTGGCCGAAGAAGGCGTACGGAGCGCGGAGTTCACCGGCTATGCCGTCGAGCACGGCGTCGGCCAGCTCCTCCAGGGTGTCGGGGAGCGGCTCGGCGCTGCGGACGCCCCGGCCGGGCAGTTCCACCGTGGCCAGCTCCACGCCCGGCGGCGGGGCGAGCCGCCAGGGCGCGAACGACGCGGCGCTTCCCCCGGCCTGCGGCAGACAGATCAGCCTCAGGCGGACGTCGGGTGCCGTCACCCGGCCGACGATCCACGGACTGCCCGCACCGCGCGTCGGAGTGTGCGCGGGGTGGGAGGGTCGTGCAGCGGCATCGGTTCGCATCCCGCTCCTTCGTCGGCCGGCGTTGTCCGGGTTGTGGCCCGCGGGGACGATGGTGGGGCGGCCGATGGCAACGGTGCCAGGCACACCGACCGGCAACACCTCTGCCGCCCAGTTGCCCGGCGTCTGCCTGGCCCGCGGGACATCCGGTGACGAGGATCGTCGGGACACTCCTACTCTTGTGCCCCGAGGGGATCTCCTTCACGATGACCGCCCTTCCTGACGAGGCAGCCGACCCGACGTTCTTCACCCTGGAATCCGTCAAGGCGGACCTGATGGAGGTGGAGAACCTCACCCGGGCCTGTCTGAACTGGGACTACGGCAAGCGTGACAGCCGTGTGTGGAGCCTGTACGAGAAGAACAAGGCCTCCCAGTGGAACGCCACCACCGACATCGACTGGGACCACGACGTCCGCTTCGGTTCCCAGCTCACCGAGGAGAACGGCGCGAAGCTCGCGTCGTTCGTGATCGGCGAGGGCAGCCCGGTGCCACCGGAGCTCCTCACGCAGTTCCGGTGGGAGTACCAGGCTTGGATGTGCAGCCAGTTCCTCCACGGGGAGCAGGGCGCGCTGGTGACCACGGCCCGGCTCGTCGAGACCGTGCCCGACATGGACGCCAAGACCTACGCCGCCTCCCAGGTCGCCGACGAGGCGCGGCACGTGGAGGCGTTCGCGCGCTACATGAACGAGAAGCTGGGCGTGGTGTACCCGGTCAACCCGGGCCTCGGGACCCTGCTGCACGACGTGCTGTCGGAGTCCCGCTGGGACATCGTCTACCTCGGCATGCAGGTGGTCATGGAGGGCCTGGCCATCACCGGGCTGCGGCTGGCCAGCAGCGGCTTCGGCGACCCGTTGATCCGGCAGATCACGCGGATGGTCGCGGCCGACGAGGCCCGGCACATCGCCTTCGGCGTCACCGCGCTCAACGGCATGTACGCGCAGGCGACCTCGGCGGAACTGCGTGACCGGGAGGACTTCCTGCTGGAGGCGATCCGGTTGATGTCTCGCCGGTTCATGCTGCGGGAGCTGTGGGAGCGCATGGACCTGGACGTGGAGACGGGCGTGCGGTTCGCGCGGGCCAACCCGATGATGGCCACGTACCGGCAGCTGCTGTTCCAGCAGGTCATCCACGTGCTGCGGCAGCTGGGCATGCTGTCGGACAAGGTGAAGGAACTGCTGATCGCGGAGAACCTGGTGCGGGCGGAGACGATGGCCGCGGTCCGCTGAGCCGCCGGCCGCCACGCCGGGACACGCCCCCGGCACGGTCCGGGGCGGGCGGTCGTGTCGCCAGGCGTGTTCCGTGGCCCACCGTAAGCCCGTACCTCGGCGAGGGCCGTACCGGCGGGCCAGCCGTCACGCGGAGCACCGGCCGTGTCCCACGGACGAACCGTCCGGGCCCGGCCAACACCCGGACGCCACCGAACCGGCCGGCACGGCGAGCGCGAACGCGGCGGCGGACGAACCGTCTGCCGCCGCCCCCGACCGCCGTTTCCCCGCGTCAGTCGTCCTCGGCCGTCAGCGGCCGGACGGTGTCCTCGTACGCCCCGTCGCACAGCGCCTTCCAGATCACCCGGCGTCTGGGCTTGCCGCTGGAGGTGACGGCGATACCGCCGCGCGGGACCTCGACGGCGAGGAGTTCGGCGTCACCCAGCCACTCGGACAGCACCTCGTGGGCGGCGCCCCGCCAGCCTTCCTGGACACCCGCGAAGACGGCCACGCCGGTCGGCGTGCCGTCGCGGACCCCGAGCAGCACTGCGACCCGGCGCTCGGGAATGCCGCGCTGGTGCAGCAGCGTCTCCAGGCTCTCGGCGAACACCATCTTGCCGCTGACCTTCAGCCCGTCACCGAGCCGGCCGATCACGAACAGCTGCCCGTCGCGCAGGAATCCCGCGTCACCGGTCCGCAGCCGGTCGCCGATGCCGGTGCCCGAGGCGGTGCCGGCGTCACCGACGTAACCGTCGGCGATGGACACGCCGCTGACGACGATCTCGCCGACCTGTCCGTCCGGCACCTCGTCCCCGTCGTCGGAGACGATGGTCACCGTACGGTCCTCGAGCGGCCGGCCGCAGCCGACCACCACCGTGCCGGCGAGTGCGCCGGCGTCGCCCTCGTCCGGCTCGCGCGTCGACCAGCCCTCACCGGGTGCCAGCCCGGTCACGGCGAGGGTCGCCTCCGCGCTGCCGTACGCGGGCAGCAGGGCGCCGCGATCGAGGCCGTACGGGCCGAGCAGGGCGTGGAAGTCGTCCAGCACGCGCGGGTCGATGCGTTCGGCGCCGATGATGACGCAGCGCAGCGAGTCGAACCGCAGGCCCTCGAGGTCGGCCGGGCGGACGCGGCGCAGGATGTAGGAGAGACCGAAGTTGGGCATGGCCGTCATGACGATCCGCTGCTCGCTGATCCGCCGCAGATAGCGCTGCGGGGAGCGGATGAAGTCGTCCGGCTGGAGCATGTGTCCGTCGAAGCCGGTGACGACGACGTTGAGCAGGAAGCCGACCAGGCCCATGTCGTGGTGGACCGGCAGCCAGCTGATCGCCGGACGCTCCGGGGCACAGCCCAGCCAGCGGCCCATCCCTGCGAGGTTGGTGCGCAGGGCCTCGGCGGAGATCCGCACGCCCCGGGAGAAGCCGCTGGAGCCCGAGGTGAACTGCACCAGCGCGGTCTCCGGCAGGGGCAGCGGGCCGTCCAACGGTTCCGCGTCGGCCACGAGTTCGCCGAAGACCACCGGTTCCGGCAGGCCGGTCACGGCGGCGATCTTGCGGAGGCGTTCCTGCGACTCCTCGTCGCAGACGGTGGTCCGGGGCCCGACGGTGGTGAGCAGGTGCGCAGCGTGCCGCTCGTAGTCGTCGGCCCGCTGGAAGGCGAACGGCGGGGCGATGGTGCAGGGCGTGGCGCCCGCGGCCAGCGCGCCGAAGAAGGTCGCGACGAAGCCGGGACCGGAGCGCTGCACCAGCGCCACCACGTCACCGTCCCCGACGCCCCGGACCCGCAGGGCCGCGGCGGTGCGCAGCACCAGGTCCCGCAGATCACGGTAGGGCCAGAAGTCCCAGCCGTCGCCGCGGTTCGCGTAGTACAGGCCGCGTTCGGCGGACGCGTCGTCCAGCCAGTCGAGCAGACCTCGGTCCCCGATTCCCAACGTGTTCGTCCTCTCCGGGATGTCGTGCTGACACGGGATGCCCGCGACGCGGCCGACTCGCCCGAGGGCGGGCGCCGCGACCGGCGACCGCCAGCCTCACCGCCCCCGGGCGGCAGGGCCAGGCAGGGGCCCGGTAACTCATCCGGGCGGGGCGGCAGTTACACCAGCAACAGCGATTGCCGGTCGGTTGCCTGGCGACCGGCGTACGGCCCGTGCAGCATCAAGCAGGGTGCCGGGGCCCACCTGCGCAGCGACGGGAAGGGGGCTCGCGCGGGGGCGCCGCACCGCCCACCGGCATCCTCCGGAAGGCCCGGAACACCTCAGGCGGCGCCCGACGGTTCCCGGAAGTCCACGAGAGCGGTTACGAACCAGATGACACCACGCGACGGCGACCTGCCCGCCGGCCCCGGCCTGCTCCCGCTCACCGCGGCCCAGTCGGGGGTCTTCCACGCCCAAGGGCTCGATCCCGGCAATCCGGCCTACAACACCGTGGCCGTCATGGAGATCCGCGGGCCGTTGGAGGGGGACCTGCTGCGACGCGCGGTCCGCCGGTCGGAGGCGGAGAGCGGCACCTTCGACGTGGAGTTCGTCGAGCGCCCGGACGGCGTGTTCCAGCGCCCGGTGGCGCCGGGCTGCTCCACCTGGCGCGAACTCGACCTCACCGGTGAGCCGGACCCGTTCGCCGTGGCACGGGCGCTGGTGGACGACGACCGGTCCACCGCGCTGGACCTGACGAAGGACGCCCTGTCCGCCCACGTGCTGATGCGAGTGGGCCCCGACCACCACCTGTGGTATCAGCGCAGCCACCACGTCCTGTCCGACGCGTTCGGGTCGGTGCTGCACTCGCGTCGCATCGCCGCGCACTACGAGGCACTGGCCTCGGGCACGGATCCGGCCGGCGAGCCGCTGGACACGCTGCGGGCGCTGCTCTCGGAGGAGGCGGACTACCGCGGCTCACAGGAGTACACGGCCGACCGGCGGTACTGGAACGACACGTTCGCCGACCGCCCGGAGACCGCGAGCCCCGCCCCCGGCGTGCCCACGGGCGCCGCGCCGCGCACCCTGTCCGCCTCGGCGGAGCTGTCGCCGGCCGAGCTGGCGGAGCTGCACGCGGCCGGCCGGGCGGCCCGCGCGCCGTGGACGGTGGCGCTGCTGTCGGCGGTCGCCGCCTACCTCCACGGGGTGACGGGGGCCGAGGACCTGACGATCGGCGTACCAGTCACCGCGCGGCTGGGCCTCCGGTCGCGCAACGCGCCCGGCATGCTGTCGAACACGCTGCCGCTGCGTCTGACCGTCCGTCCGGACGAGGGCCGCACCGCCCTGGTCCGTCAGGTCGCCCGCCGGCTCGGCGAGCTGCTGACGCACCAGCGCTACCCCTACGACGAACTGCGTCGCGACCTGAAACTGCTGGGCAGCGGAGAGCAGTTGTACGGGGTACTCGTCAACATCATGCCCGCCGGCTCGGAGACGGCCTTCACGGGCCGCGAGGCGACGCTGACCACGCTGTCCGGCGGACCGGTCACCGACCTGGACATCACCTGTCATCCGCATCCGGACGGCACCGGCGCCCGGGTGTCCCTCGAAGCGAACCCCGACCGCTACTCACCTGCCGAACTGGAGGTGCACCGGCTCCGGTTCACCGCGTTCCTGTCCCGGTTCCTGGCGGCCCCGGAGAACCTCCCGCTGGCCCGGACCGAGGTACTGACCGAGGCCGAGCGGACCACGGTGCTCGCCGCCGGGGAAGGGGCCGGGAGCGTGCCGTCACGCACCTTCCCGGAGCTGTTCGAGGAGCAGGTGCGCCGCGCCCCGGGCGCCCTCGCGGTCCTCTCCCCCACCGGCTCGCTGGACTACGCCGGGCTCAGCGCCCGCGCCAACCGGCTGGCCCGGGCGCTGGTGGCGCGCGGGGCGGGACCCGAGGATCTGGTGGCGGTGGCCGTGCCGCGCGGCGCCGACGCCCTGACCGCGGTGGTGGCGGTGCTGAAGTCGGGCGCGGCCTACCTGCCGGTCGATCTCGGCTATCCGCGGGCCCGCATGACCGCGATGCTCGACGACACCCGGCCGCTGCTGGTGCTGACCACGCGCGAGGCGGACGACCCGACGCTCGCGCCCGGGGTGCCCCGGCTGTACGTGGACGACGGCGCCGTCGACGGCCCGCCGCACACGGACCCGGCCGCCGCCGACCTGACCGACGCGGACCGCCGTGCGCCGCTGACCCCCGGGCACCCGGCGTACGTCATCTACACCTCCGGCTCGACCGGCCGGCCCAAGGGCGTCGTGGTCACGCACACCGGCCTGGCCCCGCTGGTCGAGGGCCAGCGGGACCGGCTGCGCCTGCGTCCGGGCACCAGGGTGCTCCAGTTCGCCTCGCCGAGCTTCGACGCCTCGGTGTGGGAGCTGACGACGGCCCTGCTCACCGGAGCGGCCGCCGTGGTCGCGCCGGGCGAGCAGCTCGTGCCCGGGCCATCGCTGGCGGACCTGGTGGCCGAACTGGGCGTGACCTGCCTGCTGCTGGCACCGTCGGTGCTGTCCGCGCTCCCGCAGGACGCGCTGCCCGAGGGCACCGACCTGGTGGTGGGCGCCGAGGCGTGCTCCCCGGATCTGGTGGCCCGCTGGTCGCCGGGCCGGCACATGGTCAACGCCTACGGCCCCACCGAGTCGACGGTCATCGCCACGCAGACGGGCCGGCTCTCCGGCCGGACCGTGCCGCCGATGGGCCGCCCGGTGCCCGGCACCCGGGTGCGGGTGCTGGACGCCGCACTGCGCCCGGTGCCGCCCGGGGTCCCCGGCGAGGTGTACCTGAGCGGTGACGGCCTCGCCCGCGGCTACCTGGCCCGTCCCGGCACGACGGCGGAGCGTTTCGTCGCCGACCCGTTCGGGCCGCCCGGCACCCGCATGTACCGCACCGGCGACCTGGCCCGCTGGGCGGCCGACGGTGAACTGGTCTACCTGGGCCGCGCCGACAGCCAGGTGAAGGTGCGCGGATTCCGTATCGAGCCCGGCGAGGTGGAGGGCGTCCTCACCGGCGCCCCGGGCGTCGGCGGGGCCGTGGTCGTCGTCCGCGAGTCCGAGACGGGGGTACGGCAGCTGGTGGCGTACGTGGTGCCGGCGGCCGGTGCGGCGACGCGACCGGACGCGGTGGAGTTGCGCGCCCACGCCGGGGAGCGGCTGCCCGCGTACATGGTCCCGGCGGCGGTGACGGTGCTGGACGCCTTCCCGCGCACGCCCGGCGGCAAGGTCGACGTCAAGGCACTGCCCGAGCCGCGGTTCGAGGCGACGAGCGCCTACCGGGCGCCGTCCACGGAGCGGGAGCGGCTCCTGCACGACGTGTTCGCCGAGGTGCTGGGCCAGGAGCGGGTCGGCGTCGACGACAGCTTCTTCGACCTCGGCGGCGACTCCGTCACCGCCACCCGTCTGGCGGCCCGGGCCCACCGGGCGGGTCTGACCCTCACCGCCAGGGACATCTTCGGTCACAAGACCATCGCGCGGCTCGCCGAGGTGGCCCGGAACACCGGTCCCGGGGCCGCGGCACCGCGTGCCGAGAGCCTGGTGCGGCTCGACGCGGACGAACTCGACGAGCTCGAAGCCCAGTGGGGGACACTGTGAAGCAGACTTCTCTGGAAGCGGTGCTGCCGCTGACCCCGTTGCAGCAGGGCATGCTCTTCCATGCCCTGTTCGACGAGGGAGACGCCACCGCGCCCTCCGTCGACTTCTACACCGTGCAGACACCCCTGGAGCTGACCGGCACGCTCGACACCGCGGCGCTGCGCCGCTCCACCGCCGCCGTGGCCGCCCGGCACACGAGCCTGCGGGCCGGATTCCTGCGGCGCCGCTCGGGCGAGGCCGTGCAAGCCGTCGCGCGGTCCGCGGAACCGGCGTGGGAGGAGGTCGACTTCTCCGGCTTCGGCGCGGACGAGCAGCGGCTGCGGCTGACGGGGCTGCTGGCGGACGACCGGGCGCGGCGCTTCGACATGGCCCGGCCGCCGCTGCTGCGCTTCACCCTCGTCCGGCTCGCCGCCGACCGGCACGTCCTGCTGCTGACCAACCATCACATCCTGCTGGACGGCTGGTCACTGCCACTGCTGCTGGCCGACCTGTTCCGGATCTACCGGGACGGCGGCTCGGCCGAGGCGCTGGAGCCCGCCGTGCCGTTCGGGGACTACCTCGGCTGGCTCGCGGCACAGGACCGCGAGGAGGCCGAGCGGGCGTGGCGGTCGGCGCTGGCCGGGCTGGACGGGCCGACGCTGGTCGCGGGCCCGTCCGGACACGACGGTCCGGCCCGGGCCCAGCGACGGGCCATAGCGGAGCTGTCCCCGGCGGACACGGCACGGCTGGTGGAGACCGCGCGCTCGCGCGGACTCACCCTGAACACCGTCGTGCAGGGCGCCTGGGCGCTGCTGCTGTCGGTGCTGACGGGCAGCCAGGACGTGGTCCACGGCAGTACGGTCGCCGGCCGCCCGCCCGAGCTGCCGGGCAGTGAGCGGATGGTGGGCCTGACGATGAACACGGTGCCCGCGCGGGTGCGGATCGACCCGGCCGAGCCGGTGGCCGGGCTGCTCGCCCGTCTCCAGGACGAGCAGTCGGCGCTGTCCCGGCACGAGTACCTGGGCCTGGCCGACATCCACCGCGCCGCGGGCGTGACGGAACTGTTCGACACCACCGTCGCCTTCGAGAACGTGCCCGTCGACAGCGCGGTCCGCGGCGCCGAGGTGCCCGGCCTCTCCGTGACGCTGCTGCGTGACATCGTCGACGACGCCTTCGAGGGCACCCACTACCCGCTGAGCCTCGCCGTGCACCCCGGCGAGGGACTGCGGCTGGAGCTCAACCACCGCGAGGACATGTACACCGCCGACGCCGCTTCCGGGCTGCTGGACCGGCTGTGCGGACTGCTGCGCGACATCGCCGATGAACCCGATCTCCCGGCGGGGCGGCTGCCGCTGTGCTCGCCGGCCGGGCGCGAGGAACTCCTGCGTGCGTGCTGCGGGCGGACCGTGGCCCACCCGGCACGGACGCTGCCCGAGGTGTTCGAGGAGCGGGTCAGGGCCACTCCGGACGCGGTGGCCGTCGGTGACGACACCTCCAGTCTGACCTTCGCCGCGCTGAACGCCGACGCCAACCGGCTGGCACGGCTGCTGGTCGCCGAGGGCGCGGGCCCCGGCGGGCTGGTCGGCGTGGCGCTGCCACGCACCGTGAAAGCCGTGGTGGCGATCCTGGCGGTGCTGAAGTCGGGCGCCGGCTATCTGCCGATCGACACCGGCCACCCGGCCGAGCGGATCGCGGCGATCTGCGCGCAGGCCCGGCCGGTGCTGGTCCTGACCGACGCGGCGGCGCCGCCGGTGCCCGGGCGAACGCTGAACACCGACGTGGCCGTGCTGCCCGAGGACGCCTCGGACCTCACGGACGCCGACCGCCCGCGGCCGCTGCGGCCGGAGCATCTGGCGTACGTGATCCACACCTCGGGCTCGACCGGCCGGCCCAAGGGAGTCGCCGTCGAGCACCGCAACCTGGTCAACATGTTCCACAGCCACCGGGCGAACTTCTTCGAGCCGGAGCGGGAGCGTGCCGGGGGCCGGACGTTGCGCGCGGCCCTGACCAACTCCCTGGGCTTCGACGCCTCCTGGAGTCAGCTGCTGTGGATGGTCGGCGGGCACGAGCTGCTGCTGGTCGACGACGACGTGCGCAAGGACGCCGTCGCCCTGTCCGGTCTCGCGGCCCGTGCGGCCGTCGACGTCATCGACACCACGCCGTCGGTGGCCCGGCAACTGCTCGCGGCCGGCATGTTCGAGGCGTCCGGGCAGGGGCACCGGGTGCGCGTCCTGGCCCTCGGCGGCGAAGAGGTCGGCGCCGACCTGTGGGAGGCGCTGCACGCGGTGCCGGGCCTGTCGGTCTACAACCTGTACGGCCCCGCCGAGTGCACCGTGGACGCCATGCTGTGGCACGGTGGCGCCGAGGCCGGCCCGGCCATCGGTACCCCGGCCGACAACATGCGCGTCTACGTCCTGGACTCCTTCCTTCGGCCGGTCCCGGACGGGGTGGTCGGCGAGCTGTACATCGCCGGCGGCGGGGTGGCCCGCGGCTACCTGGGCCGCCCGGCGACGACGGCGGAGCGCTTCGTCGCCGACGTCTTCGGGGAGCCGGGCGCGCGCATGTACCGCACCGGTGACCTGGGGCTGCGCCGCCCGGACGGAGTGGTGGAGTACCGCGGCCGGTCCGACTTCCAGGTGAAGATCCGCGGACACCGCGTCGAACTCGGCGAGATCGAGGCCGCCCTCGCGGCCGACGCGTCGGTGGACCGGGCGGTGGCGGCGGTGTCCGAGGACGCGGCCGGGGTGCGGCGGATCGTGTGCTACGTACGGCCCGCGCCCGGCGCCGAGGTGCGTCCCGACGTGCTGCGCGCGGCCGTCGCGGAGCGGCTGCCCGCATACATGGTCCCGGCACTGGTGATGGCCGTCGACGCCTTCCCGCTCACGCCCAACGGCAAGGTGGACCGGCGGGCGCTGCCCGAGCCGCGGTTCGAGGCGGCGGACGCCTACCGGGCGCCGTCCACGGAGCGGGAGCGGCTCCTGCACGACGTGTTCGCCGAGGTGCTGGGCCGGGAGCGGGTCGGCGTCGACGACAGCTTCTTCGACCTCGGCGGCGACTCCATCACCGCCATGCAGCTCGCCGCCCGCGCGCACCGGGCCGGGCTCGCGGTCAACGCCCGGGACGTGTTCGTCCACAAGACCGTGGCCCGCCTGGCGGAGGCGGCCGGGGAGGCCGGTCCCGAACCGGACGGGCCGACCGTCCCGGCCGGGCCGCCGATCACCCTCACCGAGGCCGAACTGGCCGAACTGGAGGCGCTGGAGCGGCCGTACGCCGAGGTACTGCCGCCGACGCCGCTCCAGCAGGGCATGCACTTCCACGCCATGCTGGCCGCGGACAGTATCGACGTCTACACCGCTCAGGCGCCCGTACGGCTCACCGGCACCCTCTCCCCGGCGGTGCTGCGCACGGCCTTCGACGCGGTCCTGGCCCGGCACACCGCGCTGCGGGTCTCCTTCCGGCTGCTCGGCTCGGGCCGCCTGGTGCAACTGGTGCACGAGGATGTCCGGACGCCCTGGCGCGAAATCGACCTGACCGGCCTGGCCGAGGAGGAGCAGCGGGCCCGGGTCGCCGAGCTGCTGGCCGACGAGCGGATGCGCCGCTTCGACCTGGCCGAGTCTCCGCTGCTGCGGGTCACGCTGGTCAGGTTCTCGGACGACGACCACCTGCTGGTGGTGTCGCACCACCACGCGCTGCTCGACGGCTGGTCCCTGCCCCTGTTCTTCCGTGACCTGTTCGCCGCCTACGCCCGCGGCGGTACCCATCCGGCCCCGGCGCCGGCGCAGTTCACCGACTTCGTGCGCTGGCTCGGCGGGCAGGACGGCGATGCGGCGGTCCGGGCCTGGGCCGAGGCGCTGGCCGGGTTCGACGAGCCCACGCTGGTCGCCCCGGACGCGGAGGCCGCCACGGCCGGTGTGCCGCACCTGGTGACGCATACCGTCGACGCCGGACGAACCGCGGCGCTCGTCGCCGGCGCCCGTGGCGCGGGGCTGACCCTCAACACCCTGGTGCAGGGCGCCTGGGCGGTCGTCCTGGGGCGGCTGCTGGGCCGCGACGACATCGTGTTCGGCGCCACCACCGCCGCCCGCCCGGCGGAACTGCCCGGGTCGGAGGAGATCGTGGGCCTGCTGATGAACACCGTCCCGGTGCGCGTCCGCGTCGCCTCGGACCGGCCGTTCGGCGCGCTGCTGGCGGGCCTTCAGGAGCAGCAGGCCGGGCTGCGGCCGTACCAGCACCTCGGGCTGACCGAGGTGCAGCGGTTCCTCGGCACGGGCGAGCTCTTCGACACGGTCGTCGACTTCGCGAGCGCACCGTTCGACGGTGAGGCCGTCCAGGAGCAGGTGCCGGGGCTGCGCATGACGGTGGACGAGGAGCCCGTGCCGGGCGCCTCCCACTACCCGCTGAACCTGGTGGTGGTGCCGGGCGAGCGGCTGAGCCTCGAACTCAGCTACCGGGACGACCTGTTCACCGCGGAGGAAAGCGCTGCCCTGCTCACCCGGGTCCGGGCGGTCCTGGACGGCTTCCTGACCGACCCGTCGGCCCCGTTGGGCCGGCTGGACCTGCTCACGGCCGAGGAGCGGACCGCGCTGCGCGCCGCCGCGGAGGGACCCGCCCACTCGGGGCCTGACACCTTCCCGGCGCTGTTCGAGGAGCGGGTGCAGGAGCGGCCCGACGCCGTCGCCGTGATCGACGGGGAGCACGCCCTGTCGTACGGCGAACTGAACGAGCGGGCCAATCGGCTGGCGCGGGAGCTGGTGGCCGAGGGCATCGGCCCGGAGGACGTCGTGGGCGTGGCGCTGCCGAAGTCGGCGGAGTCGGTGACCGCGGCCCTGGCCGTGCTGAAGGCGGGCGCCGCCTACCTGCCGCTGGACCCCGGCTATCCGCTGGAACGGCTGCGGCATATCGTCGGCGACGCCCGGCCGGCACTGGTGCTGACCGCCCCGGGGGCGTCGGAGCTGCTCGCCGAGGCGGGCGCGGCGCGGACGCGCTGCCTCGGCTCGGCACCGGTGGGCGACGGCCTCCCCGGCGCCGACCTGACGGATGCGGACCGGGTGGCGCCGCTCAGGCCCGCGCACACCGCGTACGTGATCTACACCTCCGGGTCGACCGGCCGCCCCAAGGGCGTCCAGGTGCCGCACCTCGGGATCGCGGCCCTGGTCGCCCAGCAGCGCGCCGGTCTGGAGCTTCGCGCGGACGAGCGGGTGCTGCTGTTCGCCTCACCGAGCTTCGACGCCTCGGTGTGGGAGCTGGCGACGGCCCTGCTGACCGGGGCGAGCGCGGTCACCGCGCCGGCGGACGAGCTGCTGCCGGGCCCGGCGCTGGCTGCCACGGTGGCCCGGCACGGCGTGACAGCGTTGCTGCTGCCGCCGTCCTCCCTCGCCGTGCTGCCCGAGGACGCGCTGCCGCCGGGTACGACCCTCGTGGTCGGAGCCGAGGCCTGCCCGCCCGACCTGGTGGAACGCTGGTCGACGGGGCGCCGGATGGTCAACGCCTACGGCCCGACCGAGGCGACCGTCATGGCGACGATGAGCCGCCCGCTGAGCGGCCGGGTCCGCCCGCCGCTCGGCGAGCCCGTCACCGGGGCCCGCGTGTACCTGCTGGACGGCGCGCTGCAACCGGTGCCGGCGGGCGTGCCCGGCGAGCTGTACGTGGCCGGCGAGGGCCTGGCGCGCGGTTACCTGGGCCGCCCCGCTCCGACCGCGGAGCGTTTCGTCGCCGACCCGTTCGGCCCGCCCGGGGCGCGCATGTACCGCACCGGCGACCTGGCCCGCCGGGGGGCCGACGGCACCCTGGAGTTCCTCGGCCGGGTCGACCACCAGGTGAAGGTGCGCGGGTTCCGCATCGAGCCCGGTGAGATCGAGGCCGTGCTCGCCGAGGACCCGGCGGTGGCGCAGGCCGTGGTCGTCGTCCGCGAGGACCGGCCCGGTCACCGACAGCTGGTGGCGTACGCCGCCCCGGCCGCCGGTGCGCTGCCCGACCCGGTCCTGCTGCGCCGGCGGGCCGCGGAGGCGCTGCCCGAACACATGGTGCCCGCGGCGGTAGTCGTCCTGGACCGGCTGCCGACGACCGCGAGCGGCAAGTTCGACCCGAATGCGCTGCCCGCGCCGGAGTTCTCCGCCGGGGCAGAAGGGCGGGCGCCGAGCACCCCCCGCGAGGAGTTGCTCTGCTCCCTCTTCGCCGAGGCCCTCGGGGTGGAGCGGGTCGGGGTCGACGACAGCTTTTTCGACCTCGGCGGCGACTCCATCGTCTCGATCAAGCTGGTCACCCTGGCCCGCGAGGCGGATCTGGACGTCACCCCGCGGGACGTGTTCGCCCACAGGACCGTGGCCGCTACGGCTACGCCAACGACGAGCTGCTGATGCTCGTGGTGCGCGACCTGTCGGGCACGGTCGACACCGAGGCCGAGCTGGCCCGG
>NZ_JBFBCB010000054.1:0-51449 GCF_040682975.1 Streptomyces sp. NPDC051051
GGGCGACCCTCCGCCTTGCGATCGCACGCACCAGACGCCGCCGGGCCTGCCCTTCGGGCAGACGACGCTACTTTCGAAACACGCCCTAGCCCGCGTCCTCGCTGTCGATGCCCAGGCCCGGCAGGAGGCCGGGGAGGAGGGGCGGCAGCGTGACGTCCGGCTCGGTGGTCGGGGTCGTGGACGGGGACGAGGTGCCGGTGTCCTGCGGCGGGTCGAGCAGGCCGCCCGTGTTGCCGTCGAGGAGGCCGTCCTCGCCGGAGTCGGCCGACTTGCTGGGGCCGCCGCTGTCGGGGCTGCCGGTGGCCGAGGAGTCGCCGCCCGCGCCGGGCGCGGTCGAGCGGCCGGTGCCCGACGGGCCGGGGGACGTCGGGCCGGCGCCCTGTCCACTGCCTTGTCCGCCGCCCGGGGCGGGGGGCTGGGGCAGCAGGGAGCGCAGCGGGGCGACCTCTTCGTCTATGGCGTCGAACACCGACGACACCTGCCGGCTGACGTCCCCGAGCTGGACGGGGAGCCGGTCGCGCAGGGCTCCCCAGACCTCGCGGTGCGAGCGCGAGAAGGTGGACAGGGCCTGGATGGGGCCGAGGGAGTCCGGGTCGCGCTCGTACGCCTCGTGGAGCAGGCGGTGGCCCTCGGAGGCGTCGTAGCGCATGCCGGACAGGGCACGGCGGACCTCGCCGACGGACTCGTGGTCGAGCTGGGCGCCGCCGCGCCCGCGCTCCATGAGCCGACGGGCCTCGCTGAGCCGGGTGGAGGCCTGGTCGAGATAGGCCTGGCCGCGCTCGCTCTCGCCCTCGGCGAGGTAGTTGAGCTTGAAATCCTCTATGCCGCGCTTCAGGCCGTAGAGCGAGTCGCCGGGGAGGGCTTCGGAACTCGCGGCCGCGACCCCGCCGAGGGCGCCGGCGGCCACTCCGATGCTCAGGCCGCCCGCGGTGAGGCCCTTGGCGAGCCGTGTCCGCGGCCGGAACTTGCCCAGCGGTGTCGCCCTGTGGGCACCCCGCGCCCGGACGGCGCGTTGTTCAGGCACCGAACGGCCCGCCGCCTCGCCCATGGTGCCCGCCTGAAGCATGGCCTCCATCGCGGCGACCAACTGCGCCCGCTGGACGACCTTGACCTCGGGGTCCATCTCCGGTCTGGGCAGCTCGGCGAGACTCGTCGCGAGGGCCAGGATCCGGCCCTGCTCGGTCTGGTCCGCGGCTGCCGGGGCCGGCGGTGGTCCTTCGGTCTGCTCGGCCGCCGTGCCCCGGTCGGACTGCTCCTCCAGGGCCTGGGCGAAGGCGTTCGCCCGCCGGTGCGCCGATACGTTCGCGATCACTGGCGGCACCTCCTCTCGTCATGACGGTCGACTCCTCGGGGGTCCTGAGGGTTGCACGCCCTCGACCGCTTCCGCGCGAACGAGTGATCGAGGCCGGCCAGGACGTGACCACAGGGAGCCTGTATCCCGCACAACGACTGGCGCGGCACTTGGGTTACGGACGGCGGATGATCGGATGGGGAAGTCAACGGACTTTCACTGAACGTGAGTTGATGTCGCCGACAGTAGGCGGGGGCGGAGTGGGAGCGGGCGGGGCCGGTGCCGGGTCAGCGGGTGTCGTCCGGCAGGAGACGGGCGAGCGTCCGGACGGCCCGGTACTGCAGGGTCTTGATGGCACCCTCGTTCTTGCCCATGACCCGCGCGGTCTCGGCGACGGAGAGGCCCTGGAGGAAGCGCAGGGTCACGCACTCCTGCTGCTGCGGGTTGAGCCGTCGTACGGCGTCCAGCAGGGCGGCGTTGGAGAGGGACTCGAGGACGGAGTCCTCCGGGGAGCGCGCGACCTCGTTGGCGTCGAGCATCTCGCCGGTGGTGACCTCCAGCCGGAAGCGGCTGGACTTGAAGTGGTCGGCGACGAGGTTGCGGGCGATGGTGACGAGCCAGGCGCCGAAGTCGCGGCCCTGCCAGGTGAAGGTGCCGATCCGGCGCAGGGCGCGCAGAAAGGTCTCACTGGTCAGGTCCTCGGCGGTCGCCTTGCTGCCCACGCGGTAGTAGATGTATCGGTACACCGTGTCGCTGTACTGGTCGTAGAGCCGCCCGAACGCGTCGGCCTCGCCGGCCTGGGCCCGCTCGACGAGGTCCATCATGCGGGCGCTGTCGCTGTCGGCGGCCGGTCGGCGGGCGGCGGTCGCGCCGGTCGCGCGTCCGCGTCTGCCGACCACCCGTCCGTCGCCCGACCGCCGCCCCTCGGCGACGGCGCCGCGCGCCGGCACCTGCTCGAGGCCGTCGGCCAGTGCGTAGCACGGGCGCACGGGCGCGGCGGCGAAGGCGGGGACGGCGTACGCGGTGGGGACGAAGCCGCGCAACAGGTCCTGGACCGTAGCGACCGTTGCGCGCAGCGTAGCCAGGCCCGAGGCGTCAACCCCGACGTGTGGGTACACGGGACTCCCAGAGGCAGAGCTTCCATCACGTGCAGTGCGGAACCTTTCACCCGTCGTAGCGACGGAGGGGTACCGGAATGCGTCTGAGGAGAATAACGCTTCGTGCAGGCACTGCTACACCCAGTTGCTCAATTCACCGGTTACGTCGCTTCCATGACCTGTTGACGCCCATTCAGGTTGCTTAGGGTGAACGCTTGTTGACCGGAAAGGTTCGTATTTTCGGCCGGACGGGGGCGTGTTGTGGCGGTGCGCAGACAACAGGACTGGCCGGGGGCGTGCGGGCGCACGAAGGCGGGATTGGCCGCGTTTCGCTGCGGCTGCCCGTGGGAGTGAGCGCCGTGACCGCGGTCGGACGGTCGTACCGTCGGCCAGCGGCCAGCGGCCAGCGGCCGTCGGCCAGCGGCCAGCGGCCAGCGGCCAGCGGCCAGCGGTCAGCGGCGGCGGCGGTGCAGTGCGATGGCCGCCGCGGTGCCGCCCGCCACCGCGCCCACGCCCGCCGCCGCCGGAATGCCGACCTTCGCCGCCTTGCGGCCCGTGCGGTAGTCGCGCAGCCGCCAGTCGAGTTCGCGGGCGTGCCTGCGGAGCTTGGCGTCGGGGTTGATCGCGTAGGGGTGGCCGACGAGGGAGAGCATCGGGATGTCGTTGTGGGAGTCGCTGTAGGCGGCGCAGCGGGAGAGGTCCAGGCCCTCCGCCGCGGCCAGGGCGCGGACCGCCTCGGCCTTCGCGGGGCCGTGCAGCGGTTCGCCGACCAGCTTGCCCGTGTAGATGCCGTCGACGGACTCGGCGACCGTGCCGAGGGCGCCGGTGAGGCCGAGACGGCGGGCGATCACCTGGGCGATCTCCACGGGGGCCGCGGTGACCAGCCACACCCGCTGGCCCGCGTCCAGGTGGGCCTGGGCGAGGGCACGGGTGCCGGGCCAGATCCGCTCGGCCATGTACTCGTCGTAGATCTCCTCGCCGATCGACTGCAGCTCGGCCACCCGGTGGCCCTTGACGATCGACAGGGCCGAGTCGCGGGCCTCCTGCATGTGTTCCGGGTCCTCGACGCCGGCCAGCCGGAACCACGCCTGCTGCCAGGCGAACCGGGCCAGGTCGCGGGTCTCGAAGAACTTCCGTTTGTACAGGCCCCGGCCGAAGTGGAAGAGGGCGGCGCCCTGCATCACCGTGTTGTCGAGGTCGAAGAACGCGGCGGCCAGGTCGTCGCCCTGCACGGGGAACTGCGGTTCCTGCGCGGAGACGTCCTTGCGGGCGGCCTCCGCCGAGGCCTCGCCTGCCAACACGCTCCGCGCCGTGGCGGAGCGCCTACGGGGGGTGAGCCATCCAAGAGCGGCCATGGCGTGAGCATAGCCAGTCCGGCCGGCGGTTCCGTCGGTCACGGGGTTCGGAGGGTGTGAACACTCCGCGGCCGTGTCGTCAAGGAAGGCGTCCGGCCGCCGGTGCGCGGCGCGCGGGAGAATGGCCGACATGAGTCCCCTCTTCCGCCGCAAGGGCCCCGCTCCGCAGGACCGGCTCGTGACGTTGATCGGCAAACCCGGATGTCATCTGTGCGACGACGCGCAGGAGGTGATCGAGAAGGTGTGCGCCGATCTCGGCGTGCCGTGGGAGAAGCGGGACATCACCGAGGACCCGCGGCTGCACGAGCAGTACTGGGAGCAGGTCCCGGTCGTGCTCGTGGACGGGCGGCAGCACACCTTCTGGCGCGTGAACGAGGAACGGCTCCGCGCGGAGCTCACGGGGAACTGACCGAGCAGTCCAAGTGTGGTGAAAAGTCGCTTAGGATCGATGGTGACCAGATCTCGGGGGCGGGATTCGTGAGGAGAGTGTGCGGTTTTGCCCCCGATAATCAAGGAACGCGCGCGGGTCTGCGCCGGTTCCCCGCGAAGACGCCGGGGGCGCGTGACCCCGGTCACGTTGGCCGGGCAAATCGGACACTATCTTTGTGCACGCGTTCACAAAGACATAGCCTGCATTCGACGGGGCGGTCTGGGGACGTGTGACCGCCTACAGCCCCGCTCTACCCGCAGGAGCACCGTGGCAACTGGCCGAACTCACCGACCGGCGACCCGTAGCCGAGGGATTCCCGAGGCCACCGTCGCCCGGCTTCCGCTGTACCTCCGCGCGCTGACCGCACTGTCGGAGCGCTCGGTTCCCACGGTCTCCTCCGAGGAGCTCGCGGCCGCGGCGGGAGTCAACTCCGCGAAGCTGCGCAAGGACTTCTCCTACCTGGGTTCCTACGGGACCCGGGGCGTCGGCTACGACGTCGAGTATCTCGTCTACCAGATCTCCCGCGAACTGGGCCTGACCCAGGACTGGCCGGTTGTGATCGTCGGCATCGGCAACCTCGGCGCGGCGCTGGCCAACTACGGCGGGTTCGCCTCCAGGGGCTTCCGGGTCGCGGCGCTCATCGACGCCGACCCCGAGATGACCGGCCGGCAGGTCGCCGGGATCCCGGTCCAGCACAGCGACGACCTGGAGAAGATCATCTCCGACAACGGCGTCTCCATCGGGGTCATCACCACCCCGCCGGGCGTCGCCCAGCAGGTGTGCGAGCGTCTCGTCGCCGCCGGCGTCACCTCCATCCTGAACTTCGCGCCGACCGTGCTGTCCGTCCCGGACGGCGTCGACGTGCGCAAGGTCGATCTCTCCATCGAGCTGCAGATCCTCGCCTTCCACGAGCAGCGCAAGGCCGGTGAGGAGGCCGCGGCGCACGACGGCGCCGCCCCCGCCCCCGCCCCCGCCGTGCGCCGCGCGGGCGCCACCGACCAGGGACCCGACGGGGACGTACCCGCCGTGATGCCGGCATGAGTCTCCTCGTCGTCGGGCTGAGCCACCGCAGCGCCCCCGTGAGCGTCCTGGAACGGGCCGCGCTCTCCGCGGACGCCCAGACCAAGCTGCTGCAGGACACCGTCGCCGCCGAACCGGCCACCGAGGCCGGGGTGCTCGCCACCTGCAACCGCATAGAGCTCTACGCCGACGTGGACAAGTTCCACGCCGGTGTCGCCGAGCTGTCCACGCTGCTCGCCCAGCACAGCGGCGTCGGTCTGGAGGAGCTCACCCCCTACCTCTACGTGCACTACGAGGACCGCGCCGTCCACCACCTGTTCTCGGTGGCCTGCGGACTGGACTCGATGGTCGTCGGCGAGGGGCAGATCCTCGGCCAGATCAAGGACTCCCTGGCCCGCGCCCAGGAGCTGCACACCGCGGGACGGCTGCTGAACGACCTGTTCCAGCAGGCCCTGCGGGTCGGCAAGCGGGCCCACTCCGAGACCGGCATCGACCGCGCCGGGCAGTCCCTGGTCACCTTCGGCCTGGAGCAGCTGGCGGCGGGCGGGGACGTCACCGCGTGGGCGCGGGGCAAGCGCGCCCTGGTCATCGGCGCCGGCTCCATGTCCTCGCTGGCCGCCGCGACGCTCGCGCGCGCCGGCGTCGCCGAGATCGTCGTCGCCAACCGCACCTTCGACCGCGCCGAGCGCCTCGCGCAGATCCTCGCCGAGAACGGGGAGCCGGTCATCGTCTCCCGGGCCGTGCCCATGGAGTCGGTACCGGCGGAACTGGCCCGTGCCGACGTCGCCGTCTCCTGCACCGGCGCTACCGGACTCGTCCTCACGGCGGAAGCGGTCGCGGCCGCCGTCGAGGGCCGTGCCGGAACGCCCGCAGCGCCCGCCGCTCCCGCCCCCGCCGGCGGCCGGCCCGAGCACGCGGACATACGGCCGCTGCCGCCGACCTCCGTGGGAACCGACGAGGGCTGTCCGCTGGACCTCTCCGCCGTGCAGCCCGGCTTCTCCCTGATGGGGGAGGCCGCCGTGGCCGGCATGGACGCGGCCACGCTGGAACAGCACGCCACCTGGGCGGCCGGCCAGGCCGTCGACCGCCGCGAGGCCGCGCGCCGCCCCGGGGCCGACGCCGAGCTGATCACCGCGCTGGCCGCGACCGCCGCCACCGTCGGCCGCATCCCCGAGCGCCGCAGGCCCGAGCCCGCCCCCGTGCCGGTACGGCCCGAGCCGGTGCTGTTCCTGCTGGACCTGGCGATGCCGCGGGACGTCGACGCGGCCGCGCACCGGCTCGCCGGGGTGCGGCTGGTGGACATCGAGTCGCTCGCCGAGGCCTCCGCGGACGTGCCGATGGCCGCCGACGTCGACCAGGTGCGGCGGATCGTCTCCGACGAGGTCGCCGCGTTCGGCGCCGCGCAGCGCGCCGCGCACATCACCCCGACCGTGGTCGCCCTGCGCGCCATGGCCGCCGACGTCGTCGCCGGCGAGATCGCCCGGCTCGACGGCCGGCTGCCGGGCCTGGACGACAAACACCGCGCGGAGATCACCCAGACCGTGCGGCGCGTCGTCGACAAGCTGCTGCACGCGCCGACCGTACGGGTCAAGCAGCTCGCCGCCGAACCCGGCGGAGCCGGATACGCGGACGCGCTGCGGACCCTGTTCGACCTCGACCAGGAGACGGTGGCCTCCGTCTCGCGCGCCGAGGACAGCACCGAGAAGAACGCAGAGAACCGAGGGCCGGCATGAGCGGCATGAGTACGAACGCACTGAGACTGGGGACCAGGCGCAGCAAGCTCGCCATGGCCCAGTCGGGGCAGGTGGCGGACGCCGTGAGCCAGGTGACCGGCCGGCCTGTCGAACTCGTCGAGATCACGACGTACGGCGACACCTCCCGAGAGCACCTCGCGCAGATCGGCGGCACGGGCGTGTTCGTCACCGCGCTGCGGGACGCGCTGTCGCGGGGTGAGGTCGACTTCGCGGTTCACTCGCTGAAGGACCTCCCGACCGGGCAGCCCGAGGACCTGGTCCTGGCCGCGATACCGGAACGCGAGGACCCGCGTGACGTCATCGTCGCCCGGGACGCGCTGAAGTTCACCGACCTGCCGCGCGGGGCGCGCATCGGTACGGGCTCGCCGCGCCGCACGGCGCAGCTGAACGCGTACGCGCGCAGCCACGGGCTGGACATCGAGACCGTGCCGATCCGGGGGAACGTCGACACCCGGATCGGGTACGTGCGCGACGGCGAACTGGACGCGGTCGTGCTGGCCGCGGCCGGGCTGAACCGCATGGGCCGCGGCGACGAGGTGACCGACTTCCTGTCGGTCGACACGGTCCTGCCCGCTCCCGGCCAGGGAGCACTGGCGATCGAGTGTGCCGCGGGCAACGCGGATCTGATCGCCGCGCTCGGCGAACTCGACGACCCGTTCACCCGGGCCGCCGTGACCGCCGAACGGTCACTGCTCGCCGCCCTGGAGGCCGGTTGCAGCGCCCCTGTGGGCGCGCTGGCCGACCTCCTGGCCGACGGGCAGATTGTCAAGGAAATGCGCCTGCGGGGCGTCGTCGGCACCACCGACGGTTCCCGCACGGTGCAGTTGTCCACCACCGGTCCCGTGCCCGAGACGTACGACCGGGCAATGGCGCTCGGCCGCGAACTCGCCGCCGAGATGCTCGCCCAGGGCGCGGCCGGTCTGATGGGGGAGCGAGCACAGTGAGCCCCACCACTCTTCCCACCGCTCCGGAACACGGGCACGTCACCTTCCTGGGTGCCGGACCCGGGGATCCGGGACTGCTGACTCTGCGCGCCGTGGAGGCGCTGGCCCACGCGGACGTCCTCGTCGCCGAGCACGAGGTGCTCGACGTCGTGCGCACGCACGCCCGACCCGGCGTCGCCGTCGTGCACGCGGAAGCCGGCCCGTCCTCGGGTCCTCTTCCGGGCACGGGCGGACCGCACCCGACGCTCGTTGACGCCACGTCAACAACCGCTGGGACCCCCGCCGTGCGGGATGCCGCACATCTTGTCATGGAGGCCGCGCGGGGCGGCAGGCGGGTCGTCCGTGCGGTGTCCGGGGACCCGGGACTTGATACGTACGCGGCCGCGGAAATGCTCGCCTGCGCGGCGGCCGGTGTGCCCTTCGAGGTCGTCCCCGGCATCGCGGCCGCCGTCGGCGTGCCCGCGTACGCCGGTGTGCCGCTGCGCGACGCGCAGGGTGCGGACGTCCGGTTCGTCGACGCGCGGACCGCCTCCGACCGGTGCTGGACCGAGGTCGGCGTGTCCGACGGGACCGTCGTCGTGTCCACGACGCTGGACTCCGTGGCTGCCGCCGCCGGGGAACTGGTCGCGGCCGGGCGCAAGCCCGACACCCCGATGACCGTCACCGTCGCCGGTACGACGACCCGGCAGCGGACCTGGAGCGCCACGCTCGGCACCATCGCGCAGACGCTGAAGCAGGCGAAGGTGCTGCCCTCGCCCGAGGGCGGCAGGCCGGTCATAGCCGTGGTCGGCGAGCGTTCCGCCCCCGCCCAGCGCGACCAGCTCGCGTGGTTCGAGTCCAAGCCGCTGTTCGGCTGGAAGGTGCTCGTGCCGCGCACCAAGGAGCAGGCGGCGTCGCTCTCCGACCAGCTGCGCTCCTACGGCGCCGTGCCGCACGAGGTGCCGACCATCGCCGTCGAGCCGCCGCGGACGCCCCAGCAGATGGAGCGGGCCGTCAAGGGCCTGGTGACCGGGCGGTACGAGTGGATCGCCTTCACCTCGGTGAACGCGGTCAAGGCCGTGCGGGAGAAGTTCGAGGAGTACGGGCTCGACGCCCGCGCCTTCGCCGGGATCAAGGTCGCGGCGGTGGGGGAGCAGACGGCCAAGGCGCTGGTCGCCTTCGGCGTGAAGCCGGACCTGGTGCCCAGCGGTGAGCAGTCCGCGGCGGGCCTGCTGGAGGACTGGCCGCCCTACGACCCGGTCTTCGACCCGATCGACCGGGTGTTCCTGCCGCGGGCCGACATCGCCACCGAGACGCTCGTGGCCGGGCTCATCGAGCTGGGCTGGGAGGTCGACGACGTCACCGCCTACCGGACCGTGCGGGCCTCGCCGCCGCCGGCCGAGACGCGGGAGGCCATCAAGGGCGGCGGGTTCGACGCCGTGCTGTTCACGTCGTCCTCCACCGTGCGCAACCTGGTGGGCATCGCCGGCAAGCCGCACAACGTGACGGTGATCGCCTGCATCGGCCCGGCGACCGCGAAGACGGCCGAGGAGCACGGGCTGCGGGTGGACGTGATGGCTCCGGAGCCGTCCGTGCACAAGCTCGCGGAGGCGCTGGCCGAGTTCGGCCTGCGGCGGCGTGCCGCCGCCCGGGAGGCCGGGGATCCGGTCAGCCGGCCGAGCGAGCGGCGGCCGGGGGCGCGGCGGCGTCGGGCGACGTAGCCGCCCTCAGCCTCGGAGGCACCTCGTGCGCCCCGTCGTCTCCTGTCGGAGACGGCGGGGCGTTGTGCGTGACGCGTGGTGCGTGACGTCAGTGGTCGGACGCGTACGGCAGGAAGGCCGCCCAGGCGGTGGGGGGGAGGGTGAGGCGCGGACCGTGCGGGCTCTTGGAGTCGCGGACGAGGATCTGGCCAGGGGCGGTGGCCACCTCGACGCAGTCGGGACCGTCAGCCGTGCTGTAGCTGCTCTTTATCCACTCCAGCTTGGCGTCGGAAGCGGAAGCCTTGAGCGTCATGTCTTCGTCTCTCCCAGTACTTTTTCGATGAAGGCCAACGACTCCCGAGGGCTGAGAGCCTGCGCGCGGATGACTCCGTAGCGGATGTCGAGAACCGTCGTTTCTTTGGGGTCGGTCATCACCCGGCTGCTAAGAGGCGCCTCACTGAACGCAACTGTGGCTCCGTCCTTGAGCTTGAGGAGCCGGAACGAACCATCGGTTCCCGAGTTCTCCTCGCGGTCGAGGGGCAGGATCTGAAGGTCCACGTTGCGCCACTGGCTCACCTCCAACAGCCGTTCGAGCTGCTGTCGCATGACCATCCTGCCCCCAATGGGCCTGCGCAGCGTCGACTCGCACTGAACGAAGCTGAAAACGCGTGCTCCCGACCGCGGATCGAGGATCCTCTGACGCGCCAAGCGCGCAGAAACCTGCTGGTTCACCTCTTCCTCGGTGAATGGTGGACGGCGCGCGTCGAAGACCGCCTGGGTGTACTCCGGGATCTGCAACAGCCCATGGATCACCGAGTTGTTGTACGCGCCCAGCTCAACAGCGTCCGCCTCCAGCTTCTTCAGGTCCCGGACCTTCTTCGGGTACCGGACCTCCGCCAGGTCCTCCTTCAGCGCCGCGATCCTGCCGCCCGCCGACAGGACCTCGTCCGCGCGGTCCAGGTACTCGGGGCGGGGGATGCGCCGGCCCCGCTCCACGGAGGAGACCTGTTCCTCGCCGTACCCGATGGCCGCGCCGAACTCGGCCTGGGTGAGGCCGGCCGACTCCCGCCACAGCTTCAACTGCCGCTGGACGGTCCTCATCACCGCCCCGGCTTCCTCGTCGTCCTCCGGCCCCGCGTCCCATCCACCCACGTCCGCCGTCCTCCCGTCGCGCCCTTCCCGGTCCAACCCCGACGCCCGCCCGCGGTCACCCCGTACGGCCCGGACGGAACCGGACACCTCACGGACAGACACCGTCCGCACGGGTTGCGATCATTCACAGCGTACGCACGCATGGACACTCTGAGTCACGTGAATCAGCAATCCGTGCGTACGCCCCTCCGCCAGTTCTCCGTCCCGCTCTCCGCCACCCGTCGCGGAGCCCGTCTCGCCCGCCTCCTCGCCGCCGAGCAACTGAACTCCTGGGGGCTGCCGTTGGACCCGGCCCGGCTCGTCGTCGCCGAACTCGCCGCGAACGCGGCCCTGCACGGTCACGTCCCCGGTCGGAGCTTCCGGCTCACGCTCTCCGTCCTCGGGCCCGGAACTTTGCGTATCGAGGTCGCGGACACCCGGGGTGATCGCCTGCCTGGCTCGGCACGGGCGAGTGGCGAGGCCCTCGCGGAATCCGGCTACGGGCTGCTGCTCGTCGAGGAGTCGGCCGACCGGTGGGGTGTTCGGTGCGGGCCGGTGCCGTGCAAGACCGTGTGGGCGGAAGTGGATTTCGCCCCGCCCCGGTGAACTCCGCACCGGAGCCCGGAAACACGGGGCCCGGTGAGAGGGACGCCCGTGCTCCGGGCCGTAAAAGACTCAAGAAACCGGGGAAAAACCCTTCCAACCAAACCAAACCCCGTCTTTGTCACTCGGGTGGGTGAAACGGGCCGTTGTGGCTGGCGTGTGCGCCGTCCCGCCGTGCACGCTCGGCACGGACCACCCCACACATGCTTCGGCCCCCGCCGGGACTGCCATCCCAGTGCGAGGGCCTGACCAAAGAGGAAGTCGAACCCCTTCCCCATGGCTGTGACGAAGCCTATCCCTGCCCCGCGCCCGGCACCGGGCGTTCGGCGGAGCGCCACCCCCTCCGGTGTCACCCACGTACGTGCGTACCAGTCGAGCCACTACACGATCATCGGCAACCACCTCGCCCAGCACCGGGCGCTGTCCCTGACCGCGATCGGACCGGCCGTCCACATCCTGTCGCTGCCGCAGGGCGCCCCCGTCGACATCCGCAGCCTCGCCGACCGCTTCCCCGAAGGGCGGGACCGCATCGCCTTCGGGCTGCGGGAGCTGGAGGCGCACGGCTATCTGGAGCGGGTGCGCGAGCGCACGGAGGGGGGCCGTTTCGTCACACGGACGTACGCGCACAACGCCCCGGCGCTCACCCGGAGCCGGGCGGAGGCGTCCGAGGTACGGGACGAGCCGGTCGTCGTGTCCGTCGCCAGGGTCGCCTCCGTCACCACGGCGGTGCCCGTGGCCCCGGCCGTGCCGGCCGCCGTCGCGGAAGTCGCAGGAGCCGAGGGGGCGGACGACCCCGTGCCCGAAGAGCCTCCGTCGGTGCCGTCCGAACCCCGCGGACAGGAACCGTTCGACAGCGGACACCGCGACAAGGCCTCCGCCCTGCTTGCCGGACTGCGTCGCACCGACGACCGCTTCACGCTCTCCCGGAAGGACGTGGAACGCCTCATTCCCGCCGTCGTCGCCTGGTTCGACAACGGCGCCTCCCGGGCCGCCGTGATCCACGCGATGACCGACGACGTTCCCGTCCTCCTGAAAACTCCCGCCGGGTTCCTCGCCCGCCGGCTCCGGGAGGGGCTCCCGCCGCCCCTGCCACCCCTGTCACCTTTCGCGGCACCCGGCGAGGACCCGCCTCCCGCACCGGTGGCGACCACACCGGAGCCCTGGGCCGACCCCTGGACGGACTGCGAGGGCGGCTGCACCCGCGTCCTTCCCACCGCGGGGCCGGAGAGGGTTTGTCGCGACTGCCGTGCCCGCAGAGCGGCGACGGCCCCCGTGCCCGCCCCCGCGGCCTGAACCTCTCGCGGGGAACGGCCGGATGTCTCCCCGCGGCCGCGGAACCCGCCCCGACCCTCCACGACTCCCGAGGAAGCAGCCCATGCCCGACGACGCGACCCACTCCGCCTACGCACGCGTGTACCGAGTCCTGCTCCAAGCGGCCGACGACCTGGAGACCCTGAGGCAGGAGGGCGCCGAGATCGGCGTGGAACCCCATGCCGGTGCCGCGCTGGCGGCGGTCAGGCTCGCCTCGGCCGTGCTGTTCCCCACCGTGCGCTGTCAGACGCCGCCCTGGTCCCAGGACACCGACCGCCTGCTGGACCTGTGCGTCAACTGGCGTGACGCCGCTTTCCGGGTCGGTGAGTTCGCGCCGGAGCCCGCGCTGCGGATCGTCGCGGACGAGGACGGCCAGGACGGCGAGGGCGGTCCGGGGCCGACGGGGCGTCGGCAAAGGGGTGGGTGGGACGGGCGTAGCGTGGACGCATGACGACGTACGGATCCTTTCCCGGTTCGCGTCCGCGGCGGCTGCGGACCACCCCCGTCATGCGGCGCATGGTCGCCGAGACCCGGCTGCACCCGGCCGACTTCATCCTTCCCGCGTTCGTGCGGGAGGGCGTGAGCGAGCCGGTGCCGATCGGGGCGATGCCCGGGGTCGTGCAGCACACCCGCGACAGCCTGAAGAAGGCCGCCGCGGAGGCCGTGGAGGCCGGGATCTCCGGGATCATGCTCTTCGGGGTGCCGGAGGAGTCCAAGAAGGACGCCCTCGGGACCGTGGGGACCGACCCGGACGGCATCCTCCAGGTCGCGCTGCGGGACGTGCGGGCCGAGGTCGGGGACGACCTGCTGGTGATGTCCGACCTCTGCCTCGACGAGTTCACCGACCACGGGCACTGCGGGGTACTCGACGAGCAGGGCCGGGTCGACAACGACGCCACCCTCGAGCGGTACGCCGAGATGGCGCAGGTCCAGGCCGACGCGGGCGCCCACGTCGTGGGGCCCAGCGGCATGATGGACGGGCAGATCGGGGTCGTCCGCGACGCCCTCGACCAGATCGGGCGGGAGGACGTCGCCATCCTGGCCTACACCGCCAAGTACTCCTCCGCCTTCTACGGGCCCTTCCGGGAGGCCGTCGGCTCCTCGTTGCGGGGGGACCGCAAGACGTACCAGCAGGACCCCGCCAACGTGCGGGAGTCCCTGCGCGAGCTGGCTCTCGACCTCGAGGAGGGCGCCGACATGGTGATGGTCAAGCCGGCCGGGCCCTACCTCGACGTCCTCGCGCGGGTCGCCGACGCGGTGGACGTGCCCGTCGCCGCCTACCAGATCTCCGGCGAGTACTCGATGATCGAGGCCGCCGCCGAGAAGGGCTGGATCGACCGCGACCGGGCGATCCTGGAGACGCTCACCGGCATCAAGCGGGCGGGGGCGCAGAACATCCTCACCTACTGGGCCACCGAGGTGGCCCGGACCCTGCGCTGACCCGCTGACCCGCTGACCCGTCGGCCTCCTTGCTCACCGGCTCACCAGGCGAGCGCGTCGTCCATGCTCTGCTGCCAGTACGTCACCGTCAGCGAGCTGTCGTAGTAGACGCCCTCGGCCGGGAGCGGCGGCGTCGCGGAGGCGCCGCCGTTGCTGTTCGGGGTGCGGCCCTGGAAGGCGACCGTCAGCTTCTTGGCGGTCGTCCCGCCGTCGCCGCTGCCGTCGGCCGCCGACAGCAGGACGCCCGCGTAGCCGGACTCGCCGGGCGAGAGGGTCGTGACCGCCTGCGGCTTGGTCGCCTCCGCCGCCGCGGGCGCCCACTGCATCTCGTCGAAGCGGAGCACCGGGTAGTAGGTCAGGTCGCACACCTTGCTGCCGGTGTTGGTGACCGTGATCAGCATGTGGTTGAGGGGGCGCGGGACCGGCTGGGCGGTCACCTTCGTGTTCGAGCCGTTGCACAGGACGCGGTTCTCGGGGGCGTTCGGGTCCTTGTCGTCGGTGGCGGTGCCGGCACCGGCGCCCGGCTTGGCGGACGTTCCGCCGGCCGGCTTCGCGGCCGAGCCCGAGCCCGATCCGGTGCTGGTGTCCGTGCCGGTACCCGTACCCGTCCCCGTGTCCGAGCCGGTGGTCGGCTTGTCGGTTCCCCGGGGCTGTGCGGTGACCGACGACGCGGGGGCGGACGCGCCCTCGTCCTCGGTGCCCGTTCCGTTCTCGCAGGCCGTGAGCGAGAGGGCGGCGAGCGCGGCGACTGCGGGGACGAGCCGGCGGCTGGTGCGGCGGATGCGCATGGTGAATTCCTCTTACCGAAAAGGGTGGTTGGCGTACGCCGCTCGACCGGGTGCCGGGGGCGGCGTGCTTGGATGGCCACAGCTTGTGGGGAGATCCGTCCCGGCCGCCACGACCTGCGGACGATCCGGGACGCTGGAACGCCCGCAACGCGTCTGAGCTGGGGAAACGCACCATCCCTGGAACGCCGGGATGGGACACGAGGGGTGGACGAACAGTGGCTGCGGCCGAGTTCGCGGAACTACTGCGAGAACTGAAGGACCGATCCGGGCTGAGCTACGGCACGCTCGCGAAACGGCTCCACATGAGTACGTCGACGCTGCACCGCTACTGCAACGGGGACGCCGTCCCCACGGACTACGCGCCTGTGGAACGGCTCGCCCGGCTGTGCAAGGCCTCGCCGGCCGAGCTGGTCGAGCTGCACCGGCGGTGGGTGCTGGCGGACGCGGCGCGGGGGAAGAAGGAGAGCGGGCCGGCGGCGGAGCCGGACGCGGCGTCGACGGTGAAGCCGGACGCGGTGCCGGTGGTGGAGCCTGACGCGGCCCCGGCGGAGGGCGTGCGGGGGGAACCCGAGCCCGGGCCGGCGGAGGGCGTGCGGGGCGGCGACCCCGAGCCGGGTCCGGCCGCCCTCGTCACCGACCTCGTGCGGGACGGCGTACCGCGGCCGTCCGCCGGTCGGCGCCGACGGCGGGCCGTTCTGGCCGGTGTCGCCGTCGTCGCCGTGGCCGGAGCCGTGGTTCTCGGGATGCGGCTGTCCGACGGTGGCGTCGAGGACGCCGGGGGTGCGCGGGGCGCCGGGGCCGCCCCGTCCGTGCAGGAGAGGGGGACGGGGAGCGCGTCGCCGTCCGGGAGCGGGTCGGCCTCCGCCTCGCCGTCCGCGTCGGCGTCCGTGTCCGCGTCCTCTTCGGGGACGCCGTCACCCTCGGTCTCCGGCGCCGAACGGCCCGGCGCGGCCGTCGAGGACGGCGGCGGGGCTCCTCCGCTCACGGTGGAGGTCCGCCCGAACGCCTGGCTGGACCCCTGCGGCCAGCGCTACCTGATCGACCGTGAGCCGGGACGGGTCTCGCCGCCGCCCGTCGAGCAGGACGCGCCCGCCTGGGTGGCCGCGCACGGGGCCGTGTCCTCGGGGTCGCAGTTCGTGCAGGTGACCGTGCAGGGGACCGGTGACGAGACGGTGGTCGTCGACGGGCTGAAGGTCCGCACGGTCCAGAAGCGGACGCCGCTCGCCTGGAACGACTACGCCATGGGCTATCCGGGCGTCGGCTGCGGGGGCGGGGTGCCGACCCGCTACTTCACCGTGGCCCTCGACGCCGTGCGCCCGGCGCTGGTGCCGGAGGCCGGGCACGCCGACTTCCCCTTCAAGGTCAGCGAGTCCGACCCCGAGGTCTACTACATCGACGCCGACGCCTCCGCGTACGACGTGAGCTGGACGCTGGAGCTGTCCTGGTCCAGCGGGTCCCGGCACGGCACGCTGGTCGTCGACGACAAGGGCAGGCCGTTCCGCACGAGCGGCAACAACGGGCGGCCCGCGTACGAGTTCCCGCTCGGCGGGTCCGCGTGGCAGCGGGCGGGGGCGTCCCCGACGCCGTAGAGCCCGTCCGCCTTTCGCGGTCCGCACCCTCCCGGCCGTGCTTCGTGACGCAGACCCCGCAGGAGACCGCGGAGGGGCTGCCGGGACGGGGATTCAGGGGGAGCGGGGAGGGCGGTCAGTCCCACCAGAAGGACCAGGCGTGCTCGCCGAGCAGCCCGGCGGCGTACGCCTTCAGGGTGCCGGATCCCTGGAGGACGTTGTCCGGGCAGAACGCGAAGTGTTCGGCGGCCACCGCCTCCGCCTCCGCGACGGTGGTGGGCGGGGCCGCCACCGAGACGGCCAGGACGTCGAAGCCGATACCCACGACCCGTATGCCGAAACGGTCCTCCCACGAACGCAGGACCGCGGACAGCCGCGCCGTGTCGTTCTCGTGGTTCACCGGGCCCGACCAGCCGATGACCGCCGGTACGTCCGCGCTGCGGCGGGCCGGTACGAGGGCCAGGTGCGGTGCCTCGAACCACGAGGGTCCCTCACCCGCGAGGAGGTCGGCGACCTGCGCGGCCCGCGCGTCCGGATCGGCTTGGAGCGAGGGGGCGTCGGCCGGACCGGGCCACTCCTCGTCCTCCGCCGCCCACTCCTCCCAGAGGTCCGCGAGCACCTCCTCCGCGTCGTGGTCCCCCGGGTACGACATGTCGGCGGGCGCCAGGTCCCACCGCTGCGGCCCGCCCTGGGAACCGCCCAGGGCGACGAGGACCGGGACCAGACCGGCCCGCCCCGCGGGTCCGCCCAGCGCCGCCCAGTTGCCCGGTGCCGCCGCCCGTTCGGCGTGCCACAACAGTGGCTCGTGCCACACCCCTTGGTCCGTCGTGTCGATCAGCCGGCCCGGCGGGAGCTGGAGGCCGAGGGAACGTCCGCTGGGGTCGGACGCCAGCTTGGGCAGCGGGTTGGGAAGAGTCGCCATGCCGGTGACTGTAGGGGGAGGGTCTGACAACGGCTCAGAAGCCGGCCGGCAGGGCCGTACGGGGGCGGTGCGCCGGGGACCGGCGCTCGCCGGCCGTCCACCGGGCCGCAGACGCGCGGTCCGGTGGGCGGCGCACCGTCAGAGCCGCTCGGGCGTCCGGATGCCCAGCAGGGCCATGCCCTTGTGGAGGGTGCGGCCGGTGAGGTCCACCAGGAAGAGGCGGTTCTCGACGACCTCCGGTGCATTGTCCGCGGACAGCACGTGGCACTGGTCGTAGAACGTCGTCAGGTGCGAGGCCAGCTGGTACAGGTACGCGGCCAGCTTGTGCGGCTCGTAGGCCGCCGCGACCTCCTGGACCGTCTCGCCGAACTGGTCCAGGTGCAGGCCCAGCGCCCGCTCCGCCGGGGCCAGTTCCAGCTCCGGGTGCGCGGCCGGGCGGGCCTCGCCCGCCTTGCGCAGGATCGACTGGACACGCGCGTACGCGTACTGGAGGTAGACCGACGTGTCGCCGTTCAGCGAGACCATCTGGTCCAGGTCGAACTTGTAGTCCCGCACGGCGGAGGTCGACAGGTCGGCGTACTTGACGGCGCCGATGCCGACGTACCGGCCGTTCTCCTCGATCTCCCGCTCGGTCAGGCCGACCTTCTCCGCCTTCTCCCGCACGACCGCCGTGGCGCGGTCGACCGCCTCGTCGAGGAGGTCGACCAGCTTCACCGTCTCGCCCTCACGGGTCTTGAACGGCTTGCCGTCCTTGCCCAGGACCGTGCCGAAGGCGAGCTGGTGCGCCGTGGCGTCGCCGTTCAGCCAGCCGGCCCTGCGCGCGGTCTCGAAGACCATCTTGAAGTGCAGCGACTGCCGGGCGTCGACGACGTAGACGAGCGTGTCCGCCTTGAGGTGCAGGACGCGGTCGCGGATCGCCGACAGGTCGGTCGCCGCGTAGCCGTAGCCGCCGTCCGACTTCTGCACGATCAGCGGGACCGGGTTGCCGTCCGGGCCCTTGACGTCGTCGAAGAAGACGCACAGGGCGCCCTCCGAGCGGACCGCCACGCCCGACTCCTCCAGGAGACGGCAGGTCTCCGCCAGCATGTCGTTGTAACCCGACTCGCCGACGATGTCCTCGTCCCGGATCTCCATGTCCAGCTTCTCGAAGACGGAGAAGAAATAGATCTTCGACTCGTCGACGAACCGCTGCCACACGGCGAGGGTGTGCGGGTCCCCGGCCTGGAGGTCCACCACCCGGCGCCGGGCCCGCGTCTTGAACTCCTCGTCCGCGTCGAACAGCCTGCGCGCGGCCTTGTAGAGGCGGTCGAGGTTCGACATCGCCTCCTCACCGCTGACCTCGGAGTCCTTGTGGTCCAGCTCGTGCGGGTGCTCGTCCAGGTACTGGATGAGCATGCCGAACTGGGTGCCCCAGTCGCCGATGTGGTGCCGGCGCACCACGGTCTCGCCGGTGAACTCCAGGATCTGCACGACCGCGGCACCGATGACCGCCGACCGCAGGTGGCCGACGTGCATCTCCTTCGCCACGTTCGGCTGGGCGTAGTCGATCACCGTGGTGCCCGGCGCGTCCGCGAGGGGCACACCGAGGCGGTCGGCGTCCGCGTACCGCGCGCCGAGGTTCTCCACGATCGCCCGGTCGGTGACCGTCACGTTCAGGAAGCCCGGCCCGGAGACCTCGATGTCCTTGATCAGGTCACCGGCGGCCACCCGGGAGACGACCTGCGTCGCCAGCTCCCGCGGGTTGGCCTTCGCCTTCTTCGCCAGGGCCAGGATGCCGTTCGCCTGGTAGTCCGCCCGGTCGCTGCGTCGCAGCAGCGGGTCCGCGCCGACGGCCTCCGGCAGAGCAGCCGAGAGGGCGGACGCGAGGCGCTGTTCGACGGAGTGACTGAGGGACGTGACCGAGGCCATGGGGTGGCTGCCGTTCTGCTCGGGTTCCGGAAAGTACTACGGAGACCGAGTATCCCACGCGGTGAAAAGCGGTTTTCGCGGATGCGGCCCGGCCTGGGACAATGGAACGCACTTCGAACCTTCAAGCCTTCACACCAGAGGACGTGCCGATCGTGGCTCAGAGCACCGAGACCACCGACTGGGTCTCCCGTTTCGCGGATGAGGTCATCGAGGAGTCGGAGCGTCGGGCCCCGGGCAAAGCGACATCACTCGCTGCCGCTCCGGTGGTCGTCGTCGCGTCCGGCCTCTCCCCCTCGGGCCCCATCCACCTCGGGAACCTCCGCGAGGTCATGACGCCGCACCTCGTCGCCGACGAGATCCGCCGGCGCGGCCACCAGGTGCGCCACCTGATCTCCTGGGACGACTACGACCGCTACCGCAAGGTGCCGGCCGGGATCGCGGGGGTCGACGAGTCCTGGGCCGAGCACATCGGCAAGCCGCTGACCTCCGTCCCCGCCCCGCCGGGCTCGGCCCACCCGAACTGGGCCGAGCACTTCAAGGCCGCGATGGTCGAGTCGCTGGCGGAGCTGGGCGTCGAGTTCGACGGGATCAGCCAGACCCGGCAGTACACCTCCGGCGTCTACCGCGAGCAGATCCTGCACGCCATGCGGCACCGCGGCGACATCGACGCGATCCTCGACCAGTACCGCACCAAGAAGGCCCCGGCCAAGAAGCAGCAGCAGAAGCCGCTCGACGAGGCCGAGCTGGAGGCCGCCGAGGGCTCCGGCGCCGCGGCCGAGGACGACGGCAGCTCCGGCTCGGCCGGCTACTTCCCGTACAAGCCGTACTGCGGCAACTGCGAGAAGGACTTCACCACCGTCACCGCCTACGACGACGACAGCACCGAGCTGACGTACGTCTGCGACCCCTGCGGCTTCTCCGAGACCGTCCGGCTCAACGAGTTCAACCGCGGCAAGCTGGTCTGGAAGGTCGACTGGCCCATGCGCTGGGCGTACGAAGGCGTCATCTTCGAGCCCAGCGGCGTCGACCACTCCTCGCCCGGCTCCTCCTTCCAGGTCGGCGGGCAGATCGTCGGCATCTTCGGCGGCAAGCAGCCGATCGGCCCGATGTACGCGTTCGTCGGCATCAGCGGCATGGCCAAGATGTCCTCGTCCAAGGGCGGCGTCCCGACCCCCGCCGACGCCCTGAAGATCATGGAGCCGCAGCTCCTGCGCTGGCTGTACGCCCGCCGCCGCCCCAACCAGTCCTTCAAGATCGCCTTCGACCAGGAGATCCAGCGGCTCTACGACGAGTGGGACAAGCTCGACGCCAAGGTCGCCGACGGCTCCGCCCTGCCCGCCGACGTGGCCGCCCACTCCCGCGCGGTCCGCACTGCCGGCGGCGAGCTGCCCCGCACGCCCCGGCCGCTGCCGTACCGCACCCTCGCCTCCGTCGCCGACATCACCGCCGGACACCAGGACCAGGCGCTGCGCATCCTCAGCGAACTGGACCCCGACAACCCGCTCGGCACCCTCGACGAGGCACGCCCCCGCTTCGACAGGGCCGAGGCCTGGATCAACACGCACGTCCCCGCCGACCAGCGGACCGTCGTGCGCGAGGAACCCGACGCCGAACTGCTGAAGTCCCTCGACGAGGCTTCCCAGCAGTCGCTGCGGCTCCTGCTCGACGGCCTCGCCGAGAACTGGTCCCTCGACGGGCTCACCCACCTCGTGTACGGCGTGCCCAAGGTGCAGGCCGGGTTCTCCCCGGACGCCACGCCCAAGGAACTGCCGCCGGAGATCAAGACCGCCCAGCGGACGTTCTTCGCGCTGCTGTACCACCTGCTCGTCGGGCGCGACACCGGGCCGCGACTGCCCACCCTGCTGCTGGCCGTGGGCCAGGAGCGGGTGCGGGCCCTGCTCGGGGAGTAGGCCCGGCCGGACGACGGAAGGGGGCACCCGGTGTCAGCACCGGGTGCCCCCTTCCGTCGTCTCCGTGTCCGCCGGCTACGCGATGTGGTCGTCCTGCAGTTCCGCCGTGTGGCGGTTGGTGAAGCGGTTGACCATGCGGTCGGCCTCGCGCGGCGGGAGCGTCACGCCGAACGTCGCCTCCACGTCGTCCCGGAGCTGGCCCGAGGTGGGGTAGCTGCCGTTGATCGACTTCTTGAAGACCAGGTAGTAGTCCTCCTCGGTCGGCTCCGGACTGCCGCCGCCCTCACCGAGCTCGCGGTTGCGGCCCGGGACCACCGGGATGGGGAAGGAACCGGTCTCCTCCGGGGAGGGCTCCTGCGCCGGGGGCTCCTCCTGGTACTGGTCCGCGTACTGCTCGGCCTGCTGCTGCTCCTCGTACCACCGGGCGTACTGCTCCGAGGGGTCGTAGGTGGGGTCGTAGCCGCCCTGGTACTGCACCTCGTGCGGCGACTGGAACCAGGGACTCTGGTCGTCCTCGGGCGCCTGCTCCGGCTGCTCCGGCTGCTCCGCCTGCTGCCGGAACTGCTGCTGCGGCTCCTGCCGGCCCTGCCGCAACTGCTGCTGGGCCGGGGCCGCCGACAGCTCCTGCAGCTCCTGCTGGGGCGCGAGAGCCTGCGGCTGCGGCGACGCCGGGGGAAGCACCGCCGGCTCGATCCCCGCCGCCGCCAGGCCCGCCGGGGCCGTCTCCGCCAGGGGAACGCCGTAACGCGCCAGCCGCAACGGCATCAGGGACTCCACCGGAGCCTTGCGGCGCCAGGCCCGGCCGAAGCGGGAACGCAGCCGGGCCTGGTAGACGAGACGTTCCTGCTCCAGCTTGATGACCTGCTCGTACGAGCGCAGCTCCCACAGCTTCATCCGGCGCCACAGCAGGAACGTCGGCACCGGGGACAGCAGCCAGCGGGTGAGCCGCACCCCCTCCATGTGCTTGTCGGCCGTGATGTCGGCGATCCGGCCGATCGCGTGCCGGGCCGCCTCGACGGACACCACGAACAGGATCGGGATCACCGCGTGCATGCCGACGCCCAACGGGTCCGGCCAGGCGGCCGCGCCGTTGAACGCGATCGTCGCCGCCGTCAGCAGCCACGCCGTCTGCCGCAGCAACGGGAAGGGGATGCGGATCCACGTCAGCAGCAGGTCCAGGGCCAGCAGGACGCAGATGCCCGCGTCGATGCCGATCGGGAACACGTACGCGAAGTTCCCGAAGCCCTTCTCGAGAGCCAGCTCACGGACGGCCGCGTACGAACCGGCGAAGCCGATCGCGGCGATGATCACGGCGCCGGTCACGACCACACCGATGAGAATGCGGTGCATCCGGGTCAGTTGGATTGGCGCGGCCACCCGTACTCCCCTCCCTTGCGTGTTGTTGCGCGCAACAGGGTGGCACATGTGTGCGGCTCACGTGTTGCGGGTACGTCAGCTCTTCTTCGCGGCCGCCGTCGAGGTCTTCTTGGCGACCGCCGCCGAGGCCGACGCCGAGACCGAGGGCGACGCCGCCGCCGGCGGGGCCTTCGACGACGTCTCCGACGGCGCCGGGGACGACGAACCGCCGCCCGAACCCTCGCCGTTGGCCGTCTCGACCGACGCCACCGCCTCCTTCGCCGCCAGCTCCGCGGACTTCACCAGCGCGTCCGCGTCCGGCGTCTTCTCACCGGCCAGACCGGCACCGTTGTAGTCCAGCGTGACGACCACGTTCTCCACGCGCGCCACCACCGTCTGCTGCTTGAAGGCGCCCTCCGACTTCTTCAGGTCGTAGCGCACGGTCGTCGCCTGGTCGCCCGTCCCGGCGAGCGCCTGCGACTTCGCGTTCTTCGCCCCCGTCGTCGCCGACGCGCCCTGCACCTGCTTCGCGTAGTACTCCTGCGCCTGCTGCTCGCCGCTGCTCGCCGCGTCCGTCTCGAAACGGACCATCGAGACGTTCAGCCAGCGGAACTGCGAGCCCTTCACCCCGTTGTTGTCCAGGCTGGACCAGGAACAGGAGGCCCGTGCCGCCCGGTCGCTCGACGTGCCCTCCTTGCCCTTGGCGGGGGCCTTCGGCACCAGCGCGGTCAGCGTCTTCTTCGACAGCACGCCGCACGCCTCGGGCAGCGTCCTGTACGCCGCCGCCTGCACGGTCGGCTCGGCACTCGGGGAGGCGACGGCGGACGCGCCACCGGTCTCCTGCGCGGCGGACGCACCACCGGAGCCGGAGCCGGAGTCCGAGCCGGAGTCCGAGGAGCAGCCCGCGACGATCAGCATCACGGGGACCGCGGCCGCCGCGGCCAGAAGACGGTTCACGCCTCCCGCACGCATCGCTCGCCGGTCTCGCTGGGCACGCTGGTCGTCTCGCTGGGCTCGTCGCTGCATGGTTCCTTCACTCATGACGCTCGTGGTTCCTGCGGTCGGATCGGGGTCCGGTGGGCCACGGTACGCGGTGAAGAAGCCGTGCGTTTCCGCTTCGAGGGCATCGCACGCGCGGGGCCCGTGCGCCCGAAGTGGCCTCAGCCGGCCAGGGAGTCGGCGAGCTGCGCGGCCAGTTTCCGGGCGCTGTCCTGCATTTCCTTGCTGTCCGGGACGACGCCGAGGGACGTCGCCTGCTCCTCGTACTCGATGGTCACGATGACGTTCGACGTGCGGAACACCACAGTCACCGTGCGCTGTTTCGCCGTCGAACCGGAGCTGGCGAGCACGTCGTCGACGAAGGCCTCGTCCCCGAGATCGTCCAGGAGCCGGGACTGGAGGTCGGCGGAGGCGGAAGTGGAAGTGGAAGGGGAAGCGGAGGCGGACGCCGAGGCCGAGGCGGACGAGGACGGCGACGGGGACGAGGAGGACGAGGCGGAAGGGGCCGCCGTCGTACCGCCGGAGGGGGTGGCCGCGACGCCGGCCGGCCGCGACGCGGTGGGCGCGGGCAGACCGGCCGCCGTCACCTTTCCGGCGAACAGCGTCTCGGCCTGGCTGTCGTCACTGACCGCGTTGTCGTACGAGACCACCCGCTCGAAGTCGACGCTCAGGTGGTCGATGGCGTCGGTGGAGTCCACCTTCCAACGGCAGCCCGCCTTGCGGTCCGTGTCGAACGTCAGCGTCGCCTGGCCCGCGTAGGCGGCCTCGCGCCGCGCCTCGTCGGGGATCTGGACGATGCCCGGCAGAAGGGAGTCGAGGGTGCTGCGGCCCACCGCCCCGCAGGCCTCCGGGAGGGCGTCGTAGCGGCCCGGCTGAGCGGCTGCGGTCACGGTGCCGGCGTCGCCCGGATTGGAGTTGTCCGTCGGGCCGCCGTCGCCCGAACTGCTCGAGCAGCCGGCCAGCAGGGCCGCGAGGAGCGCGGCGACGCCGGGTACGTACGCCTTCCGCTGCACGGTCGGCTCCTCTCGACGGGCACATCGTGGGTGGCAGGTCCAGTGTCCCCGCTGGTTATTCGCTTGCCGGACGGGGGCGGCACCGGCAGACAATGTGTATCGCACGCAACACCGTGGATGCCGGTCCGCCGTCTCTATTGCCGACCTTGGCACCGGTTTTGCGATTCGAGACTTCTGTTGTTTTCCGGGGGAATGAGGACGATATGTCGTACGTGGAGATGCCGGGCGCGAAGGTGCCGATCCGTATGTGGACCGACCCCGCGACGGTCGAGGACGGCGCGCTCCAGCAGCTGCGCAACGTCGCCACCCTGCCCTGGATCAAGGGCCTGGCCGTCATGCCGGACGTCCATTACGGCAAGGGCGCGACGGTCGGATCGGTCATCGCCATGCAGGGCGCGGTGTGTCCGGCGGCGGTGGGGGTCGACATCGGCTGCGGGATGTCCGCGGTCAGGACGTCCCTGACGGCGAACGACCTGCCGGGCGACCTCTCCCGGCTGCGCTCGAAGATCGAGCAGGCGATTCCGGTGGGACGGGGGATGCACGACAGTCCCGTCGAGCCGGGCCGGTTCCACGGGCTGGCCACCGGGGGGTGGGACGACTTCTGGGGGCGGTTCGGGGGGATCGCCGAATCGGTCAAATTCCGTCAGGAACGCGCCACGAAGCAGATGGGAACACTCGGCGGAGGAAATCATTTTGTCGAAGTGTGTACGGACACGACCGGTTCTGTCTGGCTGATGCTCCACTCCGGTTCCCGGAACATCGGCAAGGAACTCGCCGAGTTCCACATCGGCGTGGCGCAGAAACTCCCGCACAACCAGGGCCTGATCGACCGCGATCTCGCCGTGTTCGTCGCGGACACCCCGCAGATGGCGGCGTACCGCAACGACCTGTTCTGGGCGCAGGAGTACGCGAAGCACAACCGGACGATCATGATGGCACTCCTGAAGGACGTGATCCGCCGGGAGTTCAAGAAGGCCAAGCCCGCCTTCGAGAAGGAGATCAGCGCGCACCACAACTACGTGGCGGAGGAGCGCTACGACGGGATGGACCTGCTCGTGACCCGCAAGGGCGCGATCCGGGCCGGCTCCGGCGAGTACGGGATCATTCCCGGCTCCATGGGCACGGGTTCGTACATCGTGAAGGGCCTCGGGAACGAGAAGGCCTTCAACTCGGCGTCCCACGGCGCGGGTCGGCGGATGAGCCGCACCGCGGCCAAGCGCCGCTTCACGACGAAGGACCTGGAGGAGCAGACGCGGGGCGTGGAGTGCCGCAAGGACTCCGGCGTCGTCGATGAGATCCCGGGCGCCTACAAGCCCATCGAGCAGGTCATCGACCAGCAGCGGGACCTGGTCGAGGTCGTGGCGAAGCTGAAGCAGGTCGTCTGCGTGAAGGGTTGAGCCCCGCCGGGCGGCCGGTGTCCGCGGGGCGAGGGGTCCGGGCCGGGTGGCCCGGACCCCTTCGCACGCGTCAGGCCAGCCGCTTCTCCAGCAGCGTCACCGCGTACGGGCTGCCCGTACCGCCGTCCTCGGCCCGCTGTTCGCCGACCACCCGGTAGCCGGCCGCCTCGTAGTAGGTCCGCAGGCGGAGGTTGGAGGAGAGGCAGTCGAGGCGGGCGTACGCGCGGCCCGTGGCCGCGATGCGGGACTCCGCCTCGGCGAGGAGGCGGCGGCCGGTGCCGGGCGGTGAGGTGTGCGGGGTGGTCATCAGACGGTGGATGTACCCGGCCTCGGGCGGGCGGGGGCCCCAGGCCGCCGGATCGTCCCACCAGAGTTCCCAGGCGCCGGTCACCGCGGTGCCGGCGAGGGCGAGCCAGACCTCGCCCTCGCGCATCCGGGTGCGGAAGTGGGCCTCGTCCTTCTCGCCCGGCAGCCACTGGTCGATGCCGCGGGCCAGTTGCCTCAGCGCCGCCGTGTCACGCAGCCTGACCAGGGTGCGGGCGTCCTCCGGGGGCGCTCTGCGGAAGGTCAGCTCCGGCCGGCCGAGGGGGACGGGTTCGAGGAGCCCGGCGCGCAGTGTCGCCGCGAGGGCCTCCGGGTCCAGGCCCAGGGCCCTTTCCACGTAGCCCTCCGTGGAGCCGTAGCGGGAGGCCAGTGCGGTCAGGTACAGGCGCATCACCGATCCGGGGGCGTGAAGGTAGTAGGGCCAGGTGGGGGAGGCGCCGTCGTTGCGGGTGCGCCAGTCCGCGAGGAGGGCGGGGGTGGCGAGTTCGGTGAGGGTGTAGTCCTCGGTGATCAGGTCGTCGTCGATGCCCAGGAGGGTGAGGACCAGGGCGGCCAGCTGTCCGGTGCGGTCCTTGCCGGAGGCGCAGTGGAAGACCAGGGGGCGTCCGTCGCGGTGATGAGGTGCAGGGCTTCGCGGATCTCCGCGGTGCCGTCCTGCGCGACCTCCATGTACCGCTCGGCCAGGTAGGGGCCGGGTTCGACGTCGGGGGTCTGCGCCGCCTGGTCGTAGAAGCGGTGCTCGATGCTGAGGTTGCGGTACGTGAAGGAGGGGTGGGCCGGGACGCGGCCGGCGCGCTCCGCCTCCCAGGGGTGGCGCAGGTCGATGACCGTGCGGATGCCCAGGGAGAGGAAGAGGTCCCAGTCGGGGGTGTCCGGGGTGAGCTTGCCCAGGGAGTCGGAGCGGTGGAGGCGGCCCGGACGGACGCGGTGGCGGCCGTCCGGGGTGCGGTAGCCGCCCAGGTCGCGGAAGTTGTGCAGGGTCTCGAAGGGGAGATGTCTGTCCACGCCGGTGAGGACCCGCCGGGTGCGGGGCTCAGTTCCCGTGTTTCACCGCGTAGATCATCACGAAGGCGATGAGGTGGATGCCGAAGAGGAAGTAGGCCAGGAAGTACCAGACCTGGCGTTCGTCCTTGGTCTCCTGGGCCAGGCGGCGTTGCTCCGCCGCCCGTTCGGGGGTCTGCGGGCTTCCCGTCCCGCCTGCGCCGGTCATCACGACTCCCGGTGGACCTTGGTGTTGGACGCCTGGGCGCGCGGGCGCAGGACCAGCAGGTCGACGTTGACGTGGCTGGGGCGGGTCACCGCCCAGGTGATCGTCTCGGCGACGTCGTCGGCGGTGAGGGGCTCGGCCACGCCCTCGTAGACCTTCGCGGCCCGGTCGGCGTCGCCGCCGAAGCGGGTCAGCGCGAACTCGTCGGTCCTGACCATGCCGGGGGCGATCTCGATGACGCGGACGGGCTGTCCGACGATCTCCAGGCGGAGGGTCTCGGCGAGGACGTGGGCGCCGTGCTTGGCGGCCACGTAGCCCGCGCCGCCCTCGTAGGTGCCGTGGCCGGCGGTGGAGGAGACCACGACGACCGTGCCGTCGCCGCTCGCGACCAGCTTGGGGAGCAGGGCCTGGGTGAGGTTCAGGGTGCCGATGACGTTGGTCTCGTACATCGTGCGCCAGTCGGCGGGGTCGCCGGTGGCGACCGGGTCGGCGCCGAGCGCTCCGCCCGCGTTGTTGACCAGGACGCCGATGGTCCGGAACGCCGTGGCGAACTCGTCGACGGCGGCGCGGTCGGTGACGTCCAGCTGGTAGGCCGTCGCGGAGCCGCCCGCCGCGGTGATCTCCTCGGCGAGGGCCTCGATGCGGTCCTTGCGGCGGGCGGTGAGGACGACGCGGTAGCCGGCCGCGGCGAGCTGCCGGGCGGTGGCGGCGCCGATGCCGCTGCTCGCACCCGTGACGACGGCGATGCGGGACGCGGCGGACGGGGCGGCGGTGGCCATGGGGGCTGCTCCTCGGTTCCTCGGGCGGGGCGGACGTACGGAGAACGCGGGCGGTCGAACGCCTGCCCGGCCAGGATAGGCGGGTCCGTGCGCTCGCCGTCCGCGGTGCCCACATGGTGACGGCGGTGCCGGACGGGCCGGGCGCCGCCGATCGCGAAGAGGGCGGCGACGGTGAGGAGGGCGGCGGAGCGCCGGAGGGGCTCGGCGGCGGCTTCGCACGGGGCGGGTCCTCGGCCCCGGTGGACGGCGGTGGGCGGGGGTCGCGCTGTCGGCCGGCCCGGTCCGGGTACGTCGTACGATCTGCGGACGGCGCTACGAAGGGGTGTGCGGGCGATGTCCGGGAACGTGCGGTCGCGGTTGCTCGGCGAGTTGTCCGTCGTCTCCCGGCGGTATGTCGCGGCGTTCGCGCTGTTCAACCAGGCTGTCGCGGACCGGCTGGGGCTGCACCCGACCGACCTGCAGTGCCTGAACCTGCTCTCGCTGGAGCGGGAGCCGGTGACGGCGGGCCGGGTCGCGGAGCTGACGGGGCTGACCACGGGGTCGGCGACGCGGTTGGTGGACCGGCTGGAGAAGGCGGGGTACGTCGTGCGGGAGCGGGACGCGGCGGACCGGCGGCGGGTGCTGGTGGCGACGGTGCCGGAGCGGATCGCCGAGTTCGGGCGGACCTGGGAGCGGCTGGGCGGCGACTGGAGTCCCCTCTTCGAGGATCTGGACGACGCGGAACTGGCGGTGATCGTGCGGCACATGGGGCGGACGGTGGAGTTCAGCGGGGAGCAGGTCGCGCGGCTGCGGGGAGGGCTGGGGTAGGCATGCGGACGGTCGAGGACAGCCGGGTGGAGGACGACGGCCACCTGCCGGCCGAGGGGGCGGGGCCGGGGGCCGGGCGGGCGCTGCCGCGGAACTGGCCGCTGCTGCTGGTCGGTGCCGCCGTGCTGCCGGGTGCGGTGCTGGTGCTGGTCGGGCGGTCGCTGGAGGACCCGGCCGTGCAGGCGTGGCGGACGGTGTGCCTCGCGGTGACCGTGCAGGCGCTGCCGTTCCTGCTGCTGGGTACGGCGCTGTCCGGGGCGATCGACGCGTTCGTGCCGGCGAGCCTCTTCAACCGGCTGCTGCCGAAGCGGGCCGCGCTCGCGGTGCCGGTCGCGGGGGCGGCGGGGGTGGTGCTGCCGGGCTGTGAGTGCGCGTCGGTGCCGGTGGCGAACAGCCTGATCGGGCGGGGCGTGAATCCGGCCGCGGCGTTCGCGTTCCTGCTGTCGGCGCCCGCCGTGAACCCGGTGGTGCTGACCGCCACGGCGATCGCGTTCCCCGGCAGTCCGGAGATGGTGCTGGCCCGGTTGCTGGCCTCGCTGGTGACGGCGGCCGCGATGGGCTGGCTGTGGCTGTGGCGGGGGCGCGAGGAGTGGCTGAAGCCGGCGGTGCGGCACACCGGGCACCGGCCGGGGCACAGTCGCTGGACGGAGTTCCGGCGCGGTTTCCAGCACGACTTCCTGCACGCGGGGGGTTTCCTGGTGGTGGGTGCGATGGCGGCGGCGACGTTCAACGTGGCCGTGCCCCGTTCGGTGGTGGACGCCTTCGCCGGCTCGCCGTGGCTGTCGGTGCTGTTCCTGGCGGTGCTGGCGATCGTGCTGGCGGTGTGTTCGGAGGCCGACGCGTTCGTGGCGGCCTCGCTCAGCGGGTTCTCGCCGACGGCGCGGCTGACGTTCATGGTGGTCGGCCCGATGGTCGACCTGAAGCTGATCGCCCTCCAGGCGGGCACCTTCGGGCGGGCCTTCGCGGTCCGGTTCTCCGGCGCCACGGCCGTCGTCGCGGTGGTGTGCAGCGTGGTCGTGGGAGGGGTCCTGCTGTGAAGCGGTTCGCGCAGGTGGCGCTGCTGGTGCTGAGCGGTGTCGGATTGCTGCGGGCCGCGCTGTTCTCGGAGGCGTACCTGAGGTACGTGAAGGAGGGGATGCGGCCGCTGCTGATCGCCTCGGGGGTGCTGCTGATCCTGCTGGGGGCGGCGGAGGCGTGGTCGGCCCGGCGGCCGGTGGAGCGGCCCGCGGAGGACGGCGACGGTCACGGGCACGATCACTCGGGTGTGCCCCGGGTCGCCTGGCTGCTGTTCCTGCCCGCGTTGAGCCTGCTGTTCTACGCCCCGCCCGCGCTCGGTTCCTACACCGCCTCGCGGGAGGCGCCCAAGGCGGTCGCGGTGGTCGCCGAGGACGGCTTCGACCCGCTGCCCGCGACCTCGCCGCTGCCGATCACGCTGACCGACTTCACCCAGCGGGTGCAGCAGGACGAGGGACGGGCCATCGAAGGGCGCACGGTGCGGATGACCGGTTTCGTCACGCCCGCGGACGGGGGCGGGGGCTGGTACCTGACGCGGATCATGCTGTCGTGCTGTGCGGCGGACGCGCAGTCCGTGAAGGTGCGGGTGTACGGCGTGCGTGCGCCGAAGGCCGACACCTGGGTCACGGTGACGGGGACCTGGCACGCGCAGGGCGCGCTGGGTACGTCCTCGGCGGCGGTCGCGCTGGACGGTCGTACCGTCGCGGAGGTGGAACGGCCGGTGAACGGCTACACCGACGCGCTGCCGCTCGGGTCGTAGCGGGGTCAGCCCGCGGTGTCGTAGCGCTCGCGGGCGGCGTGGACCTCGTCGAAGCGGGTCTCCGCCCAGTCCTTCACGGCGACCAGCAGCAGGGCGAGGTCGCTGTAGCGCATCGGGCCGGGACGGCACCCCCGGCGGGACGCGCGGGCCGCCGGTGGTGCGCCCGCCGTGGTCTCGTCGGCGGGGGGGGGCGTGCCGGGGTCGGGGACGGGCCGCCGGTGGTGAGGCGGAATACGGGGTGCGGGGTCGCTGTTGGGCGGTATAGTTGAACCGTAAACAAGTTGGAGGGTGAGCGGCCATGCAGTTCGGGATCTTCACGGTCGGCGATGTCACGCCGGACCCCACCACGGGGCGTACGCCGACCGAGCGCGAGCGGATCAAGGCCATGGTCGCCATCGCGCTGAAGGCCGAGGAGGTAGGCCTGGACGTCTTCGCCACGGGTGAGCACCACAACCCGCCGTTCGTGCCGTCGTCCCCGACGACGATGCTCGGCTACATCGCCGCGCGGACGGAGAAGCTGATCCTGTCCACCTCCACGACGCTGATCACCACGAACGACCCGGTGAAGATCGCCGAGGACTTCGCGATGCTCCAGCACCTGGCCGACGGGCGCGTCGACCTGATGATGGGCCGCGGCAACACCGGCCCGGTCTACCCCTGGTTCGGCCAGGACATCCGCGAGGGCATCAACCTCGCCATCGAGAACTACAACCTGGTGCACCGGCTGTGGCGCGAGGACGTCGTCAACTGGGAGGGCACGTTCCGCACCCCCCTCCAGGGCTTCACCTCGACGCCCCGCCCGCTGGACGACGTCCCGCCGTTCGTCTGGCACGGCTCCATCCGCTCGCCCGAGATCGCCGAACAGGCCGCGTTCTACGGCGACGGCTTCTTCCACAACAACATCTTCTGGCCGGCCGACCACACCAGGCGGATGATCGAGCTGTACCGGGCCCGCTACGCCCACTACGGGCACGGCACCCCCGAGCAGGCGATCGTCGGCCTCGGCGGGCAGGTCTTCATGCGGAGGAACTCGCAGGACGCGGTGCGCGAGTTCCGGCCGTACTTCGACAACGCGCCGGTCTACGGGCACGGGCCGTCCCTGGAGGACTTCACCGACCAGACCCCGCTGACCGTCGGCTCGCCGCAGCAGGTCATCGAGAAGACGCTGGCGTTCCGGGAGTACGCCGGTGACTACCAGCGCCAGCTGTTCCTGATGGACCACGCCGGACTGCCGCTGAAGACCGTGCTGGAGCAGCTCGACATGCTCGGCGAGGAGGTCGTGCCGGTGCTGCGCGAGGAGTTCGCCAAGGGCCGCCCGGCCGACGTGCCGGACGCGCCGACCCACCGGTCGCTCCTGGCGGCCAAGAACGCCACCGCTCAGGACGCCGCCGCGCAGGACAACGCTCAGGACAAGGAGACCGTCGCATGAAGCTCGTCGTCGTCTCGGCGGGACTGAGCGTCCCGTCGTCCACCCGCCTGCTGGCCGACCGGCTCGCGGCCGCCACCACCGGACGCGCCCCGGCCGACGTACGGGTCGTGGAGCTGCGCGACCTCGCCGTCGAGATCGCCCACCACCTCACCAACGGATTCCCCGGCCGGGAGCTGGCCGCCGCGCTGGAGGCGGTCACGGCGGCGGACGGGCTGATCGTGGTCACCCCGGTGTTCTCGGCGTCGTACAGCGGACTGTTCAAGTCCTTCTTCGACGTCCTCGACAGGGACGCGCTGGCCGGCAAGCCCGTGCTGATCGCGGCCACCGGCGGCACGGCCCGGCACTCGCTGGTGCTGGAGCACGCGTTGCGGCCCCTGTTCGCCCACCTGCGGGCCGTCGTCGTCCCGACCGGTGTCTACGCCGCCTCCGAGGACTGGGGCGCGCCGGGCCTGCCCGAGCGGATCGAGCGGGCCGCCGGGGAACTGGCCGCGCTGATGAGCGGCCTGGCGGCGGCCCGGCCCGCCGTGAAGGACGAGTTCGCGGTGGTGCCGTTCGCGGAGCAGCTCGCGGCCCTGCGGCCGGCGGGCTGAGCGGGCCGGGGCGGGTGAGAGGCACGTAAGAAGGGCGCCCGGTGAGCCGCCCGTCACGCCGTGGGACCGTGACGGCTGGGAGACTGGGCGCGTGCCCCACACGCTGCTGCTCGCCGAAGACGACCGCGCCATCCGTCACGCCCTGGAACGCGCGCTGACCCTGGAGGGCTACCGGGTCACCGCGGTCGCCGACGGCGTCGAGGCCCTGGCGCACGCCCACCGGTCGTCGCCGGACGTCCTCGTCCTGGACGTGATGATGCCCGGCATCGACGGCCTCCAGGTCTGCCGGGTGCTGCGCGCCGAGGGCGACCGCACCCCGATCCTGATGCTGACGGCGCTCGTGGAGACCGCCGACCGGATCGCCGGCCTGGACGCGGGCGCCGACGACTACGTGGTCAAGCCCTTCGACGTCGAGGAGGTCTTCGCCCGGCTGCGCGCCCTGCTGCGCCGCACCGGTACCGGCGCGCCGGCCGACGCCGCCGGGAAGGACGCCGCCGGGACGGACACCACGGCGGGTGTCCCGCAGGACGCGGCCCCGGTGCCGGTGGCCGCCGCGCGTTCCCTGGAGGCGGCCGGGCTGCGTGTGGACCCGCAGGCGCGGCGGGCCTGGCGCGGGGAACGCGAACTGGAACTGACCCGCACCGAGTTCGAGCTGCTGGAACTGCTGGTGCGCAACGCCGGCATCGTCCTCGACCACTCCACGATCTACGACCGCATCTGGGGCTACGACTTCGGCCCCGGCTCCAAGAACCTCGCCGTCTACGTCGGCTACCTCCGCCGCAAGCTCGACGGGCCCGGCGCCCCGCAGCTGATCCACACCGTGCGGGGCGTGGGCTACGTGCTGCGGGAAGACTGAGGCGCCCCGTGTCCGGCCCGCTGCGGCAGTGGGTGTCCCGGCGACGCCCGCAGGCCGTCTCGCTGCGCACCACCTTCGCGGTGTCCTTCGCGGCGGTGACGGCGGTCGTCACCGTCATCGTCGGCGTCCTGTCGTACAACGCCGCCGCCCGCCTGGTGCGGGTGGACCAGGAGTCCGTCTTCGACGAGGTCGTGCAGGACCTGCGCGACGAGGTGCGGGACCGGGCGATGGCCCCCGCCGACTTCTCCTCCGCCGCGCCCGGCCACGACATCGTGCGCCCGGCCCGCACCGACGTGCAGGTGCTGGGGGCGGACGGAACCGTCGTCGACCCCGGGAACCCGGGGCTGCCCGTGAAGGACGCCGACCGGGAGATCGCCGCGGCGGCGGTCGCGGGCACGATCGTCGAGCACAAGGACGTCGACGTCGGCAGCGACGTCTACCGGGTCGCCACCGTCGCGCTCGGCGGCGGCCGGGGCGCGGTGCAGATCGCGCAGGAGTTCAGCGACACCGAGGACCTGCTGCGGGCGCTCCAGCAGCGCACGCTGCTCCTGATGGCCGCGGTCGTGACGGCGGCCGGACTGTCCGGCTGGTGGCTGGCCCGGCGCATCACCCACCGCCTGGTCATGCTGACGACCGCCGCCGAGGACGTCGCGCGCACCCGCCGCCTCGGCGTCCAGGTGCCCGTCACCGGCTACGACGAGGTGGGGCGCCTCGGCCGCGCCTTCGACCGCATGCTGGGGCGCCTCGCCCAGTCCGAGGAGGACCAGCGGCGGCTGGTCCAGGACGCCGGGCACGAGCTGCGGACGCCGCTGACCTCGCTGCGGACCAACATCTCGCTGCTGCGCCGCATCGACGAACTGCCGCCCGCCACCCGGGACGAACTCGTGGCCGACCTCGGCCAGGAGGCGCGCGAACTGACCGACCTGGTCAACGAACTGGTGGACCTCGCAGCCGGGCAGTCGGACACCGAGCCGCCGCAGCGGATCGACCTCGCCGACCTGGCCGAGGACGTGGCGGGGCTCGCGCGGCGCCGTACCGGGCGGCGGATCGTGGTCCGTGCCGCCGGCGACACCACCACCGACGGGCGGCCCGGCATGCTCCAGCGGGCGCTGTCCAACCTGGTGGAGAACGCCGCCAAGTTCGACCGCGAGGGCCGCGAGCCCATCGAGATCAGGGTGACCGGCCCGGCCCTGCCGGGCACCGTCCGCGTCGAGGTCCTCGACCGCGGGCCCGGCATCACCGAGACCGACCTCACCCGCGTCTTCGACCGCTTCTACCGCGCCGCGGACGCCCGCTCCCTGCCGGGCTCGGGGCTCGGCCTCTCGATCGTCCGGGAGGTCGCGCTGGCGCACGGGGGAGCGGCGTTCGCCTTCCGCAGGGCGGGCGGCGGCGCGGTGACCGGGTTCACGGTGGGCGGGGCGGAGTAGACGGCCCCGGTGCTGCCGGTCCCCCGACGGGCCGGGGGGACGCTCACGGCCCGGACGGGCTCGGACCGTGCCGGCCGGCACGGTGCCGGACGCGCGGACGGGCGATGAGTTCCGGCCGGGCGGCGAGTCTGTCCTGGTGACCCCGCCGGGCGTCGTGTCCTACGGCACCGCCCGGCACGAGAGACCACGGAGGACACCATGACGATCACGCCCGGTGATCCGGTCACCGCGCCGCCCGGCCGCCCGTCCGTCGTCGACCCGGCCACCTGGCGGCCGCCCGTGACGAGCTGCTGGTGCGCGAGAAGGCCCACACCCGCGAGGGCGACGCCATCGCCGCGGCCCGCCACCGGATGTCGATGGTGGAGTTCGACGGGACGGTCGAGGTCGTCGGAGCCGACGGCCCGGTCCCGTTCCTGGACCTCTTCCGTGGCCGAGGTCCTGCCACTCGTGCGGCGATTGAACGCGGGGGGCCGTTGACCTGGGGATCTCGGTGAAATGTGCGTTGACCTGCGGAAACTGCTCTCGGTGGTTCTCGCGGGCCGACGCCGTCTCCCCGGCCCGTGTGCCCTGGATGTGCCTTCCGTGCCCCCGACGGCGTGCTCCCTGTCCCGGCCGCCGGAGGTGGTCTCAGTCGGTGATCGCAGGGCTTCGGCGGGCCCATTCGTCGCCCTCACGGGCGGCGCCCCTCAAGAGCGGTCCGACCACCTGCCGGGGCCACTCCCCGACGCACCCCGCCCGGGAACGCGTGCGGATGCGGACGCGTGACCGGCTGGACCGGCGGTGTCGGTGGACCGGTGAGGTCACCTCACCGCTGTCCTCGGTCTCGCTCAGAGCGGGACCGACGTGCGCCAGTGGCCCTTGACCGCGGCATCCCGTGCCCGTCGTCCCCGGCCCACGGACCGGACATCGCGTTCGGTGGCCGGGTCTCCCGTCCCCTGCCCGAGAGCCGGCACCCACCGCCGACGGACCCACCGGTCACTGGTCGCGCTCGCCGCCGGTTCGTCCCTGGCGGGAGCTGGCGTACGCGGCGTCGCGGAGTCGGCGCAGCCGTCCGGTGGGGTGCAGGCCGGGCAGGCTGTGGGTGTAGGGGTCGTAGGACACGGTGCGGGCGGCCGGGGCGGTGTGGACGGCTTCCAGGGACAGTGTGGCGAAGGTGCGCCAGGGTTCGTCGGAAGCGGCCGCGCGCAGGTCGAAGCGGACGGGACGACGGGCGAGCTGCTGCCACAGTGTCGGCATGGTGTCGTCCGGACTGCCGTCCGGGCCGGGGACGGGGAAGGCCGCCAGGACCCGTTCGCGGTCACCCACCCGGTAGGACAACAGGGTGGAGTACGGCCCGCCCAGGGCGTCCGGCCGCAGAAGGGGCAGATGGCGACCGAGGCGACCGGAGCGGCTGGACGTGAACAGCAGGTCGAGCGCGTTGCTGAGGCCGTCGACGTTCTCGACCCGGACGGCCAGGCCCAGACCGTCCGGCAGCCGCCGGGGCAGTCCGAGCGCCCGGGACCAGCGCACCGTCGTCCGATAGGGGCCGGGTCGGTCCAGCCACGGCACACCCCATCCGGTGTCCGAGCGGCCGGTCACGGCCAGTGTTCCCGAGCACAGCACCCCGTGCGGGTGCAGGGCCGGTGCCGAGCGCCACCGTGCCACCCGGTGGGCCACACGGTGTGCCGTACATCTGTCGATCACGCGACCTCCGCTTCCTCGGGCCGGATGACGGCGCGCACGCAGCCGTCGGTCTTGTGCTTGAACATGTCGTACGCCTTCGGTGCCCGATCGAGGGGGAGGGTGTGGGTCGCGAGATGGTCCGTCCGGATGTCCCCCGCGGCAAGCCGGTCGAGCAGCATGGGGATGTAGCGCTGACCGTGCATCTGCGCCCCGCGCACGGTGAGTCCCTTGTTGATCACGGCGCCGAGCGGGAACTTGTCGACGGCGCCCGCGAAGACGCCCAGGATGAACACGGTGCCGCCCTTGCGGCAGGCGTGGATGGCCTGCCGCACGGCGGTGGGCCGGTCGCTCTGGAGACGGAGCCGCTGCTTGGCCTGGTCGTACAGGTACATCGGTCCGTCGCTGTGGGCCTCCATGCCGACGGCCTCGATGCACACGTCGGGGCCACGCCCGCCGGTGCGTTCGCGCAACTCGGCGGCGACGTCGGTGGCGGTGTAGTCGAGGGTCTCCGCGCCGATGTACCGCTCGGTCATGGTCAGCCGTTCGGGGATGCGGTCGATGGAGACGACCCGCTCCGCGCCCTTGAGGATCGCGGCCCTGGCGGCCATCTGCCCCACGGCGCCGCAGCCCCAGACCGCGACCACGTCGCCGGGCTTGACGCCCGCGAGGTCGGCGCCCATCCACCCGGTGGGGACCGAGTCGGAGACGAACAGGGCGCTGGTGTCGTCGATGCCCTCGGGGACCTTGAAGGCGCCGTAGTCGGCGAAGGGGACGCGGACGTACTCGGCGTGGCTGCCGCGCAGGCCGCCCATGGCGTGGGAGTAGCCGAAGATGCCGGCGGTCTCGTAGCCGAAGAGGGCCTGGCCGACACCGGGGTTGGTGTTGGTGTTGTCGCACAGCGACCACAGGTCGTTGGCGCAGTACCAGCAGCGCCCGCAACCGACGAAGGAGCAGACGACGACCCGGTCGCCGACCCTGTGCCTGCGCACGGCGGAGCCGGTCTCGACGACCTCGCCGACGAACTCGTGGCCGATGACGTCGCCGGCGCGCATGGCCGGGATGTAGCCGCCGATGAGGTGCAGGTCGGAGCCGCAGGTGGTGCCCGCGATCAGCCGCACGACGACGTCCTGGTCGTTGCGCAGCTCCGGGTCGGGGACCTGCTCGACGGACAGCTTGTTCACGCCTTCCCAGCACAGCGCCTTCACAGCACTCCCTCCCCGCCAGCGCGACGGGTGAACAGTTCGACCAGCTTGCCGCCCGGCGTGGGGCGGGTCGTGGGCGGCGCGTCGGGGCGCAGCACCTCGCCCGCCTCCAGCAGGGACTTCGCGTCGCGCAACGCGCGCCGCAGCTCCTGACGCGGGTCCTGCCCGGCCAGGCGCGCGGGCACGGAGGCCGACACGGCGGGGACGGGCTCCTTGAACCGCGCGGCCAGCTCCGTACCGCGGTCGCCCGGTGCCGGCCGGATCTGTACGTCGATCCGCTCCGTCAGGTCGTCCAGGGGAGGTGGCAGCCTGCCGTCGGAGCCCACGTCCGCGGGCGGCCGGTTGACCGTCACGGTGAGCCAGCGGCCCCCCGCCTGCTCGTCGGGTCCGTGTCCCGGCCAAGACCGGTGTACGGCCGCCGCCCCGGCGGCCACGACCGGAACGGCCCACCACAGTTTCTTCATCGAATGCCCTCCGCTTCGGTGTCCGGCGGCCCCCGTCCGGCACTGGGTTTCCGCGGTCTCCCGAACGAAACGGTGACGGCCGCGTGTCGCGTTGGCGCGGGACGGTGTCAGGCGCCGGGTTCGCCGACGTCGTCCTGCAGAGAGGCCGCCAGGTGCGTGACGTCCTCCTCGGCGGGTGAAGGTGCGCCGAGCCGCTCCACGAGCTCTGCGCGTGACATCAGCACGGCTGCCCCGTGGGGTACTGCCCGCTGTCGAGGGCGGCCTGCTCGACCACCTGAGCACGGTTCTTCAGGAGTACCACGACGGTGTCGTCCGATGGAGCGTCCAGAAGCCCTCTGACCAGTGGCTCGTCGATCTTCATACGGTCTTCCCCCGGTGCTGCCGTCTGCGGTCTGCGCGACCGGGGGCCGGGGCATGGGTCCGGCCCCCGGTCACGGCTGTTCCGGACCTACTTGTCCATGGCTTTGCGCACGGCGTCCTTGGTGCGGTCCATGAGGGCCGCCACAGGGCCCAGGGCCATGTTCTTCGCCCCGGACTCGACGCCCGGGTGGGGCCGGGTGGGCGCCATCGCCTCGGCGGCCTTGATCGCCTTCGCCATCGCGGCCAGGCCGGCGGCGTCGGCGCTGCGGCGGATGTGGGTGAACTCGTAGCGTTCCTCGGCGCGGGCGTGTTCCTGGACGTCCTTGCGGAGCTCGAGCAGCCGGGGCATGAACTTCGGGTCTTCGGTGTCCAGTTCGTCGAGGGCGGCCAGTGTTTCCTTGGCCGCCCTCTCCTCGGCGAGACGGTTTTCTACCACCTGCTCGCCACCGGGGAAACCTTTCCGGGCGAAGGGGTGGACGACCTCTTCCTCGGCGGTCTCGTGCACGGCCAGCAGGCGCACCAGGCGGCGGAAAGCGTCCCGGCGTTCGTCGCCCTCGGTGGCCTCGACCTCGTCGAAGAGGTTGCGGATGTCACCGTGCTGGCGCATCAGCAACGCGACGACGTCGTCGTCCTTGGCCTGATCGTCCCCGGCGTGCGGGGTCTTCAGCTCGGACATCTCGGCCTCCCCTACTTCTCGCGCTGCGCGGGGTCGGGGTGCTCGCCCTCGGTCTGGACGCGGTACTCGCGGCCGAACACCTCGTCGTGCTCGGTGATGACCCGGTCGCTCGGCGGTGCCTCGCCGCCGTGGATCTGCTCCTGCATCTGCTCGAACCGCTCGTGCGCCTCACGCACGTAACCGGCACCGAGTGTGGTCAAGTCCATCTGGGTGTCGAGCAGTTCGCGCAGGTAGCCCTTGTTCGGCTCGAAGGTGAGCACGTTGGGCAGCTCGGGCGCCAGCACCGAGGCCGGGTCGCGGCCGTCGTGCCTGCGCATCAGGTCGCAGGCGGCGTGCAGGTGCTCCAGCTCCATGTTCAGGTGCAGCTCCCAGATCGCCTTGACCCTGGGATCACTCTCCTGCTCCATGAAGGAGTAGTAGAGGTAGCACTCGTTGTACTCGTGGTTGACCAGCTGCTCCCACCACGTCTCACCCGGGTCGACGAGCGACTCGTAGTGCGTGACGTGCTCCTCCTCGATCAGCCCGATCTCCTGGTAGAGCTGGCGGGCGATCGGCTCCATGTAGGTGGGGCCGGTGTTCATGTAGAAGTTCATGGTCTGCTGCTCGGCCGACATGATCGTCAGCGCGTGCAGCTTCGACAGCGGGTTCGTCTCGTCCTTGGCGTAGGGGTCGCGGACGTTGTCGACGGGGTTGCGGTGGTGGAACCGGGTGGGCCGGCCGGGCATGACCTCGGTCAGGTCGTCGACGATCGACTCGGCCTTGCGGTGCTCGATCATCTCGTACAGGTTCGCGTACCGGTACAGGTGGTCGAAGTCCTCCAGCACGCCGAACTGGTACGCCTGCTTCAGATACGGGTCCGGCTCCATGCGGGCCACCCACGCAGTCAGGTCCACCGCGACCTGCTCGTAGGCGATGGTCGTCTCCAGTACCGAGGAGACACCCGGAAGCAGCCAGTTCACGACCTTCTGCTGCTGCGCCTCGATGTAGCGCACCCGCGCCAGCTGCCGCTTGATCTCGGGATCGGCCGTGTGCCGGGCGAGCTGGTGGCTGAACAGGATCGCCTCCACCTCGATCCCGTTCATCGTGATGACGCGGCAGCGGGTGTACGGGTCGCAGTGGTCCGGGTCGATCGGGTCCACGTTCAGCTCACGCCAGCTGCGCAGCTGGCGGTCCAGCGGGATACCCCGCTGCTCCAACGGATTGAAGGTCATGGGAGTGCCTCCTGAGGGCGAGGGGGACTCGCGCGCCGCTGGGGTACCCCGTTTCGGGCGACGAGCACAGACGTGGTCCTCAGTCTGTTCACGATGGGCGCTTTCCAGCCACCGCTCACGCCCGCGGGCCGCATGGTTCCCCCTGGCGGGTCAGCCCAGCGTGCGGATGCCGTGCTCACCGGCGAAGTACGCCCACGCCTCATCGGACGACACGGCGGTCAGCGGCGGACGACGGCGACCGCCCGCCACCCAGGGCGCATCAGCACCCCCGGCGAAACCGATGTGCCCTCGATGTGCCCTGGCCGCTCGACGGCCCCTCTCCGGCACGGAAAAGGGCGAGCCCGAAGACCCCGCCCGACTCCTACGAAACCCCAGCTCAGGGCCAGACCAGGCAGTACGGCTGATGTCCCGCCTCGTGCAGCCGGTGGCTGAAGTCCTGCCACTCGTGCAGCAACTGGTACACGTTGAACGCGTCCCGCGGACCGCCCCGGTCCGGGACCGTCGACCAGATGAAGGCCGCCGCGCCGACCGCTTCCTCGCCGATGTCGCGGAGGGGGTCGACGACCGTCATGGGGAGCTTGACGACGGCGTAGTCGGGGTGCAGGACGACGAGTTCGAGCGGGGGCACCTTGTGCAGGGGGACGCCCTCGATGCCCGTGAGGACCATCGCGGCCATCGTCTCCGGCTTGATCTTGGTGAACATGCCGTTCATGCCGAGTTCGTCGCCGCCGAGCTCCTCGGGGCGCATCGAGATCGGGACCCGGGCCGCGGTCGCGCCGTCCGGTGCGCCGAAGTACTTGTACGTCACCCCCACCCGACCACCATTCCCGCTCCTCGCCCGGAGCCGGTCGACCGTACGGTCGAGCCGCTCGGACTCACTCGGTACCTCGGGCACGCCCGGGACGCCCTGCGTGCGACGTGCTTCGTCGGCTTCCTCCGCGTCGCGCCGGTGCCTTCCCCGCCGGGCACGTCGAGGACCCCGGTCATCAGTCCCCTCGCCCAGTCCGCCACCGCGATGCATATCTCCACCCGACTGCTTTTCTAGGACGCGCAGGCTCCGCCGCGCAACCCGATCATCGTGTCAGTGACCTCCCCCACGGCCGCACGCCGAAACGTGCGGTGAAACACCTGTCCGCAGGATCTTCGCAGCCCCTCGACACGCCGTCGTTGTGAGCTACGTCTATCAGGCTCAGTCCGTTTCAGTTTCGCAGATGAAGAAGCTTGCAGGAGCGGCCCGCCCGGTCCGTGCGGGCACGGCACACGCCCCGCGGCCCTCCGGGGCCGCTGGCCTACCCTGAGGAGGTCACTGCCAACCGGAGTCCGAGAAGTCGGAGAAGTCGCAGGTCATGAGCGAACTGCCCTATTCATACGAAGCGCCTGTCTCACAGGCACTGTTCGACCGTGCGGCCGTCGTCACACCGGGCGGCGTGAACTCCCCGGTGCGCGCCTTCCGCGCCGTCGGCGGCACGCCCCGGTTCATGGTGTCCGGCACCGGCCCGTACCTGACGGACGCGGACGGCCGGGAGTACGTCGACCTCGTCTGCTCCTGGGGCCCCATGATCCTCGGGCACTCGCACCCCGAGGTGATCGCCGCCGTCCAGGACGCCGTCTCGCGCGGTACGTCCTTCGGTACGCCCGGTGAGGGCGAGGTCACGCTGGCCGAGGAGATCGTCGCGCGGGTCGGGCCCGTCGAGCAGGTGCGGCTGGTCTCCAGCGGGACGGAGGCCACGATGTCCGCCATCCGGCTCGCCCGCGGCTTCACCCGCCGTTCCAAGGTGATCAAGTTCGCCGGCTGCTACCACGGTCACGTGGACTCGCTGCTCGCCGCGGCCGGCTCCGGCGTAGCCACCTTCGCCCTGCCGGACACGCCCGGCGTCACCGGCGCCCAGGCCGGCGACACCATCGTCCTGCCGTACAACGACCTGGAGGCCGTGCAGGAGGCCTTCCACCGGCACCCCGGTGAGATCGCCTGCGTCATCACCGAGGCCTCGCCGGGCAACATGGGCGTGGTCCCGCCGCTGCCCGGGTTCAACCAGGGGCTCAAGGACGCCTGCCAGAACAACGGCGCCCTCTACATCTCCGACGAGGTCATGACCGGCTTCAGGACCAGCCGGGCCGGATGGTTCGGGATCGACGGGGTCAAGCCCGACCTGATGACCTTCGGCAAGGTCATGGGCGGCGGCTTCCCGGCCGCGGCGTTCGGCGGCCGCGCCGACGTGATGGCGCACCTCGCGCCCGCCGGGCCCGTGTACCAGGCCGGCACCCTCTCCGGGAACCCGGTTGCCACCGCCGCCGGCATCGCCCAGCTCCGGCTCCTCGACGACGCCGCGTACGCGAAGCTCGACGCCGTCTCCGAGCAGATCCAGACGCTGGTGTCGGAGGCCCTGTCCAAGGAGAGCGTCGCGCACACGCTCCAGAGCGCCTCCAACATGTTCTCCGTCTTCTTCACGGACCGACCCGTCCGTAACTACGAGGACGCCAAGGCGCAGGAGTCGTTCCGCTTCACCGCCTTCTTCCACTCGCTGCTGGCGAACGGCGTCTACCTGCCGCCCTCGTCCTACGAGTCCTGGTTCGTGTCCACGGCCCACGACGAACGGGCCCTCCAGCGCATCGCCGACGCCCTTCCGGCGGCGGCCCGAGCGGCTGCGGAGGCCCGCGCGTGAGCACCGGCGACAGCAAGGACCTGACGGTCGTCCACCTGATGCGGCACGGCGAGGTCGAGAACCCGGACGGCATCCTCTACGGCCGCCTCGCCGGCTACCACCTCTCCGACCTGGGCCGGCGGATGGCCGACCGGGTCGCCGAGCACCTCGCCCCCCGCGACGTGACGTACGTCTGCGCCTCCCCGCTGGAGCGGGCGCAGGAGACGGCGGGCCCCATCGCCAAGGCGCACGGACTCGACGTCGGCACCGACGCGCGGCTCATCGAGGCGGGCAACGTCTTCCAGGGCAAGACCTTCGGCGTCGGCGACGGGGCGCTGCGCCGGCCGGAGAACTGGCGGCACGTCTACAACCCGTTCAAGCCGTCCTGGGGCGAGCCGTACGTCGACCAGGTGGTGCGCATGATGGGCGCGCTGGACGCGGCGAAGGACAGGGCCCGCGGGCACGAGGCGGTGCTGGTCAGCCACCAGCTGCCGATCTGGATCGTGCGGTCCTACGTCGAGCGGCGGCGGCTGTGGCACGACCCGCGCAAGCGGCAGTGCACGCTCGCCTCGCTGACGTCGTTCACGTACCGGGGCGACACGATCGTGTCCGTCGGCTACTCCGAGCCCGCCCGCGACCTGGTGCCGCCCCACCTGCTGGCCGGCGCCAAGCCGGTGAAGGGGAAGGGCAAGGCCTTCGGGGCGTGAGCCGGTGGTCCCTCGATCACTGTTACGGAATACGCACACATGAGCGGAACCTCCCCGTTCGACGTGTCCTCTGAGTGGGTGACCACCGGAGCACGCGACGAACGGGGATGCCATGCGCACTCTCACCCGCAGGGGAGCACTAGGACTGGGGGCGGGGGCCGCGGCCGCCGCCGGACTCGCGGGCTGCGGCGGCTTCACGTCGTCGGACGACCCGCGCCCCGGTGACGGTTCCGGCGGGGCCGGGAAGGGCGGTTCGGCATCCCCGAAGCCCACGGCCACCGTCCGTCCGATCGGGGACGGCTCCACCTCCTTCACCGGGAAGCAGCCGCACCAGCCGGCCGCGCCCGAGCCGCTGGAGCCGGGTCAGGAACCGCCGCAGTTCGTCGTCTTCTCCTGGGACGGGGCGGGCGAGGTCGGCAACGGCCTCTTCCCGCGCTTCCTGGACCTGGCCAAGGAGCACGGCGCGGCCATGACCTTCTTCCTCTCCGGGCTCTACCTGCTGCCCGAGTCGAAGAAGCGGCTCTACGACCCGCCCAACAACCCCCGCGGCGCCTCGGACATCGGTTACCTCACCGACGACCACGTCAAGGCGACGCTGGTCAACGTGCGCCGCGCCTGGCTGGAGGGGCACGAGATCGGCACCCACTTCAACGGGCACTTCTGCGCCGGCTCCGGGTCGGTCGGCAACTGGACCGGGCGCCAGTGGCGCGACGAGATCGACCAGGCCAAGTCGTTCGTCAAGCAGTGGCGCACCAACACCGGGTGGACCGACCTGCCCGCGCTCCCCTTCGACTACGACAAGGAACTCGTCGGCGGTCGTACGCCCTGCCTCCTCGGCCAGGACAACCTGCTGCCCACCGCCCGCTCCCTCGGCTGGCGCTACGACGCCTCCTCGCCGGGCGGCCGCCAGGTCTGGCCCGACAAGAAGCAGGGCATGTGGGACCTGCCGTTGCAGCAGATACCGTTCCCCGGACGCGGCTTCGAGGTCCTGTCGATGGACTACAACATGCTCGCCAACCAGTCGGTCAACTCGACCAAGGCGCCCAGCCACAACTACCCCGGCTGGCGGCAGCAGTCGGCCCAGGCGTACATACAGGGATTCAAGCGGGCATACGAGACTAACCGCGCGCCCTTCTTCGTGGGCAACCACTTCGAGCAGTGGAACGGCGGCATCTACATGGACGCCGTCGAGGAGGCGTTCAAGCACATCGCGCGCGAGAAGGAGAAGGGCGCGGACGTGCGCCTGGTCTCCTTCCGGCAGTTCGTCGACTGGATCGACGTGCAGAAGCCGGAGGTGCTCGCCAAGCTGCGCACGCTGGACGTCGGGCAGGAGCCGGCCGGCGGCTGGAAGGAGTTCCTGTCGGCCGTGACGAAGGCGCCGGGCGCCACGGGAGCCTCAACGGTCTCATGACCCTCTCAAGTCGTGGAAAACGTCTCGAACTAGAACACAGGTTCGATTAAATTCTCCATGACCAGTACATGATCGACCGAGGGGAAACCGTGAGCAGTTCGCTGCACAAGCGTGCCGCCGCCGTCCTGGCGGCTACCGGCCTGATGATGGGCGCGGCCGTGACCGCGGGCGCGTCCACCGCGTCCGCCGCAGTGCCGACGGGAGTCGAGTTCCGTGCCACCGACATGCAGAGCGACGGTTCGCGTTCCGTCCTCGTCATCGACAACGGCAGGGCCGTGGGCGCAGCCCACTGGCACGCCGACGGCGACTACCTCGAGGTCGTCGACACCCACGCCGACGGATTCGGTGTCGCCGGTTACCTGAGCACCAGCCCCATCCGCGAGGCCAGCACGTACGGCCACAGCTCGCCGTACACCGTCACCAAGGGCGGCAATCTGACCGAGGACAAGAGGTACAAGTTCTGGGTCTGCTTCGGTGGCAGCGCCGGACAGCTCTGTTCCCCGCAGTACAACGTCACGTCGTAGGGGTCGGCCTCCGCCGGGAACCCCCCGCTTTCGAGGCCTGCGAAGGCCGTCTGAAATGCGGGGATTCCTTGGCCAGGGGGGTGCGCAAGATCCCCGGAACGGGCATGCGAAACTTTTCACATGAGTGCCGCCAGCCGCACCCCCCTGTCTGTCGCCGTCGCAGCCGCCACGGCGCTGCTGTTGTCCGCGTGCACCTCCGGCGGTATCTCCGGTGGAGGCGGGGACACGGGATTCGTCATGGGCAAGGACGGCATCTCCACCGTCAAGCAGGCCGAACGAGACGCGGCCCCCGATCTGTCGGGCGAGACCGTCAACGGCGGGCAGCTCGACGTCCACGACTACAAAGGCAAGGTCGTCGTCCTGAACGTCTGGGGCTCCTGGTGCGCCCCCTGCCGTGCGGAGGCGCCGAACTTCCAGAAGGTCTACCAGGACCTCAAGAGCCGGGGCGTGCAGTTCGTCGGCATCAACACGCGCGATACCAGCGTCGAGAACGCCGTGGCGTTCGAGAAGCAGCAGGGCGTCACCTTCCCCAGTCTCTATGACCCGGCAGGCCGCCTGCTGCTGCGCTTCAAGAAGGGCACCCTCAATCTCCAGACGGTGCCCTCCACTCTGGTCCTCGACCGTGAAGGCAAGATCGCCGCGCGCTCGCTGTCACCGCTGAGCGAGGAGAAACTCCGCAAGATGATCACTCCGGTTCTCGCGGAGAAGTGACGTGAGTGCGGTCATGACGGTCGCCGCGGCGACCGACCCGAACCAGACGGTTCTGCACGGCGCGTTGCTGCTCGCCCTGCCCGTCGCGCTGCTCGGCGGTCTCATCTCCTTCTTCTCTCCCTGCGTTCTGCCGCTCGTGCCCGGTTACCTGTCGTACGTCACCGGCGTCGCGGGCACCGACCTGGGGGACGCCAGGCGCGGTCGGATGGTTGCCGGAGCCTCCCTCTTCGTCCTCGGCTTCACGGCGGTCTTCGTCTCCAGCGGCGCCCTGTTCGGTTACTTCGGGGACACGCTCCAGGCGAACAGCGGCGTTCTGTCCAAGGTGCTGGGCGTGCTCATGATCCTCATGGGCGTCTTCTTCATGGGCCTGATGCCCTGGATGACCCAGCGGGAGTTCCGCTTCCATCGCAGGCCCGCCGCCGGGCTGGCGGGCGCCCCTCTGCTCGGCGCGCTGTTCGGCATCGGCTGGACGCCCTGCATCGGCCCGACCCTCGCCTCGGTGCTCGCCCTGTCCTCGCAGCAGTCGAGCGCAGGCCGTGGTGCCATACTGACCGTCGCCTACTGCCTCGGCCTCGGTGTGCCGTTCGTGCTCGCCGCGATCGCCTTCCGCAAGGCGCTCGGCGCCTTCACCTGGGTCAAGCGGCACTACGTGTGGGTCATGCGCGTCGGTGGCGTCATGATGATCGGGACCGGCGCACTGCTGCTGACCGGCGCGTGGGACCACCTCGTGCAGGACCTGCAGTCCTGGTCCACCGGCTTCACCGTGGGGATCTGATCGATGAGCAAGACCACCGCCGACGAGCCCGCCACCACCTCCGACCACCAAGGCCTCGGTGCCGCGGGCTCCCAGCTGTCCACGGCCCCCGTCGACACCCTGGCCGGCATGCCCGGCCTGGGCGTGATCGGCTGGACCCGCTGGTTCTGGCGGCAGCTGACCTCCATGCGGGTGGCGCTGCTCCTGCTGCTGCTGCTGGCGCTCGGAGCGATCCCCGGTTCGCTGATCCCGCAGTCGGGCAACGACGAGACGAAGGTCGCCGACTTCCGTGCGGCGCACGAGACGCTCGCGCCGCTCTACGACCGGCTCGGCCTCTTCCACGTCTACAGCTCGGTGTGGTTCTCCGCCGTCTACATCCTGCTGTTCGTCTCCCTCATCGGCTGCATCGTGCCCCGCACCTGGCAGTTCGTGGGCCAGCTGCGCGGCCGCCCGCCGGGCGCTCCCAAGCGGCTGACCCGGCTGCCCGCGTACACGACGTGGCGCACGGACGCCGAGCCGGAGCAGGTGCGGGAGGCCGCGCTCGCGCTGCTGAGGAAGCGCCGTTTCCGCGCGCACCTCGTCGGGGACGCGGTCGCCGCCGAGAAGGGCTACCTGCGTGAGGTCGGCAACCTCGCCTTCCACATCGCCCTCATCGTGATGCTGACGGCCTTCGCCTGGGGCCAGCTGTTCAAGATGGAGGGCAACAAGCTGGTCCTGGAGGGCGACGGTTTCTCCAACACCCTCACCCAGTACGACGACTTCAAGTCCGGCACCCTCTTCGACGTCGACGACCTGGCTCCGTTCAGCTTCACCCTGAAGGACTTCACCGGGACCTACGAGGTCTCCGGTCCCAACAAGGGCACTCCGCGCACTTATCAGGCCGCCCTCACCTACTCCGAGGGCGCCTACGGCAAGGAGAGGAAGACCACCGTCAAGGTGAACCACCCGCTGGAGATCGGTGGCTCGAAGGTCTACCTCACCGCCCACGGATACGCCCCTGTCGTCACCGTCAAGGACGGCAGGGGAAAGGTGGTGTACCGCGGTGCCGTACCGCTGCTGCCCCTCGACTCCAACGTCACCTCCTCCGGCGTGGTGAAGGTCCTCGACGGCTACAAGAACGCCAAGGGCGTCACCGAGCAGCTCGCCTTCCAGGCCTTCCTCCTCCCCAGCTACGCCGAGGGCAACGAGGTCTCCTCCGCCTTCCCGGCGCTGCTGAACCCGGTGCTGAACCTGGAGCCGTACCACGGCGACCTCGGTGTCGACTCGGGCATCCCGCAGAGCGTCTACCAGCTGGACAAGCGGAACATGAAGCCGTTCACGGACGCCAAGGACCTCCAGCTGCGGGACAACCTCAAGCCCGGCGAGACCCTGACCCTCCCGGACGGCGCCGGCTCGATCACCTACGACGGCACCAAGGAATGGGCCAACTTCCAGGTCACCCAGCAGCCCGGCAGCGGCTGGGCGCTGGCCGGCTCGGTGGCCGCGATCCTCGGCCTGGCCGGCTCCCTGTTCATCCAGCGCCGCCGCGTGTGGGTGCGGGCGGTGCGGGGCGCCGACGGCGTCACGGTCGTCGAGATGGCCGCCCTCGGCCGCAGCGAGTCCGCGAAGGTGCCCGAGGAACTGGGCGACCTCGCCGGGATCCTGTACGACCGGGCCCCCGGAGCGCCCGAAGGCCCCGACACCCCCGAAGATCCCGACACCCCCGATTCCCGAGCCGTACCTGCCGAAGGGTCTGAGAAGTGACTCTCGCCGCCGCAACCGACCTCGCCGGCGCGGTGAACCTCGCCGCCGCCACCAACGAGAACCTCGCGAACATCAGCAACACGCTGATCTACTCCGCGATGGCCGTCTACACCCTGGCTTTCTTCGCGTACATCGCCGAATGGACCTTCGGCGGCCGCAGCAAGGTCGGCCGCACCGCCGCCGCGCTCACCGACCGGGCCCCGGCCGGGAAGGCGGCTCCCGCCGTCACCGTGCGGAAGGCCGGCGGCACCGCCGTGCTGGAGCGGCCGAAGGTCGTGGTGCGGGCCGCGGCCGGCGCCCGCGAGGTGCCCGACGGGCCGGGCGCGCACGGCGGCGACGAACAGGGCGACCTCTACGGCCGGATCGCCATCTCCCTCACGGTGCTGGCCTTCCTGATCGAGTTCGGCGGCGTGCTCAGCCGCGCGCTCTCGGTGCAGCGGGCGCCGTGGGGCAACATGTACGAGTTCAACATCACCTTCTCCACGGTGGCCGTCGGCGTGTACCTGGCGCTGCTGGCGCTGAGGAAGAACGTGCGCTGGCTCGGGCTGTTCCTGATCACCTCGGTCCTGCTCGACCTGGGCCTCGCGGTCACCGTCCTGTACACGGCGAGCGACCAGCTGGTGCCCGCCCTGCACTCGTACTGGCTGTACATCCACGTCTCCACCGCGATCTTCTGCGGCGCGGTGTTCTACGTCGGCGCGGTCTCCACGATCCTGTACCTCTTCAAGGACTCCTACGAGAACAAGCTGGCGGGCGGCGGCAGGCCCGGGAAGCTCGCCGACTCGGTCCTCGACCGGCTGCCCGCCGCGGCGACCCTCGACAAGTTCGCCTACCGCGTCAACGCGGCCGTCTTCCCGCTGTGGACGTTCACGATCATCGCGGGCGCGATCTGGGCGGGCGACGCCTGGGGCCGCTACTGGGGCTGGGACCCCAAGGAGACCTGGTCCTTCATCACCTGGGTCGCCTACGCCTGCTACCTGCACGCCCGCGCCACCGCCGGCTGGAAGGGCCGCAAGGCCGCCTACCTCGCGCTGGGCGCCTTCGGCTGCTGGCTGTTCAACTACTACGGCGTCAACATCTTCGTCTCCGGCAAGCACTCCTACGCCGACGTCGGCCTGGGCGTGCTCCGGTCGGCCGGGTTCTGAGCCCCCCGCGGCCGGCGGGACGGGCCGGCCGCACGCCGCGACCGTGCGGAAGCGGTTCCCGGGGGTCACTCTGGTGTCATGACCGGTTCCATCGAACAGGGCTCCAGCCAGACCCACGGGAACACGCACATCCTGCATTTCCTGGTGCGGTTCCCGCGACCCCTGGAGACGGTCTGGCCCGCCCTCGCCACCGCGGAGGGCCTCTCCGGCTGGTTCGGCGCCGTCGACGTCCTCGAACCCCGGCTGGGCGGCGTGATCGGCCTGCCCGGCCTGGGCGCCGGGCAGGTCACCGCCTGGGACGTGGAGCGGGTCGCCGAGTACACGGTGGAGAGCGGTGGCCGGATGCGTTTCCACCTGGAGCACGACGACGCGGGCGGCACCGCCCTGCGCTTCACCCACGAGTTCCAGGGCGAGGGCGAGACGGAGTCGCGCTGGCGGGCCCGCTTCGAACAGTTGATCCAGCAGGCGGAGCGGGGGCCGTAAGGCCGGCCGGGACGCGGCAGGCCCCGCGGTCATGCGCCGATGTCCTCGTTCCACAGCGCCGGGTTCTCCGCGATGAAGTCGCGCATCATCGCGACGCACCCGGGGTCGTCCAGGAGCACGATCTCCACGCCCTGCGCGGCGAGCCAGTCGTGGCCGCCGTGGAAGGTGACCGCCTCGCCGATCACGACGCGCGAGATGCCGAACTGGCGGACCAGGCCGGAGCAGTACCAGCACGGCGAGAGCGTCGTGACCATCGTCGTCCCGCGGTACGTCCGCTGCCGTCCCGCGGCGCGGAACGCGGCCGTCTCCGCGTGCGCCGAGGGGTCGTCGTCCTGCACGCGCCGGTTGTGGCCGCGGCCGAGCAGCGTCCCGTCGGGGCCGTGGAGCGCGGCGCCGATCGGGATGCCGCCCTCGGCGAGCCCGGTGCGGGCCTCCTCGACGGCGCCGGCGAGCCAGGTGCGGGCGGTCGCCTCGTCCAGGGGGGTCGGCTGGTGCATGTGAACTCCTTCCGCCCGCGGTGAGGTTCCCCGGCCGGGAGCGGCGTCACGGGAGGCCCTAGGGCGTGTTTCGAAAGTCCCGTCTGCCCGGCGACGCCTGGCACGCACGCTCGCCGCGTTGTCGGGATCGCCCCGATACAACCAGTAT
>NZ_JBFBCB010000055.1:0-47714 GCF_040682975.1 Streptomyces sp. NPDC051051
TCGGGGCGACCCTCCGCCTTGCGATCGCACGCACCAGACGCCGCCGGGCCTGCCCTTCGGGCAGACGACGCTACTTTCGAAACACGCCCTAGGCGGGTGCCGACCCCGGACACCTGTGCTTTTCGGCGCCTGTCACGGGGGCCCCGGCCCGCCCGGCGTTCGGGAAGGGCATCACGAGGCGGTCACGATCGCTCGCTTGACACGGCATGCGTACTTGCCGACCCACGGGCGCCCGGCGTAGACCAGTGCACCGGGACAGCGCTCAACGTTCGACGAGGAACGAAGAACGGGGCAGTGATGCGCAGCACGAGCAACACCATCCGCATACGCAGGACCGTGAAGGCAGCCGCCGGCGTCCTCGCGGGAGCACTCGCGCTCTCGCTCACCGCGTGCGGCAGCGACGACGACAAGAGCGACGGCGGCGAGAGCACCGGCACCAAGGCGTCCGGCAGCACCCTCGCCCTTCCGAAGCTGGACGGCACGACACTGGAGGTCGCGGCCGTCTGGACGGGCCCGGAGCAGGCCAACTTCAAGAAGGTGCTGGCCGAGTTCGAGAAGCGCACCGGCGCGAAGGTCACCTTCGTACCGGCGCAGGACCCGATCATCAACTTCCTCGGGTCGAAGATCGCGGGTGGCCAGCCCCCGGACGTGGCGATGCTGCCGCAGCCGGGCGCCATCAAGCAGGCCGTGGACAAGAAGTGGGCCAAGCCGCTGGGCGCCGAGGCCCTCGAGGAGCTCCGGAAGAACTACTCGCAGGGCTGGCAGGACATCGGCAAGGTCGGCACGGAGCAGTACGGCGTCTACTACAAGGCCGCCAACAAGTCCCTGGTCTGGTACAACGCCAAGGTCTTCGAGAACGCGGGCGCGAGCGAGCCCAAGACCTGGGACGAGTTGCTGACGACCGCTCAGACCGTCTACGACTCCGGCGTCACCCCGTTCTCGATCCCCGGCGCGGACGGCTGGCCGCTGACCGACTGGTTCGAGAACGTGTACCTCTCCCAGGCGGGCCCGGAGAAGTACGACCAGCTGGCCAAGCACGAGATCAAGTGGACGGACCCCTCCGTGAAGGAGGCGCTGACCACGCTCGCGCAGATCTGGGGCAAGAAGGACTACGTGGCGGGCGGCGCCGACGGTGCCCTCCAGACGCAGTTCCCGAACTCCGTCACCCAGACCTTCACCGGCGGTGACCAGCCCAAGGCCGCGATGGTCTACGAGGGCGACTTCGTGCAGGTCAACATCGCGCAGACGGACGCGAAGATCGGCACGGACGCGAAGGTGTTCCCGTTCCCGAAGGTCGGCGACACCGCGCCGGTGGTCTCCGGCGGTGACGCGGCGGTCATCCTGAAGGACTCCAAGGGCGCGCAGGCGCTGGCGACCTTCCTGGCCTCGCCGGACGCGGCGGAGATCCAGGCGAAGCTGGGCGGCTACCTCTCGCCGAACAAGAACGTCGACCCGGCGGCGTACCCGAACGACGTGCAGCGCAAGATCGCCGAGGCGCTGGTAGCGGCGGGCGACGACTTCCGGTTCGACATGTCCGACCAGGCCCCGCAGGCGTTCGGCGGCACGCCAGGCAAGGGCGAGTGGAAGGACCTCCAGGACTTCCTGAAGAACCCGACGGACGTGGCCGGCATCCAGGCGAAGCTGGAGTCGGACGCGGCAGCGGCGTACGGGAACTGAGCCGGTCATGGCATCGGCCGGTGCGGCGGGGGCTCCCGGAGCCCCCGCCCCTCCTCGCTCGCGCGGAAGCGTGACCGGCACCCGCAGGACGGTGGCAGCCCTGTTCCTGCTGCCCGCCCTGGTGCTGCTGGGCGCGCTCGTGGTCTACCCGATCGGGTACTCGGTCGTGCGCAGTTTCTACGACCAGTCCGGCGACGGCTTCGCCGGCATCGACAACTACCGGGCCCTGTTCACCGACGACGGCATCCGCACGGCGCTGAAGAACAACGTGCTGTGGGTGGTGTTCGCGCCGACCGTGGCGACCGCCCTCGGCCTGATCTTCGCGGTGCTGACCGAACGCGTCCGCTGGGGAACGGCGTTCAAGCTCGTCGTCTTCATGCCGATGGCGATCTCGATGCTCGCCGCCGGCATCATCTTCCGGCTGGTGTACGACCAGGACCCGGACAAGGGCGTGGCGAACGCGGTGTGGGTGGGCGTGCACGACACGTTCGCGCAGTCGTCGGCGTTCCCCAAGGCCCACCCGGGCCGCCGGTCCCCGCTGGAGCCCGCGAAGGGCGGCGGGTTCCTCACCGCGGAGCCGGTCCGGGCGGGCGAGCCGGTCTTCCTGCCGCTGGTCGGCGTGGCCCCGGACCAGATGCCCGGCGGCGCGGAGAAGGCCGCGCCGGCCGAGCCCGAACCGGGCAGGGTCACCGGCACGACCTGGCAGGACTTCACCCGCGGCGAGGGCGTCGGCACGCTCGGCGCCCCCGACCCGTCCGAACTGGGCTACGCCGGGATGCGGATCGAGGCCGTCAAGGACGGCAAGGTCGTGGCGTCGGCCACCGCGGCCGACGACGGCACCTTCACCCTGCCCGCGGCGGCCGACGGGGCGCGGCTGCGCCTGCCCGCGAGCAACTTCGCGGAGACCTACAACGGCCTGGACTGGCTCGGCCCGTCCCTGGTCACCCCGGCCATCATCGGGTCGTACATCTGGATGTGGGCCGGCTTCGCGATGGTGCTGATCGCGGCCGGGCTGGCGAGCGTGCCGCGGGAACTGATGGAGGCGGCGCGGGTGGACGGGGCGAACGAGTGGCAGGTGTTCCGCAGGGTCACCGTGCCGCTGCTCGCGCCGGTCCTCGCGGTGGTCGCCGTGACCCTGATGATCAACGTCCTGAAGGTGTTCGACCTGGTCTTCATCATCGCCCCCGGCTCCTCCCAGGACGACGCGAACGTGCTCGCCCTGGAGCTGTACCGCAAGGGCTTCTCCGAGGACCAGCCGGGCATCGCCAGCGCCATCGCGGTGTTCCTGCTGCTGCTGGTGATCCCGGTGATGTGGTTCAACGTACGTCGGCTGCGACGGGAGGTACGGCGATGAAGGCGCCCGTCGGGACGGTCGAAGCCCCCGTGGAGACCGTGAGGGCGAAGCGTTCGCCGGCCGCACGGATCGTGGAGAAGCTGGGCGGCGGTGCCGTCCGGGTCTGCCTGATCCTGGTCGGCCTGTTCTGGCTGGTGCCGACGATCGGTCTGCTGATCTCCTCGCTGCGCTCCCCCGAGGACATGAGTGCGAGCGGCTGGTGGAAGGTGTTCGCCGAGCCGTCCCAGCTCACCGTGGACAGCTATCAGAAGCTGCTGGAGAACGGCGACATCACCGACTCCCTCCTCAACACGGTGCTGATCACCGTCCCGGCGACGGTCCTGGTCGTGGTCATCGGCTCGCTCGCCGGATACGCGTTCGCGTGGATGGAGTTCCCGGGCCGCGACTGGTGGTTCCTGGCGGTGGTCGGTCTGCTGGTGGTGCCCGTGCAGGTGGCGCTGATCCCGATCGCCGAACTGTTCGGCAAGGTGGGCCTGTTCGGCTCCGTCCTCGGCGTGGTCCTCTTCCACGTGGGCTTCGGTCTGCCGTTCGCGGTGTTCCTGCTGCGGAACTTCTTCGCGGAGATCCCCCGTGAGCTGCTGGAGGCGGCCCGTCTGGACGGTGCCGGTGAACTGCGCCTGTTCACACGGGTCGTGATGCCGCTGGGCGGACCGGCGATCGCGAGCCTCGGCATCTTCCAGTTCCTGTGGGTGTGGAACGACATGCTGGTGGCACTGGTGTTCACCGACGCCGACAGCCAGCCGATCACGGTCGCCCTCCAGACCCAGGTACGGCAGTTCGGCAACAACATCGACGTGCTGGCGCCCGGCGCGTTCATCTCGATGGTGGTCCCGCTGGCCGTGTTCTTCGCCTTCCAGCGGCAGTTCGTGTCCGGCGTGATGGCCGGCGCGGTCAAATAGGCGCTGCGGCAGGGGGGGTGGGCGCCACCGGCCCGCCCCTCCCCGTTCACCCGGTGTCCCCCGGATGCCGTAGGGATACGTAACCAAGTCACTCCATCGGCCGTTGCTCGGACCAGGCCCTGTCGTCCGCGCCGACCCATGGATGTCCCTTGCCCAGGTTCAGTGTCATCGTCCCCGCGTACGAGGTTCAGGCGTACCTGCACGAGTGCCTCGAATCCGTGCTGTCCCAGTCGTACACCGATCTCGAGCTGATCGCCGTCGACGACCGTTCGCCGGACGCGTGCGGCGAGATCATCGACGAGTTCGCGGCCCGCGACCCGCGCGTGCGCGCCCTGCACCTGCCGGAGAACGCCGGACTGGGCGGCGCGCGCAACGCGGGCATCGCCCAGGCCGGCGGCGACTACCTGCTGTTCCTCGACTCCGACGACACGCTCACCCCGGGCGCGCTGCGCGCGATCGCCGACCGGCTGAAGGACACCGGCGAGCCGGACGTGCTGGTGTACGACCACGCCACCGCGTTCTGGACGGGTGAGACCGAGCGCAACAGGTTCGCCGAGCACCTCACCGAGCGGGGCCCGGCGCCCTTCCGGCTGGAGGACCGGCCGGGGCTGCTCAGGGTGCTGATGGTCGCCTGGAACAAGGCCTATCGGCGGGAGTTCGTCGAGCGGACCGGCCTGACCTTCCCGCCCGGCTACTACGAGGACACCCCCTGGACCTACCCGGCGCTGATGTCCGCGGGGTCGATCGCGACGCTGGACCGGGTCTGCGTCCACTACCGGCGGCGCCGCGGCGGCAACATCCTCTCCACCACCAGCCGCCGGCACTTCGACGTCTTCGACCAGTACGACCGGGTGTTCGCGTTCATCGACCGGCAGCCCGAACTCGCGCACTGGCGACCGGTGTTGTTCCGCCGCATGGTCGACCACCTGACGACCGTGTTCACCAGGCCGGACCGGCTGCCGCGCGGTTCCCGCGGCGAGTTCCTGCGCCGGGCCCGCGCCCACTACCTCCGTCACCGCACCCCCGGCGCGCCCGTCCCGCTGCGCTCCCGGCTGCGCCACGGTCTGGTCCACTTCGGCCTGCACCGCACCTACCGCACCCTCCAGGCGGCCATGGTCCTGCGCCGCCGCCTCCGCGGCCTCGCCGCGCGACTGGCCCGCGTGCTCCGGGCCGTCTGCCTCCAGGCCCACTACCGGATCCAGCTGCGCCTGCCGTTGCACGCCGACCGGGCCGTCTTCGCCGCCTACTGGGGCCGCGGTCACGGCTGCAACCCGGGCGCGCTGGAGAGCGCGTTCCGGGCCTTCGCGCCGCAGGTGCGCACGGCGTGGATCGCCCTCCCCGAGCACCAGCACACCGTCCCGCCCGGCACGCGCCCGCTGCGTCCCGGCACGGCCGCCTACTGGACGGCGCTGGCGCGCTCCACGTACCTGGTGAACAACGTCAACTTCGACCGGCGGCTGGTCAAGCGCCCCGGCCAGGTCTTCGTGCAGACCCAGCACGGCACCCCGCTCAAGCACATGGGCCTCGACCTTCAGGAGCGTCCCGCGGCGGCCCGCGACATGGACTTCGCGGAGTTGCTGAGGGGCGTCGACAAGTGGGACTACGTCCTGTCCGCCAACCGCCACACCACCCTGACCTGGGAGCGCGTCTACCCCGGCGGCTACACCACGCTGGAGTACGGCTATCCCCGCAACGACGTCTTCCAGCGGGCCACCGCCGCGGACGTGGCCCGGCTGCGCGAGGAGCTCGGGATCCCCCGCGACACGGTGGCCGTCCTGTACGCCCCCACCCACCGCGACTACCGCCGCACCCAGCGGGCCGGACTCGACCTGGAACGGCTCCCGGACCGGCTGGGCCCGCGCTTCGTGATCCTGGCCCGCGCCCACTACGGGCAGCCCGTCGCCCTGCCCGCGGACGGCCGGGTCATCGACGTCAGCGGCCACCCGAGCGTGGAGTCCCTCTGCCTGGCCTCGGACGTCCTGGTCACCGACTACTCGTCGATCATGTTCGACTACGCCGACCTGGACCGCCCGATCGTCATCCACGCGGAGGACTGGGAGGCCTACGAGGCGGCCCGCGGCACCTACTTCGACGTGCGCGCCTTCCCGCCGGGCGCGGTCGCCCGCACCGAGGACGAACTGGTCGACATCTTCACGGCCGGCCACTGGCACGACTCCCGTGCGGCCCGGCTGCGCGCCGCGTTCCGCGAGCGGTTCTGCCCGTACGGCGACGGACGCGCCGCCGAGCGCGTCGTACGGCGGATCGTGCTGGGCGAGACGGACCTGCCGCCCGTCGTGCCGCTCGCCGAGCGCCGCCCCGTGCCGTCGGCGGCGGCGACGCACACGCGCCCCGCGCTGGCCACCGTGCCGCAGCCGTCGAGCCCCCGCGTCACCAGCCACTAGAAGCCGCGCAGCCGTGCGGGAAGCCTCACCGACGGTCACCGGCAGTCACCCGACACGGACAAGCCAGACACAGAAAGAGCAGCATGCCCCGCTTCAGCATCATCGTTCCGTCCCACGGGGCAGCCGGCCGGCTGCCCCTGGCACTGGACTCCGTCCTCGGCCAGTCGTTCGGCGACTTCGAGCTGATCCCGGTCTGCGACGCGCCCGACGCCCCGGCCGCGGCCGTCGCCGCCGGGTACGCCGGACTGGACGGCCGGGTGACGCCGGTGTTCTCGCCGCCGGAGGCGGGGCTCGCGGGGGCGCGCAACACCGGTCTGCGGGCGGCCACCGGCGCGTACCTGCTGTTCCTGGACGGTGACGACACGCTCGCGCCGGGCGCGCTGGACGCGCTGGACGCCCGGCTGACCGAGACGGGCGAGGTCGACGTCCTGTACGCCGAGCACGAGCGCACCCCGTGGTGGGAGGGCGAGCCGGCCAACCCGGCGGCCCCGCTGTTCGCCGGGGCGCCCCAAGGAGCCTTCGGCCCCGGCGAGGCCCCCGAGGTGACCGGTGTGCGGCTGCCCGTGTGCAGCGCCGTCCACCGGCGCGACTTCCTCACCGCGCACCGGCTCGTCTTCCCCGAAGGGCCCTTCACGGACCTCGGCTTCGGCGGCCTGGTCACCGTGCACGCCGAGCGGGTCGCGGTGCTGCGCCGCGTCGTCGTACGGCATCTGCTGCGGCGGCAGGGCAGCCGGCTCGACCTGCCGGGCGAGCACCACGCCGACCTGCTGGCACAGACGGACCTGGTGCTCACCAGGGCCGCCGGACGCGGCTTCCGCGGTGCCCTGTTCGCCCAGCTCTTCGCCGCCGTCCTGAAGACGGCCGCACATCCGGCCCGGCTGCCCGCCTCCGGTCGCCGCGCGTTCTTCCGCCGGGCGACCGCGCTCTACCGGCGGCACCGGCCGGCCGGGTTCCGCGTGCCGGGCGGGAGCCTCGGCGTGCAGCACCGGCTGCTGGCGGCGGGGGCGTACACGGCGTTCCGTGCGCTGCGGGGCGTCAACCGGAAGGTGTCGGCGGCCGCCCTGCGCGTCCCGCGCCCCCGCGGACTGCGCACCCGGCTGTACTACCGGCTCCAGCTGCGCCGCCCCGTCGATCCCCACCTGGCGGTGTACTGCGCGTACTGGGGCCGGGGTTACGCGTGCAGCCCCGCCGCGATCCACGCCAAGGCCGCCGAACTCGCTCCGCACATCCGCTCGGTGTTCCTCGTCGAGCCCGGCCAGGCGCACGCCGTACCGCCGGGGATCGACCACGCCGTGATCGGCAGCCGTCGTGCCTGGCGGCTCCTGGCGCGCGCCAAGTACCTGGTCAACAACGCCAACTTCGCGGAGGGCGTGGTCAAGCGCGAGGGCAGCGTGCACCTGCAGACGCAGCACGGCACCCCGCTGAAGAAGATGGGCGTCGACCAGTCGACGTACCCGGTGGTGGCGGCGGCGACCGGCAGCTTCACCAAGCTGCTGGGCCGCGTCGACCGCTGGGACTACAACCTGTCCTCCAACACCCACTCCACCCAGATGTGGGAACGCGCCTTCCCCGGCTCGTACGAGCAGCTGGAGTACGGCTATCCGCGCAACGACGTCTTCTACACGGCGACCGCCGAGGACGTCGCCCGCGTCCGGCGCGAGCTGGGCGTGCCGGAGGGGAGGACGGCCGTGCTGTACGCGCCCACCCACCGCGACCACCGGACCGGCTTCGACCCCGGCCTGGACCTGGAGGCGTTCTGCGAGGCGGCCGGCGACGACGTCGTCGTCCTGCTGCGGGCGCACTACTTCTACGACCGGGGGGCGCGCCGGGGCTCCGGCCGGATCATCGACGTGACCGCGCACCGCTCCTCCGAGGACGTGTGCCTGGCCGCCGACGCGCTGGTCACCGACTACTCGTCGATCATGTTCGACTACGCCAACCTGGACCGCCCGATCGTGGTGTACGCCGACGACTGGGACGTCTACACCGAGACCCGGGGCGTGTACTTCGACCTGCTGGCGGCGCCGCCGGGCCCGGTCGCCCGCACGCCCGAGGAGCTGGCCCGCGTCTTCGCCGACGGCACCTACGCCTCGGAGGCGTCCCGGTCGCTCAGAAACGTCTTCCGGGCCCGCTTCTGCCAGTTCGACGACGGCCGGGCCGCCGAGCGCGTGGTGCGCCGGGTGCTGCTCGGCGAGCCGGCGGAGGCGATCGAGCCCGTGCGGCCGCTCGCCGAGCGCGTCCCGGCCCCCGCCGCCTCCCCTCTCGTGATCTCGTAAGGAGCTGACTCCCGCAGTGCCCCGCTTCAGCATCATCGTCCCCTGCTTCAAGGTGCAGGGCTTCCTGCGCGAGTGCCTCGACTCGGTCCTGGAGCAGTCGTACCGGGATCTCGAGGTGATCGCCGTCGACGACCGCTCCCCCGACGGCTGCGGCGCGATCCTCGACGAGTACGCGGCCCGCGACGACCGGGTGCGGGTCCTGCACCTGCCGGAGAACGTGGGCCTCGGCCGCGCCCGCAACGCGGGTCTGCCGCACGCGAGCGGCGACTACCTGTTCTTCCTGGACAGCGATGACACCCTCACGCCGGGTGCCCTGCGCGCCATGGCCGACCGCCTCGACGAGGCCGCGGGACCGGAGGTGCTGGTCTTCGACTACGCCCGCACCTACTGGTGGGGCGGCACCCGCCGCAACGCCCTCGCGCACGTCCTCGCGGAGTGCGGGGACGCCCCGTTCACCGCAGCCGAGCACCCGGAGATCCTCGACCTGCTGATGGTCGTGTGGAACAAGGTGTACCGGCGGGACTTCGTCGAGGACAACGGGTTCCGCTTCCCGCCCGGCTACTACGAGGACACCCCCTGGACCTTCCCGGTCATGCTCAGCGCGCGGCGGATCGCCACGCTCGACCGGATCTGCCTGAACTACCGCCAGCGCCGCCAGGGCAACATCCTGTCCACCACCAGCCGCAAGCACTTCGACGTCCACGACCAGTACGAGCGGGTCTTCGCCTTCGTGGACTCCCGCCCCGAGCTGGCGGACTGGCGGCCCTACCTGCACCGCAAGATGGGCGAGCACTGTCTGGACATCCTCGCCAAGCCGGACCGGCTGCCCCCCTCCGACCGGCGCGAGTTCTTCCGCCGGACGGCCGAGCTGTTCGCCCGGCACCGCCCGGCCGGCGAGCCGGTGCCCGCCGGGCTGCGCGTGCTGCGGGGGCCGTACGCCGCCTACGCGGCCCGGCGGCAGGGCGCGCGCGCCGGGCGGGAGATCGCCCGGCGGGCCGCGCAGGCGCGCGGGGCGGCCGCAGGGCGCGTCCGCCGGGGCGTGGGCGCCGTGCAGGCCCGGCGCCCGCTCGATCCGCGGCTGGTGGTGTACTCGGCGTTCTCGCACCGGGGCGTCCTCGGCGACCCGGGCGCCGTGTACCGCAAGGCGCGCGAGATCGCCCCGCAGCTGCGCGGGGTGTGGGTCGTTCGGGACGAGGAGACGGCGGCCCGGCTCCCGGAGGGGGTCGAGCACGTGCTGCTGGACTCCCCCGCCTACCGCCGGGTGACCGCGCGGGCCGGCTTCTTCGTCAACAACGTCAACTGGCCCGGCAGCCTCGTCAAGCGCCCCGGCAGCGTCCACATCCACACCCACCAGGGCACTCCGCTGAAGTACATGGCGGCCGACCTGCTGGACCGGCCCGGCGCCCGGTTCGGCGTGGACGTGCCGCAGATGCTGCGCCGCGCCGACCGCTGGGACCACAGCCTGGTCGCCAACCCGTACTCCGAGCTGGTGTGGGAGCGGGCCTATCCCTGCCACTTCGCCTCCGCGCGCACCGGCAGTCCGCGCAACGACGTGCTGGTGGGCGCCGGTGCGCAGGCCGGTCCGCGGGCCCGCGCCCGCCTCGGCATCCCCGCGGACCACACGGTGGTGCTGTACGCGCCGACCCGCCGGGAGTACGTCCGCGGCGGCCACGTGGACCGGATCGACCTGGCCCGGTTCGCCGCCGACCTCGGCGAGGGCCACACCCTGGTGGTGCGGCTGCACCCGTCCCTGGCGGCCGGGCACGCGCGCGGGACGGGCCTGTCCGACCTGCACCGGCGCGGCGTCGTCGTCGACGCGACGGACGTCCCGGACGTCGAGGAGGTGATGCTCGCCTCCGACGTCCTGGTCACCGACTACTCGGCCCTGATGTTCGACTACGCCCACCTGGACCGGCCGATCGTGGTGCACGCCGACGACTGGGCCGCGTACGCGGCGAGCCGGGGCACCTACTTCGACATCACCGCCGAGGCGCCGGGCCACGTCTCGCGCAGCTACCGGGAGCTGGCCTCCCTGATGGCCTCGGGGAGCTGGCGCGACGAGGAGTCGGCGCGGCTGCGGGCCGGTTTCCGGGAGCGGTTCTGCGTGTACGACGACGGGCTGGCCGCGGAGCGGGTGGTGCGGACGCTGCTGCTGGGCGAGGAGATGACCGGCCCCGCCACGGCCCGGGTGCCCGCACCGGCCGTCGCGGGTGACGTGCTGGCGTCCAGGTGAGGCTGCGCCCGCGCTCCTGGGTGCTCGTCCTGGCCGTGGCGTACGCGCTGCTCCAGCTCGCGAACGTCACCGGCCGGGACACCCCGGACAGCAAGAACTACCTGTCGTACGCGCTGAGCCTGCGCGGGGACGGCAAGCAGGAGGCGGCCGCGGCGACGATCGACTGGGCGTGCGAGGGCGAGGCCTCGATCGCGGCCCGGCGGCAGAGCGTGGACGTGGTGCGGTTCCACCGGGCCGACCCGGGTGCCGAGGTGCTCGCCGCGTGCCGGGAGCGGGAGTGGCGCACCGTCGGGGCGCGGCTGGCGGCGGGGCAGACCGGCGGGCACACGGTGCCGTTCATGCCGGACCGCTTCATGCGGATCTTCGAGGCGCGGCCGGGCTACCCGCTGTTCCTCGTGCCGTTCCTCACCCTGTTCGGCGTGACCTGGGGGATGTGGGCGGCGGGGGTCACGGCGGCGGTGGCGGGCGGGGTGCTGGTCTTCCTGGTCCTGCGCACCCTGCAGGCTCCGGCCGGGGTCTGCCTGACCGGGCAGGCCCTGTACTACGTCCTGCCGGTCGGTACGACCGCGATGCGCCCGATGGCCGAGGGCCTGATGCTGGCGCTGACCCTCGTGGCGGTGTGGGGCGGCGCGCTGGCCCTGGACGGGCGGGTGCGGGCGGGGGTGTGGACGACGGTCGGCGCGCTGGCGGCCCTGTTCGCGGTCAAGCACTCGCAGGCCCTGTTCCTCGGGCTCGCCCTGGCGGCCGCGGGCGCGCTGATCGCGGTACGGCGCCGGCGGCGGGGGCGGCCGGTGGGGCGCGGGGCCGTGGCGGTGGCCGCGGCGGGCGCGGGCGGGGCGGCGGTGACGCTGCTGCTCGCCGGACTGCTGCGGTACCCGTCGGAGTCGGAGAGCCTCCAGGACCTGCTGACCCGGCACTTCACGCGGCTGGACCGGGAGCGGCCCTGGCCGGAGTTCTGGCAGTTGCAGCAGCGGTTCTGGCCGGAGTGGCTGCGCCGGCAGCTGTGGGAGCCGCTGTTCGCGGCGGCGCTGGCGGGCGGGGCGTGGGGGGCGCTGCGCGGGCCGCGGCGGGCGTTCGGTGTGCTCGTGGTGGCGGCCGCGTCCACCGGGTTCCTCACCCAGGCCGGGCACCCCGACATCGCCATCTGGGGCGGGCGGCTGATCGTGCTGGCCTGGCTGCTTCCGGTGCTGGGGCTGCCGCTGCTGCTGGAGCCGCTGGTGCGGGGCCGGGTGGCGCTGCCGGCGCAGGAACGGCCCGATCGGACTCACTCGATGAGGTGACGGACGCGAGGCTATTGACGCGGGCGGGAACATACCGCCAATGCCCCTCTTTGTTCCGGTCCGATGAGCGTCGGCGTCCTGACCTGGCGTCCCGTGCGCGGCGCGACGGCGCTGTACGGCGGGCGCGGTCCGCGTCCGACGCCCTACCAGGTCTTCGGGTTCCTGTTCTGGCTGGTGATGTCGCTGGCGTACTGGCGCGTGCCGCTGTGCTGCGACGCCGGGCAGCACGCGGCGGTCGTCGAACGGCTGCGGGCCGACCTGTTCGACCCGCGCCATCCGACGGGCGACCTGCCGGGCGCGGGCAGCCCGTACTACTCGCCGTACGCGGTGGTGCAGGGGGTGTTCGCGCGGCTGACCGGGCTGTCGGGCTGGGAGGTGCTGCGGGTGGCCGGCCCGGTCAACCTGGCGGTGCTGCTGACCGGCGTCGGCCGCCTCACGCGCGCGCTCACGCCGCGGCCGTGGGCGCCGGTGCTGGCGCTGGCGGCGATGACCCTGCTGTGGGGCACCGAACGGGCCTGGTGGAGCGGTTATCTCAACCTGATGTCGATGACCGGCAACCTCGGCTATCCGTCGACCTTCGCCATCGGGCTCGCGTTCTGGGCCTGGGCGTGGACCGCCACGCGCGCGCGTGACGCGCGGGCCGTGCGGTTCGTGGGCCCGAGCGGGCTGCGCGGCTTCGCCGGGTACGTGGCGCTGGGCGGCCTGTACGGGGTGATCCTGCTGGTGCACCCGATCACGGCGGTGGCGGCGGTGACCGGGGGTGTGGCCTTCGTGGCGGGCCGGCAGCGCGGCCGGCGCCCGGCGGTGGTGCTGCGCTGGGCCCTCATGGGCACGGCGGCCCTGCTGACCGCCGCCGCGTGGCCGTACTTCGACGTGTTCGCGCTGGCCGGCGACGGCAGCGTCGACGCGATGCACCGGCGGCTGTACGAGGGGCTCGCCGGGCATTTCTGGCTGGCGCTGCCGGGCGTGCCGGCGCTGTGGCTGCGGGGCCGCAGGAACGGCGTCCGCGATCCGCTGGTGCTGATGTTCGCCCTGGACGTCCTGGTGGTGGCGTACGGCTGGGTCAGCGGCCACTACACCTACGGGCGGATCCTCGGGCTCACGCTCGTGCCGCTCCAGTTCGCGCTCGCGGTGGAACTGGCGGCGCCCCGGCCGTGGGGCGCGGGGCGGCGGGTGCTGGGGGCGGTCGCGGCGGTCGCGGCCTGCGTCGGTTTCCTCACCGTGCAGGCCGGGGCGGTCGTCCCGCGCGCGGTGGACCCGGTCGGCTTCGCCCAGCCGCCGCGCTGGCCGGCGTACGACTGGGCCGCCCGGTACATGGCGCCCGGCGAGGTGGTCGTCGCGGACGGCTACTACGCCGTCCACATGATCGCCGGGTACGGGCCGAACCTCGCCGCCCCCGCCTGGCCGGACGCGGCCCTGGACGAGCGGGAGCGGCTGCGGCGGCTCGCGGACGTACGCGCCTACCTCGCCCCGGAGTCGACCCGCGCCGAGCGGTCGGCGATCGTCCGCCGTCACCGGGTCCGCTGGCTGCTGCTCACGCGCTGGCACCGGGTGCCCGAGGAGGCCGTGGTGGTGGCGTGGAGCCGGGAGACGGGCGAGGTGCTGGCGCGGGTCGCTCCGTGACGCCGGTCACTCGATGACGAGGTCGACCTCGATGTTGCCGCGGGTGGCGTTGGAGTACGGGCAGACCTGGTGGGCCTGCTCGACCAGCTTGCGGCCGGTCGCCTCGTCCACGCTGTCCGGCAGCTCGACGCGGAGGGCGACCTTGAGGCCGAAGCCCTCGCCCTGCTTGCCGATGCCGACCTCGGCGGTCACGGCGGCGTCGGCCAGGTCGACCTTGGCCTGCCGGCCGACCAGGCCGAGGGCGCTGCCGAAGCAGGCCGCGTAACCGGCGGCGAAGAGCTGCTCGGGGTTGGTGCCCTGACCGTCGCCGCCCAGCTCCACCGGCATGGCCAGGCCGAGGTCGATCCGGCCGTCGGAGGAGACGGTGCGGCCCTCGCGGCCGTGGGTGGCGGTGGCGACTGCGGTGTAGAGCGCGTCCATGGATGAACCATCCCTCTCGGAAGTCTGCGTTCGGGGGTGGCCCGCCCTCGCGCCGTTCGCGTCCGGGCGGCCTCACGACGACAAGTAGAGCACACAATTCAATTGGGCACAACTAAATGGCCCGCAAGAGCTACTCTGGAGGCATGACCCCGATGTCGACCCCCGATGCCGCCGCTGCCGACGCCGCCGGCTCGCAGGAGAACTGGCTCCGCCTGGACAGCCAGATCTGCTTCTCCCTCCAGGCCGCCTCGCGCGCCTTCAACGGCGTCTACCGCGTGATCCTGAAGGACCTCGGGCTGACCTACCCGCAGTACCTGGTGCTGCTCGTGCTCTGGGAGCAGGGCGAACTGCCCGTCAAGAAGCTGGGCGAGCACCTGCGCCTGGACTCCGGCACGCTCTCGCCGCTGCTGAAGCGCCTGGAGTCGGCCGGCCTGGTGCGTCGCGAGCGCAGTGCCCGCGACGAGCGCTCGGTGGAGGTCCACCTGACCGAGGCGGGTACCGCCCTGCGCGCGCGGGCGGTGCGGGTGCCGGTCCGGATCGCCGCCGCGACGGGCCTCGAACTGGCGGAGATCGCCGAACTGCGCGAACGCCTCGACCAGCTCACCACCGCGCTGGACGGGGCAGCCCGGCAGGAGGAGCTCGGCGACGCGCGGCGGGCGGAGCCGACCGGGGACGCCGGCGACGACCGGTGACCGGGGGACCCACGGGACGCGAGGCGCCGCCGGTGTCCGAGGGCTGTCCACAGGCCCGGCGGGAGCGCCCGGCGCCTGCTTCACTGTGAGACGGCCCCCCGCGGGTCCACCGCGGGTGCTTTCCCGTGCGACCCGTCGCTCACGAGGCGGACGCACCACTCACCGACGAGGGGGGATCAGGACATGACCTGGCTGATCACGGGCGGCGCCGGCTACATCGGGGCGCACGTCGTACGGGCGATGACCGGAGCGGGCGAGCGTGCGGTGGTCTACGACGACCTGTCCACCGGCGTCGCCGAGCGCGTGCCGGCCGGGGTGCCGCTCGTGGTGGGCTCCACGCTGGACGGTCCGCTGGTCTCCCGCACCATCGCCGAGCACGCCGCCACCGGCGTCGTCCACCTGGCGGGGAAGAAGCAGGTCGGCGAGTCGGTGCACCGGCCCCTGCACTACTACCGGGAGAACGTGGAGGGACTGCGCGTCCTGCTGGAGGCGGTCACCGCGGCCGGGGTCCCGTCGTTCGTGTTCTCCTCCTCGGCCGCCGTCTACGGCACCCCGGACGTCGACCTGGTCACGGAGGAGACCCCGTGCGCGCCGATCTCCCCCTACGGCGAGACGAAGCTGGCCGGGGAGTGGCTGGTCCGCGCCGCCGGCCGGGCCGCCCCCCTGTCGACGGCGTCGCTGCGCTACTTCAACGTGGCCGGCGCGGCGAGCCCCGAGCTGGCCGACACCGGCGTGTCCAACCTGGTCCCCATGGTCTTCGAGCGCCTCACCCAGGACGCGGCGCCCCGCATCTTCGGCGACGACTACCCCACGCCGGACGGCACCTGCGTGCGGGACTACATCCACGTGGTCGACCTGGCGGAGGCGCACGTCGCCGCCGCGCACGCCCTCCAGGCCCCCTCCGGCCGGGACCTCACCCTCAACATCGGCCGCGGGGAGGGCGTCTCCGTCCGCGAGATGATCGACCGCGTCAACGCCGTCACCGGCTACGACCGGCCCCCGACGGTCACCCCGCGCCGCCCGGGCGACCCGGCCCGCGTGGTCGCCTCGGCCGAGCGCGCCGCCGCGGAACTGGGCTGGAGGGCCAAGCTCGACGTCCAGGACATGATCGTCTCGGCCTGGGAGGGCTGGGTACGGCTGCACCCCGAGGCGGCGCGGGCGTAGCGGCGCCGCCGGGGGGGACGCGTCCACGGCTCGTCCGGGTACGCCGGGGACCCGCTCAGAGCGCCTTGATCGCCTCCGCGGTGGCCCGCGCCAGGGCGCCCAGGTACCCCTTGGGCAGCTTCGGACTGCGGATCACCACGGAACGCCAGTAGAGCGGTCCGGAGATGAGGTCGAGCGCCAGTTCGTCGTCCAGGTCCCCGCGCACCTCGCCGCGCCGGGTCGCCGCCGCCACGATCTTCAGGGCGACGCCCTCCTGCCCGTCCCGCAGCGCCTTCTGCATGGCCTCGGCGATCTCCGGGTTGCGGGCCGCCTCGGCCTGGAGGTCGGGGATGATCTGCGAGGCCACGGGGTGCCGCAGCGCCCGTGACGTCACCTCGTACAGCACCCGCAGATCGCCTTCGAGGCTGCCCGTCTCCGGTGCCGGCAGGCCCTGTACGGCGATCGCCGAGACGATGTCCAGGACGAGGTGCAGCTTGGAGCGCCAGCGGCGGTACACGGCCGTCTTGCCCACCCCGGCGCGGCGGGCGATGCCCTCGATGGACATCCGCGCGTAGCCGACGGTCGCGAGCTCCTCGAACACGGCCGCCCGGATGGCCTCCGTCACGTCCTCACGGAGCACGGCCGCCCCCGCGGGGGCCCGGCGGCGAGGACGCGTCTGGGGCCCGTCGGCGTTCGTCGTCATGCGAACCAGCATAGGGCGTGACGACGATACGGTCCCGTCCCTACGCAAAGCGTCGTGGCGTCACGACGAAACGGTGCCGTCGCCGCGAGAGACCCCGGCGCCCCGGCCGTGACGCACCGGTGCCATCGTCGCGGCGCGACGGTCTCGTCCCGGCGACGGATGCGTCTCGTCCCGGCGTCACCCCGGTCTCGTTGTCGCCTCGGAACGGTCTCACCGCCGCAACGAACCCGCGGCCCCGTGACGACGAAACGGTTGCGTTCCGACGCCCACTCGGCCTACGCTCGCGTTGCGACGATACGGTGCCGTCCCGACGTAAGAAAACGTGATGAGAAGCGTGAGAAAACGCCGGCCGACGGCGGGACAGCCGGACGCGCGCACCCCCACCCCCCGAGCGAAAGCAGCGGATGTGAGTCAGGTCCTCCACACACCGCCCCAGGCGCGGGCCGAGGCCCATGAAGACCTCGCGGCCCTCGCGGCCCGGCACGGCCTCTCGGTCAGCGGCGCCCGCCCCTCCCTGCCCGAGTACATCCGCCAGCTGTGGGCGCGCCGGCACTTCATCACCGCGTTCGCCACGGCCAAGCTCACCTCGCAGTACAGCCAGGCGAGGCTGGGCCAGGTCTGGCAGGTGATGACCCCGCTGCTGAACGCGGCCGTGTACTACTTCATCTTCGGGGTCCTGCTCCAGACCAAGAAGAACGTCCCGGACTACATCCCCTTCCTGGTCACGGGGGTGTTCATCTGGACGTTCACGCAGAGTTCGATCATGGCGGGCACCAAGGCGATCTCGGGCAACATCGGCCTGGTGCGGGCGCTGCACTTCCCCCGGGCCGCACTGCCGATCTCGTTCTGCCTCCAGCAGTTGCAGCAGTTGCTGTTCTCGATGGCCGCCCTGGTGCTGATCCTGCTCGTCGTGGGGGTGCCGCCGGCCCTGTCCTGGCTGCTCGCGATCCCCGCGCTGACGCTCCAGTTCACCTTCAACGCGGGCGTCTCGCTGATCCTGGCGCGCCTGGGTGCGAAGACCCCGGACATCGCCCAGCTGATGCCGTTCGTGCTGCGCACCTGGATGTACGTCTCGGGCGTGATGTGGAGCATCGACATCCTGCTCAGCCGGCACAGCGACCTGCCGTCCTGGGTCGCCGACGTGCTGCGGGCCAACCCGACGGCGGTCTACATCGACCTGATGCGGTTCGCGCTGATCGACAGTTTCCACGCCGACAGCCTCCCGCCGCACGTATGGGCGACCGCGGTCGGCTGGGCGCTGCTGGCGGGCGTCGGCGGCTTCATCTACTTCTGGAAGGCTGAGGAGACGTACGGCCGTGGCTGACAACACGACACCGACCCGCATCACAGACGGCACCGGCACCGGCACCGCCGGCGAACGCGTCCCCACCGTCATCGCCGACGGCGTCGACATCGTCTACCGCGTCAACGGCACCACCGGGGGCCGCGGTTCCGCCACCGCCGCCCTGAACCGCATCGTGCGCCGCAAGAAGAGCGAGAAGGCGGCGGGCGTCCGCACGGTGCACGCCGTCAAGAACGTCTCCTTCGTGGCGTACAAGGGCGAGGCGATCGGCCTGATCGGCACCAACGGCTCGGGCAAGTCGACGCTGCTCAAAGCGGTCGCGGGCCTGCTGCCGGTGGAGAACGGCAGGATCTACACCGACGGTCAGCCGTCCCTCCTCGGCGTCAACGCGGCCCTGATGAGCGATCTGACCGGCGAACGCAACGTCCACCTGGGCGGCCTGGCCATGGGCATGACCCGGGAGCAGATCAAGGAGCGCTACCAGGAGATCGTCGACTTCTCGGGCATCAACGAGAAGGGCGACTTCATCTCCCTGCCGATGCGCACGTACTCCTCCGGCATGGGCTCCCGGCTGCGGTTCTCCATCGCCGCCGCCAAGGACCACGACGTCCTCCTCATCGACGAGGCGCTGGCCACCGGCGACGCGAAGTTCCGGCAGCGGTCGGCGGACCGCATCCGCGCGATGCGCGAGCACGCCGGCACGGTCTTCCTGGTCAGCCACAGCAACGGCTCGATCCGCGAGACCTGCGAGCGGGTGCTGTGGCTGGAGCGCGGCGAGCTGCGCATGGACGGCCCGACCGAGGAGGTCCTCAAGGAGTACGAGGCGTTCACCGAGCCGAAGAAGAAGCGCCCGGCCGCGGCGAAGTCCTGACGCCCCGCCCACACCGGTCCGGGAAAAAAAGGGGGGTGCCCCCGAGCCGCACGAGGCTCGGGGGCACCCCCCTTTTCGTCCCGGTTCTACGAGTGCGTCCGCAGCAGCGTCCGCATGGTCCGCATCGCCACCGACAGGTTGGCGAGGTCGAAGGTCTCCGAGCTCTGGATCTCCTCCAGCGTGGTGCGCGCCCGGCCCAGGATCGCCGCGTTCTTCTCCTCCCACGCCGTGAACCGCTGCTCGGGCGTCGAGGTGCCGTTGCCGACGGCCAGGACGTCCGCGGTGAGCGCCGCGTGGGCCGCGTACAGGTCCTCGCGGATGGAGGCGCGGGCCATGGACTGCCAGCGGTCGGCGCGCGGCAGCTCGATGATGCGGTCCATGAGCTGGGTGATGTGCAGCCGGTCGGCGAGGTCGTAGTACACCTCGGCGACGTCCAGCGGGTCCCGGTCCATGCGGTCGGCCACCGACACGATGTCGAGGGCGGGGAACACGGACGAGAACCCGGCGACCCGGGTGGCGACCTCGTCGGGCACGCCGGCGCCGGTCAGCTCGTCGTAGATCTGCTGCCACCACTCCAGGTCCGCGCCGCGCAGCAGCTTCGTCAGCTGCCCCCAGACCTGCTCGACGCGGTCGGCGAAGAAGTCGACGGTCTCGGCGAGCTGCACCGGCTGCGGCCGGTTGTTGAGCAGCCAGCGGGTGCCGCGTTCGACCAGGCGGCGCGAGTGCAGCCGGATGCGGGTCTGGACGGCGGCCTCGACCTGGTTGTCGAGCTCCTCGACCGCGTCCCACACCGGCGCCGAGCGGAAGATCGCCCGGGCCGCGGTCTGCGCCCGCACGATCTCCTCCAGCGAGGCGCCGGTCTCCTCCCGCAGACGGTGCAGGTAGGTCGTACCGCCGGTGTTGACGGTGTCGTTGACCAGGACCGTCGTGGTGATCTCGCGGCGCAGCGGGTGGTTGTCGATCTGCTCCGCGAACTGCTCGCGCAGCGCGGTCGGGAAGTACGAGTACAGCAGTCCGCGCAGGTGGGGGTCCTCGGGCAGCGAGGTGCGCAGCAGCTCGTCCGACACCGTGATCTTCGTGTACGCCATGAGGACGGCCGTCTCGGGCCCGGTCAGGCCGTGACCGGAGGAGAGCCGCTCACGGATCTGCCGGTCGGTGGGCAGGAACTCCAGCGCCCGGTCGAGGTGGCCCTCGCGGACCAGGTGGCGCATGAAGCGCTGCTGGGCGTGGAGCATGTCCTTGGACTGGGCCAGGGCGTTGGCGATGGCGGTGTTCTGCGCGTAGTTGTTGCGCAGGACGAGGGCGCCGACCTCGTCGGTCATCTCGGCGAGCAGCTTGTTGCGCTGCTTGACCGTCATGTCGCCGTCGGTGACCAGGCCGTTGAGCAGGATCTTGATGTTCACCTCGTGGTCGGAGGTGTCCACGCCCGCGCTGTTGTCGATGGCATCGGTGTTGATCTTGCCGCCGCCGCGCGCGTACTCGATCCGGCCGAGCTGGGTCAGGCCCAGGTTGCCGCCCTCGCCGACGACGCTCGCGCGCAGGTCGGCGCCGTCGACGCGGATGGCGTCGTTGGCCTTGTCGCCGACGTCGGCGTTCGACTCCGCCGACGACTTCACGTACGTACCGATGCCGCCGTTCCACAGCAGGTCCACCGGCGCCTTGAGGATGGCCTTCATCAGGTCGGCCGGGGTCACCTTGGTGACCTTGTCCTCGATGCCGAGGGCCGCCCGGATGTGCGCGTTGACGGGGATCGCCTTCGCCGTGCGGGGGAAGACGCCGCCGCCCGCCGACAGCAACGCGGTGTCGTAGTCGGCCCAGCTGGAGCGCGGCAGCTCGAACAGGCGGCGGCGCTCGGCGTAGGAGGTCGCCGCGTCGGGCTCGGGGTCGATGAAGATGTGGCGGTGGTCGAAGGCGGCCACGAGCCGGATGTGCTCGGAGAGCAGCATGCCGTTGCCGAACACGTCACCGGACATGTCCCCGATGCCGACGACGGTGAAGTCCTCGACCTGCGTGTTCACGCCCAACTCGCGGAAGTGCCGCTTCACGGACTCCCAGGCGCCGCGGGCGGTGATGCCCATCGCCTTGTGGTCGTAGCCCGCGGAGCCTCCGGAGGCGAAGGCGTCACCGAGCCAGAAGTCGTACGACTGCGCGACCTCGTTGGCGATGTCGGAGAACGTCGCCGTGCCCTTGTCGGCGGCGACCACCAGGTAGGTGTCGTCCTCGTCGTGCCGGACGACGTCGGCCGGCGGCACGACCTCCCCGGCGACCATGTTGTCGGTGATGTCGAGCAGCGCCGAGATGAACGTCCGGTAGCTGGCGATGCCCTCGGCGAGCCAGGCGTCCCGGTCGACGCCCGGGTCGGGCAGCTGCTTGGCGACGAAGCCGCCCTTGGCGCCGACCGGCACGATGACGGTGTTCTTCACCATCTGCGCCTTGACCAGGCCGAGGACCTCGGTGCGGAAGTCCTCACGCCGGTCGGACCAGCGCAGGCCGCCGCGCGCGACCTTCCCGAACCGCAGGTGCACGCCCTCCACCTGCGGCGAGTACACCCAGATCTCGAAGGCGGGGCGCGGCGCCGGCAGGTCGGGGATGGCCTGCGGGTCGAACTTCATCGACACGTAGTCGTGCGGGGCGCCGTCCGCGGTGCACTGGAAGAAGTTCGTGCGCAGGGTCGCCTTGATGACGGTGAGGAAGGACCGCAGGATCCGGTCCTCGTCGAGGGAGGCCACCTGGTCGAGGGCGGCGTCCAGCTCCTCCAGCAGCGCGTCGACGATCTCGCGCCCGGCGCGCTGCCGGTCGGGCGACATCCTCGCCTCGAACAGCGAGACGAGCAGCCGGGTGGTGTGGACGTTCGTGCGGAGGGTGTCCTCCATGTAGTCCTGGCTGAAGGTGGAACCGGCCTGCCGCAGGTACTTCGCGTACGCCCGCAGCACCATCGCCTGCCGCCAGCCGAGCCCGGCGCTCAGCACCAGGGCGTTGAAGCTGTCGTTCTCCGCCTTGCCGGTCCAGGTGGCGGCGAACGCCTCCTGGAACCGCTCGCGCCCGTCGTCGCCGAGCTGGTCGCCGGCGCCGCCGCCCAGCGACTTGGGCAGCCGCAGGCCGAAGTCGTAGATCCAGGCGACACTGCGGTCGGAGCAGCGCAGCTCGTAGGGCCGCTCGTCGACGACCTCGACGCCGAGCCGGTTGAGCACCGGCAGCACCGCCGACAGGGAGATCGAGTCACCCTTGCGGTAGATCTTGAAGCGGCGCTCGTCGGGGGCGGCGCCCACCGGCTCGTACAGGCTGAGCGAGAAGTTCTGCTCCTCGGTGAGCCGCTCGATGTGGACGAGGTCGGCGACCGCGGAGCGCGGCGTGTGATCGGCCTTGTAGCCCTCGGGGAAGGCGTTGCTGTAGCGGCGCAGCAGCTCCGCCGTCCGCTCCTCGCCGAGTTCGGCGTTGAGCGCGTCCTGGAAGGCGTCCTCCCAGGAGCGGGCCGCCTCGACGAGCCGCGCCTCGATGCGTTCCTTGTCGCCGTCGGACAGCTGCGGCAGCTCGGTGCCCTGCGGGACCCGGACGACGAAGTGCAGGCGGGACAGGATCGACTCGGTGTTCCAGGCGGTGAAGTCGACGCTGATGCCGCCCAGTTCCTCCTTGAGGATGTCGATGATCCGCAGCCGTACGCCGGTGGTGTAGCGGTCGCGGGGCAGGTAGACGAGGGCCGAGTAGTAGCGGCCGTACTCGTCCTGGCGCAGGTAGAGCCGCAGCCGGCGCCGCTCCTGGAGGTAGAGCACGGACGTGACGATGGAACGCAGTTCGTCGACCGGCGTCTGGAACAGCTCGTCGCGCGGGTAGGTCTCCATGATCTGGAGCAGGTCGCGCCCGTCGTGGCTGTTGGGCGAGAACCCGGCGCCCTTCAGCACACTGTCGACCTTGCGGCGCACGACCGGCACCCGCAGCACGGACTCGGTGTAGGCGGCGGAGGAGAACAGCCCGAGGAAGCGGCGCTCACCGACGACGTTCCCCTCGGCGTCGAACTTCTTGACGCCGATGTAGTCCAGGTACGACGGCCGGTGCACGGTGGCCCGGCTGTTGGCCTTGGTCAGGATGAGCAGCTTGTGCTCGCGCGCCTTGGCGCGGGCGTCGGCCGGGAGCCGCTCGAAGGAGGGGCTGACCGGGTGGGCGTCGCCCTCGGCGTGATGCGGGTCGGAGCGCAGGATGCCGAGCCCGGTGCCGGGGACGGCCGCGAGGGAGTCGTCGGCGCGCAGCTGGTACTCGCGGTAGCCGAGGAAGGTGAAGTGGTTGTCGGCCAGCCAGCGCAGCAGCTCGCGGGCCTCCTCCACGTCGGGCGAGGCCAGGTCGCCGGGCACGGGCTCGCCCGGCAGGTCGTCGGCGATCCGCAGGGCGGCGTCGCGCATCTTCTCCCAGTCCTCGACGGCCTCGCGGGCGTCGGACAGGACACGCAGCAGGTCGGCGGTGATCTGCTTGAGGTCGGCGCGGTCGGTCTCGCGGTCCGTCTCGACGTGGATCCAGGACTCGATGTGCGCGTCGTGCGGCAGGTCGGCGGCGGCCGGGGGCGCCTTGAGCACCTCGATGAGCCGGCCGGTGACGTCCCTGCGGACGACGACCTGCGGGTGGATGACGAGGTGGATCCCGCGGCCCTGACGGGTCAGCTCGTTCGTCACGGAGTCCACGAGGAAGGGCATGTCGTCGGTGACGACCTCGACGACGGAGTGGCTGCACGTCCAGCCGTTCTCCTCGACGGTCGGCGTGTGGACGCGCACGTTCGCGGTGCCCTGGGGGCGGTTCTCCGCCAGTCGGTAGTGCGAGAAGGCTGCTCCGAAGACATCGACCGGGTCGCGGTCGGTGAGGTCCTCCGCAGCGGTGTGCAGGTAGTAGCGCTGGAGGAACGAGAGCACGGACGCGTGGTCCGGCGTGCCCGGGATCCCCGGACCGCCCTCGCCCGTCGTCCCGGTCGGTAGGTGCCCTCCGACCGGACTGTTCTCAGCGACCCGGGCCGCCCGTTCGAGCAGCTCGGCCTTGGCTTCGTCCAGCTTGGTCTGCATTGTCCTCTGGCTCCTGTCGCGCGCCGTTGCGTGACGTAGAAGGAAGTACGGTCTCTTCCCCTGCGGCTCGACGCCACGGCCCGGGGTCTCCGGGCTGTTCCGACGCTATGCCGCAGGATGAGAGGAGCGGGGGGTTATCAGCCATTCCCGACGTGTCCCGCAGGTGTGACGCTGCTCTCCGCGCCGCCTGCTCGTGGGGTGTGTACGGCGTCCTGGGGGCCCTGGTGGCCCCGTCCCGCCCGCGAGGACCAGCGACTGACGCCCGGCTGCGGATGTCGTCCGCACGCACCGGGCGCGGGGCAGGGGCAACCGCACCCCCGCGAGCTATCGCGCTGATCACGCCACCAAGGCTATCGCTCCCCACCGGGGGCCCGTCATGAGCCGTATGTGTACAAAACCGGGGGTGGAAGTTTGACGTTCTGCACAGGGGTGCGGCGGGGAGTGGTGTGTGAAGGGACGGACCGGAACCGTCGGAACCAGGGGGGCGGGCGGGGCGGCGGGGCACGCGGAAGCCGGGAGGGCGGGAAGGGCGCGTGGCGGGAAGACGGCACGGCGGGAAGACGGCATGGCGGGCGGGTGCGGGAAAAGTCGACGCCGGTCCCGGCCCCGGGCACTCTGAGAGCGACCCACCTCTTGGCGAGGCCGCGCCCAGGAGGCAGGTTGCCCAAGGAGAGCGCCCGCCCGAGAGGAGCCGCCCGACATGACCACGAAGATCCTCATCGTCACCGGCGACGCAGCGGAGTCCCTGGAAGTCCTCTACCCCTATCAGCGCCTGCGCGAGGAGGGCTACGAGGTCCACATCGCCGCTCCCGCCCGCAAGCAGCTCCGCTTCGTCGTCCACGACTTCGAACCAGGCTTCGACACCTACACCGAGAAACCCGGCTACACCTGGCCCGCCGACCTCGCCTTCTCGGAGGTCGACCCCGGCGCGTACGCCGCCGTCGTGATCCCCGGCGGACGCGCCCCCGAGTACCTGCGCAACGATCCCGAGCTGCGCAAGATCCTCAAGTCGTTCTTCGACACGGACAAGCCGGTCGCCCAGATCTGCCACGGGCCGCTGCTGACCGCCGCGGTGGACGGGCTGTCGGGCCGCCGCGTCACGGCGTACCCGGCTCTGGAACTCGACATGCAGAGCGCCGGCGCGACCTTCCAGGACGCCGAGGCGGTCGTCGACGGCACGCTGGTCTCCTCCCGGGCCTGGCCGGACCACCCCGCGTGGATGCGCGAGTTCCTGAAGGTGCTGCGCACGAAGGCACCGGCGACCTGACGGGGCCGGCGCACGGCCTCCCTCGCACGGGTCGCGTCGCACGGCTTCCGCCATCCGGCCCGGCCCCGGCCCCGGCTCGGCGGTGCGGCCCTCCCGGCGGCGCCGCACCCGGGGCACCCCGACAGGCGGCGATCCGGGGGACACCCCGTCAGGCGGCCATCCGCTCCGCCGTCTCGACGGCCTCCTGGAGGGTGTCCACCACGGGCACGCCGACGCCCTCCAGGCTGGCCCGGCCGTGCGACCCCCCGGTGTACAGCACGGCCCGCGCGCCCACGTGCAACGCCGCCACCGCGTCGTCGGCGGCGTCCCCGATGACCACGGTGCGCTCCACGTCGACCTCGGCCAGGGTTTCCAGATGGCGCACCATGTGCTCGGCCTTGCTGCCGCCGGACGGCCCGGTCCGCCCGTCGACGCGGACGAAGTACGGCTCGATCCCGAACCCCCGGACCAGCGGGACCAGCTCGTCGTGCACGTACATGCTCAGCAGCGACTGGCTGCGGCCCGCCGAACTCCATCCGGCGAGCAGCTCCGCCGCCCCGGTGGTGAGCCCGCACCGCACCCGGTGCTCGGCGTAGTACCGGTGGAAGACCTCGTCCATGACCTGCCACTCGGCGTCGGTGGGCAGTCTGCCCAGCAGCCGCTCGTAGAACTTGGGCACCGGTACGCAGTACAGCGCCCGGTACCGCTCGAGCGTGATCGGCTCCAGCCCCAGCTCGACGAACGCCGCGTTCGTGGCTCCGATGATGGCGTCGTTGTCGTGGAACAGCGTCCCGTTCCAGTCCCACACGATGTGTGCCCCGGCCTGCTTCCCCATACCCGCAAACGTACCCGCCCCCACCGACACCCGGGACAGCGGTGACTCGGGACAGCGGTGACTCGCGCCACGGGACCACCGGGCGCCGGGCCCTCGGTCCAAGGCGCGTGGTCCAGGGCCCACGGTCCGGGTCCGGGTCCGTCGGTCCCGTCCTCAGCGTTCGGATTCCACCAGGTTGGCGATCTCCTGCACGGCGAACCACAGCAGTTCGTGATCCTCGGCGCCGTCGACCACGAACTGGGCGTCGTCGTCACCGGCGTCAGCCGCCGGCAGCGCCGCGACCGCGGCGGTCACGTCGGCCTCCGCGTCGTCGGCGTCGATGTGCACGGCGGCCGCCTTGGCCAGTCGCACGGGTCCGGTCACCCGGACCTCGCCGAGCGCCGCCGGGTCCAGGGCGCGGTCGGGGTCCGACACGGCCGCGCCGTCCGGTACGTCGACGGCGACCACCACGCGCCGCCGGGGCGCCGCGGGGTCCGACGCCAGCAGCCGCAGCGAGGCGAGCGCGGCCCGGCCGAGGGCCGCGTACTCCAGTTCCTCGATGTCGTCGGAGACGTACCACTCGCGCAGTCCGGGCGTGACGGCACAGGCGACGAGCTGCCCGGACGACCCCAGTTCTCCCGTCGTGTGCGCCTCGGCAAGACCGGGGAGGGTCAGGGGGACGTAGACGCGCATGATGGGCCGCTCTTTCGTGGTCGAAGGCTCCGCTCGGTGTCCCCCGCATCTCCGGAGGGCCTCCAGGATACGTGCGGGCGTCCTCTATTCGGGTCCCTGTCCGCGCCTTCCCGGACGTCCACCCCGCGCCTCGTAATTCACCCCCCACACCGCCCCCACCTGGACTTCTCCCCTCCCTCACCACCCTGATAGGTGAAACCGCCCGACCCGCAACCACCACTTTCAGCTCACTTGCCGTCACACAGTGCGACCGAGTACAAGATCTCCAGCGCAAGTTACCGCCTGGTAGGCGATGTCGGCCGGGCCCAGTGAACGGGGACAACCATGAACAAGGTCATGACGAGGACGCAGCGCACTCCCGGCGGCCGCCCGCCCGGCCGCGGCGACACCCGCCGCCCCGCCGGCACCCCGCCCCGGGTCCCGAGCGGCGGGACCCGCCCGGCCCCCGCCGGCGGCCGTCCGCCCGGCTCACCCGGCACCCTCCCCTCCGCCCGCACCCGCCCCGCCGACAACCGCCCCAGCACCACCGTCGGCGCACCCCGCGCCACACCGCTCCCCACGACACACACGACGACGCACACCGTTCCCGCCCAGAGCCCCCGCAGGTCCCTCGTCCAGCCCGGACAGCCCAGCCCCACCGATCTCTTCGCCGACCGGCTCCTCGCCGTCCTCAGCGGCCGCCGCCCCGTCCACTCGATGCTCCGGCACACCGTCGGCCGCGCCTACGACGACCTGGCGCACCTCGCCGAGAGCGGCCCCCTGCGCACCACCCGCGGCACCCACCCCGTCGTACGCGACATCGGCTACTACGTCGCCCGTCCCGGCGCCCTGGAGGTCTTCGCCCGCATCGGCGCGGGTGACCGCCTGCGTGCGATGGCGTTCCGCCTGGAGCGCGGCACGGACCGCCGCTGGCGGTGCACGGCGGTGGAACTCGGCGGCCCCCGCAGGCCCCACACCGACAACGACTGAGCAGCCCTTCCCCGCCACGCCGGGAGAACGGGGCGAGCGGCACACCGCCCCGCGAACGCCGACGGGCCGGACCACCCTCGGGTGGTCCGGCCCGTGACGACCATGACTACTTCTTACGAGAACTACTTCTTACGACGCCGTCCGGCCTTCGCCTGCTTGCGCCGCTCCGCGCGCGTCAGACCGTCCGCCTCCGAGCGCACGGGCTCCTCGTCGCTCTCGAAGTCACCCTCGACGGTGCCGCCCTCGCCGTCCACGGTCGGCGCCGAGAAGTGCAGGTTGCGCCGCTGCGGGGCGTCCAGACCCTTGGCGCGGATCTCCGGACGAGCCTGCGCCGGCACCACGTCCTGCTTCTCCATGTCGACCGGCGCCGCGTCCTCGACCGGCACCTCCTCGACCTGCTGCTCGACCTGGACCTCCAGGTTGAACAGGTAGCCGACGGACTCCTCCTTGATGCCGTCCATCATCGCGGAGAACATGTCGAAGCCCTCACGCTGGTACTCCACCAGCGGGTCCTTCTGCGCCATCGCGCGCAGGCCGATGCCCTCCTGGAGGTAGTCCATCTCGTAGAGGTGCTCACGCCACTTGCGGTCCAGGACCGACAGCACGACCCGCCGCTCCAGCTCACGCATGATCTCGGAACCGAGCTGCTTCTCCCGCGACTCGTACTGCTCGCGGATGTCGTCCTTGATCGACTCGGCGATGAACTCGGCGGTGAGCCCCGCGCGGTCGCCGGCCGCCTCCTCCAGCTCCTCCACGGTGATCTTCACCGGGTACAGCTGCTTGAAGGCGCCCCAGAGCCGGTCCAGGTCCCAGTCCTCGGCGAAGCCCTCGGCGGTCTCCGCCGACACGTACGCGTCGATCGTGTCGTCCATGAAGTGGTGGATCTGCTCCTGAAGGTCCTCGCCCTCCAGGACACGACGCCGCTCGCCGTAGATGACCTCGCGCTGACGGTTGAGGACCTCGTCGTACTTCAGGACGTTCTTGCGCGTCTCGAAGTTCTGCGTCTCGACCTGCGACTGCGCGGACGCGATGGCCCGCGTGACCATCTTGTTCTCGATCGGCACGTCGTCCGGCACGTTCGCCATGGACATCACGCGCTCCACCATCTGCGCCTTGAACAGACGCATCAGGTCGTCGCCCAGCGACAGGTAGAAGCGGGACTCGCCAGGGTCACCCTGACGGCCGGAACGACCACGCAGCTGGTTGTCGATACGCCGCGACTCGTGCCGCTCGGTACCCAGCACGTACAGCCCGCCGAGCTCCTCGACCTGCTCCTTCTCCGCCTTGACGGCCTGCACGGCCTTCTCCAGGGCGGCCGGCAGCGCCGCGGCCCACTCCTCGATGTGCTCCTCCGGGTCGAGACCGCGCTGGCGCAGCTCCGCCTCCGCGAGGTCCTCCGGGTTGCCGCCCAGCTTGATGTCCGTACCACGACCGGCCATGTTCGTGGCCACCGTCACAGCGCCCTTGCGGCCCGCCTGCGCGACGATCTGCGCCTCACGGTCGTGCTGCTTGGCGTTCAGCACCTCGTGCTGGATGCCCCGCTTGCTGAGCTGCTGGGACAGGTACTCGGACTTCTCGACCGACGTCGTACCGACGAGGATCGGCTGGCCCTTCTCGTGCTTCTCGGCGATGTCGTCGACGACCGCCTCGAACTTCGCGACCTCGGTGCGGTAGATGAGGTCCGACTGGTCCTTGCGGATCATCGGCTTGTTCGTCGGGATCGGCACCACGCCGAGCTTGTAGATCTGGTGGAACTCGGCGGCCTCGGTCATCGCCGTACCGGTCATGCCGGACAGGCCCGGCAGTTCCTTGCCGTCGTGGTCGTGGCGCTTGTACAGGCGGAAGAAGTTCTGCAGGGTGATCGTCGCGAGCGTCTGGTTCTCGTCCTTGATGTCCACCCCTTCCTTCGCCTCGATCGCCTGGTGCATGCCCTCGTTGTAGCGGCGGCCCGCGAGGATACGGCCGGTGTGCTCGTCGACGATCATGACCTCGCCGTCGATGACGACGTAGTCCTTGTCCTTCTTGAAGAGCTCCTTCGCCTTGATGGCGTTGTTCAGGTAGCCCACCAGAGGCGTGTTCACCGACTCGTAGAGGTTGTCGATGCCCAGCCAGTCCTCGACCTTGGCGACACCGGTCTCGTGGATGGCGACCGTGCGCTTCTTCTCGTCGACCTCGTAGTCGCCGGTCTCCTCGATGCCCTTGAGCGGGTTGCCCGCCTCGCCTCGCTTGAGACGCAGGACCAGCTTGGCGAAATCGCCGTACCACTTCGTCGCCTGGTCCGCCGGACCCGAGATGATCAGCGGCGTACGCGCCTCGTCGACCAGGATGGAGTCGACCTCGTCGACGATCGCGAAGTTGTGGCCGCGCTGGACGAGCTCGTCCTGGGACCATGCCATGTTGTCGCGCAGGTAGTCGAAACCGAACTCGTTGTTCGTGCCGTACGTGATGTCGCAGGCGTACATCTCGCGGCGCTGGGCCGGCGTCATGTTGGCGAGGATGCAACCGACCGACAGCCCGAGGAACTTGTGGACACGGCCCATCATCTCGGAGTCGCGCTCGGCCAGGTAGTCGTTGACCGTGATCAGGTGAACGCCGTCACCCGACAGGGCGTTCAGATACGCGGGCAGCGTGCCCACCAGGGTCTTGCCCTCACCGGTCTTCATCTCGGCGACATAGCCGAGGTGCAGGGCGGCACCACCCATGATCTGCACGTCGTAGTGACGCTGGCCCAGCACGCGCTTGGCGGCCTCACGCACCGTGGCGAACGCCTCCGGCAGCAGGTCGTCCAGCGTCTCGCCGTCGGCGTACCGCTGCTTGTACTCATCGGTGAGGGCCCGCAGCTCGGCGTCGGAGAGGTCGACGAAGTCCTCTTCGATGGAGTTGACCTGGTCCGCGATGCGGTGCAGCTTGCGCAGGATCTTGCCTTCGCCTGCACGCATGATCTTCGAGAGGACGGACACGGGGGTTGGTCTCCTTGCCGGTCGGGCCTGGGACGGTCGGTTTCATTTGACTTACTGAGCAACGGCCATCGTATGCGAGGACCCCGCCACGCCGGGAGGCCTGCCGTGACGCGGACCGCACACCGCCTCACGGCGGCGCAGGATTTCTCCGTCACAGGCACAACGGCCGGGCCCCGCCGATGGTGCCGCGCCCGCCGGACGAATTGCGCAAAAAGTGACCACCCGCTCACCCACCGCGAAAGGATGGCGCCCGCACCGGCCCCGCGCGCAGAATCGGCCGATGGAACCCGTCACCCTCACCACCGACCGCCTCGTCCTGCGCCCGGTCGGCCCCCGGGACACCGACGCGGTCCACGCCGCCGCCCAGGACCCCGACATCCAGCGCTGGACCACCATCCCCTCCCCCTACCGCGCCGAACACGCCCGCGGCTTCACCGGACAGCTCGCCCCCGAAGGCTGGGCGAACCGCACGGTGTTCACCTTCGGCGTCTTCCTCCCCGACGGCAGCCTCACCGGCCTCCTCAGCCTCACCATGCGCTCCCTCGACACCGCCGAGATCGGCTTCTGGACCACCAGGGAACACCGCGGCCACGGCTACACCACCGAGGCCACCGTCACCGCCTCCCGCTGGGCCTTCACCCACCTCGCCGTCGACCGCGTCGAATGGCGCGCGGAGGTCGGAAACACCGCCTCCCTCGCGGTCGCCCGAAACGCCGGCTTCACCCTGGAGGGCACCCTGCGCTCCGCGATCAACAACAAGGGCGTACGACGCGACTGCTGGGTGGCCTCCCTGCTCCCCTCCGACCTCGGCCTGCCCTCGACGGCCCCCTACCTCCCGGCACCGGCGCACCCCGGCCCCGCCTCCGACCCCACCTGAGCACGGGCGACCCGCAGCCCGGTACCGACTGTCAGACCCACCCCCTATCGTGCGCAGCATGACGACACCGCCCCCCGCCACCGAACTCTCCGCGGACGAGGCCCGCCGCATCGCCCTGCGCGCCCAGGGCTTCCTCGGCGCCCCCGACCGCAGAGCCGGCGTCCGCGGCGTCCTGCGCCACCTCGGCGCCGTCCAGCTCGACACCATCTCCGTCCTCGCCCGCTCCCACGAACTCATCCCCTACGCCCGCCTCGGAGCCGTCGGCCGCACCACCGTCGAGGACGCCTACTGGAAGCCCACCCCCGGCACACCCGACGCCCGGCCCCACGCCTTCGAGTACTGGTCCCACGCCGCGTGCATCCTCCCCATCGAGGAGTGGCCCCACTTCGCCTTCCGCCGCCGCGCCTACCGCAACCGCCCGCACTGGCACCACGCCCTCCCCGACGGCACCTACGACCAGGTCGTCAAGCAACTGCGCACCGAGGGCCCCCTCACCGCCACCGAACTGGGCGGCGCCAAGAAGACCAGCGAGTGGTGGGACTGGTCCGGCACCAAGGTCGCCGTCGAACGCGCCCTGATGTACGGCGAAGTGGTCTGCGTCGAACGCCGCGGCTGGAAACGGGTCTACGACCTCGCCGAACGCGCCGTCCCCGCCGACCTGCTGCACGACGAACTCGACGACGCCGAATGCCTGCGCCGCCTGGTCGGCCTCGCCGGCCGCGCCCTGGGCGTCGGCACGCGCGCGGACATCGCCGACTACCACCGCCTCAAGGGCGAACAGGTCGACGCGGTGATCGCCGACTCCGGTCTGGTCCCGGTCACCGTCGCCGGCTGGGGAAAACCGGCCTGGGCCGACCCGGCGGCCCTGGAGACGGCGCCCCGCGGCCGCCACCGCACGACGCTGCTGTCCCCGTTCGACTCCCTCATCTGGGAACGGGCCCGCACCGAGCGCATCTTCGGCTTCACCCACCGCCTGGAGGCCTACGTGCCCAAACCCAAGCGGATCCACGGCTACTTCGCCATGCCGGTACTCGCCGGCGGCCGGCTCGTCGGCCGCGTCGACCCCGCCCGCGAGGGCCGCACCCTCGTCGCCCGGCAGATCACCCTGGACGGCCCCAAGGCCGTCCCCGCCGTCGCACAGGCCCTCGCCGAGGCGGCGAGCTGGGTGAACTGCACGGACGTACGAGTGGAACGCGTCGACGCTCCCGAACTGCGCGGCCCCCTCACCCAGGAACTCGCCCGGATCCTGGGCTGACCGCCACCCCGACCGCGCGGAGCCCTGCACAGGGCCACCGCACACGACCACCGCTCCGGGACCAACGCATCGAAACCACCGGAGCCACCGGAGCCACCGGAGCCACCGGAGCTACCGGATCTCGAGAATCTTCTCCCGCATCGCATACACCACCGCTTCCATCCTGGAGTGCAGCTGCAACTTCTCCAGAATGTTCCGCACATGGTTCTTCACGGTGTTCTCGGAGATGAACAACTCCTTGGCGATGTCCCGGTTGTTCATCCCCGTCGCGACAAGCTTGAGCACTTCCAGCTCACGGTCCGTCAACCGCGGCGCGGGCACCAGCCTGCGCTCATCGGTGCGCTGGATCATCGATTTGAACTCGGTCAGCAGTTTCGACGCCATCGAGGGACTGATCTGCGACTGCCCGTCCGCCACCGCCCGAATGGCCGTGGACACCTCGTCCGTGGAGATCTCCTTCAGGAGATAACCCGTCGCACCCGCCTTGATCGCCTCGTAGAGATCGGCCTCCTCGTCGCTGATCGTCAACATGATGATCTTCGCGCTGGGAGCCACCTCCTTGATCGAGGTGCACGCCTCGATACCCCCGCGCTTCGGCATCCGTACGTCCATCAGCACGATGTCGGGCAGCAGATCGGCCGCCTTGTCCACGGCCTCCGCCCCGTCCCCCGCCTCCCCGACGACCTGGATGTCCTCCTCCGCGGCAAGCACGATCTCCAGCCCGCGGCGGAACAGGGCGTGATCGTCCACCACCAGAACCCTGATCGGCTCCTTGCGGGAAGCGCCTCCGTCCGGGCCCGTGCCGACGACGCCCTCGACGGCATCCCCGTCATGCATCGGTCCGAAGCTGTCCGCCATCGTTCCTCCCCCTGAAGGCTGTGGCCGTGGTCGCGTGCCATCGTCAACGCAAGGCAACGACCCACCGGTTGAGCCGTTGCCGCCATGATTCCATGCCCGGACGACAACCCGGTGACGAAGCGGTGCCCGAAGGGGCGCACAGGGGTGCCCCTGGGGGCGCACACGCGCTCCAGGGGCACCTGTTCAGCTGTCACCGGGGCGGGGTCAGCCGCCCAGCGCGCCGCCCGCCTCGGGGGTCGCGGCCTGGGCGACCATCGGGTCCGTGTTGAGGTGGATCACGCCGTAGTCGTAAGCGTGCCGCCGGTAGACGACGCTCGGCTCCTTCGTCTCGGAGTCGACGAAGAGGTAGAAGTCGTGCCCGACCAGCTCCATCTCGTAAAGAGCCTGGTCAAGAGTCATGGGGGCGGCCACATGGGTCTTCTCGCGCACCACGAGCGGGCCGTCGCCCTGCACCTCGAGCGACCCGATCTTCTTCGTCGGCACGCTGTCGGACTCTTCGGACGGGACGGGGTGGCCATTGCTGCCGAGGGTCGCGACGCCCGGTACGTGGTCGGCGACCTCCGCCGCCGAGATCCGCCGCGCGCCGCGCCGGGTGTAACGCTTGTCGTGCTGCTTGCGCAGCTGGGCATCCAGCTTCTCCGCCGCCAGATCGAGTGCCGCGTACGGGTCGCTGGCCGCTGCCTCCGCACGGATCACCGGACCGCGGGAGCGGAGCGTGATCTCCACTCGGTCGCACCGGTCGGCCTGTCGGGGGTTCGGCTCCTTGGACACCTCGACGTCGAGGCTCATCACCTTGCCGTCGAGCTTCTGGATCTTCTCCAGGTTCAGCTTCTCGGCCACGTGCTTGCGGAACCGCTCGGGCACCTCGGTCTTGCGGCCCTTGACGACGATGTCCACGCAGAACTCCGTTCCCGGATCGCTCCGCATCAGCGGCGGAGCATCTCCCTTTTGCACCAGGTTCCGGTGGACACCGGAACCTCGGACTCGGTGACTTCCACCTCCTCCTCCCCCATGGGCGAGATCTCCACCCCAGATGCCACGGTGATTACCTCAAAGCGCAGCACGGCATTCGGATTCGAGAGGTCTGGCCTGCGGCTTTCCCTCACAACCGAACATATCTCGCCCGGACGGATGTCGTCACCCTCTACTGCCGCGTACCCCCGTTCAGGTGAATTGGTCCTCTCAATACCTGCAACGACACCGACCCTCGGTCAGTTCCGGTTTATTTCGAAAGCGCCCGGCGGCGCCGCGACAACGGCCGCGCAGAGCAGGCAGGCGGACCGTGCCGCGCCCGGCATCCGCACCAGCACCGGGTCCGTACCTCCCTTCCGCGCTTCGGACGGTCGTACTCCACTGCCTTCCCGGGCAGCGCTGTCGTACACAGCGGCCACGCACTCTTCACCCACCGCCCGGCCGGCCGGCCCAGCCCGGTGCGTGTCCGCCGCCGCCGGGCCGACCGACTCGGCGGCCCGGTGCGTCTCCAACGCCGCCCGCACGGCACGCGCGGCCTCGGCGAGAGAGGCACCGGTCGTCACCAGGTCGTCGACGAGCACCACCGCGTCCGCACCGCACAGCAGCCGCGCGCCACCGGCCGCCACCGCCAGCGCGCCGAACAGATTGTCCAACCGCTGCTGAGAGTTGAGCCCCGTCTGATCGGCCACCACCCGCCGCTGCCGCAACACCGCGGCCACCCGCACCGGCGCCCCGGTCGCCCGCAGCTCCGCCGCCGCGGCCAGCGCGATCCGCCGGGCCGGATCATGACCCCGGGAACGGGTGGCCCGGCGCGCGGAGGGGACGGGGACGAGAAGCACGGCTCCCAATGGGGGTGGGGGCCCCTCCCCCGCCTCCCCCTCCCCCGCCTCCCTCAGCCCCACCCGCACCGCCCCCGCCAGCGCCGTCCCCAGCGGTCGCGTCAGCGCCAGCGCGCCGCGCTCCTTGTGGGCCAGCAGCACGGCCCGTACCTCGTCCGCGTACCGGGCGGCCGCGTGCACGGCGGGCAGCCCGGGCGGCTCGGGGTCCGGCCGGACCCGGCGGGGCATGGTGCCGTGGAGCGCGGCGCGGCACCAGTGGCAGAGCACGGTGCGCGCCGTGCCGCAGCCGCCGCACTCGGCCGGGAGGACCAGGCCGGAGAGGTCCTGCCACCACCGCCGAACGCTTTCCACACCGATCACTGTGCCGAGGCCGGGGAGGGCCTGCCACCCCTGTGGAAAAGGTCTGCCGCGGGCCTGTGGAAAGTCCCGGAGGGCCCGAAGGACCAGGCCCGGCGAGCATGATGCCGGACGAGGATCAGGCCTGCCGGGTGCGCCGGCCCGACCCCCGTCGGAACGCGGCCGTCCTCACCCCGGGTAGAACGCGACGGAGCCGGTCTCCTTCAGCGTCCGCCAGCCGCTCCCGCCGGGCAGCCACAGCAGGCCCTCCTTCGAGGTGGCGAAGAGGGGAGCCTCGCTGTCCTCGGAGGCGGCGATGCTCGTGACCTCGGTGAGGCCGGGGAGCGTGCCGGTCTCGGGGATGGAGCCGTCGCTCTGGACGTACTGGACCTGTTCGACTCCGCCGGCTTCGCGGCCGACGACGACGAGCCTGTTGTCCCCGGCCCACGACATGGCGGTGACCTGTTCCAGGTCGGGGGTCGCGGAGCGCAGTTCCCGGACGGCGACGGTGGGCCGTTCGCCGCTCCTGTCGTGTTCGATCCGCCCGATGAGCAGGGACTGCTTGCCGCCCTGGTCGACGACGAGCGCGATCCGTACGCCGTCGGCGGCGACCCGTACGGTGTTGATCCGTCCGTCGAGGCCGGGGGTGAGGACCTGCAGCGGCTCGCCGCCGCCCTTCTCCAGGAGGAGCAGGCGCGGGTCGGCGGGGTCGCGGTCGGCGACCCACAGGTCGCCCTGGGCGTCCCAGCTGGGGGTGGTGAGCCGGTCGGTCTCGGTTTTCCCCTTGCTCAGGAGGACGGGTTCGCCGAGGGAGTTGCCGGCGACGGTGGAGGTGACGTAGAGCGCCTTGCCGTCGAGGGCGACGCCTGCCGCGCTGTGTTCGTCGCGGGACACGGCGACCGAGCGCAGGGCCTGGGTGCCGTCGCCGAGTGCGCCGGGTACGGCTTCGGATCCGGCGCTGTCGCCGGCGTTCGTCCTGCGTACCAGGCGGTGGTGGGCGTCGATGAAGTACAGGTAGTCGGGTCGGCGTTCCGCTCCGCGTTCGGCGACGGCGGCGGCCCGGTCCTCGGTGAGGGAGCAGAGCTGGTTTCCGCCGGCGCGTACTTCGACCTCGTCGACGATGGGGTTGAGGCTCTGGAGGGTGAACAGCAGTTGCGCGGCCATTTCGTCGCACTTGCCGTGGCCGATGCGGGCCGCCTTGTCGTTGAGCGGCACGGTGAGCTTGTTCTGGTCGTCGGGTGCCAGGGAGGTGACGCCGGCGGTGAGGGCGGTGCCGGTGGGGAAGCTGGAGCGGACGACGGGGCGCAGCCAGCTGGTGGGCCCGTTGAGCAGGGAGCGCACCATCTCGGTCATGGGGTCGACGCGTTCGCGGACGTAGACGGGGTCGGCGACGGCCATGGGTTGTCCGGAGCCGGCGGAGGTGGTGTGGGAGGCGAAGTAGTACTTGTTGAGCGACATGTAGTTGCGCTGGAAGTCGGACTTGCCCATGACGACGCCTTCGGGCAGCGCGTCGATGCGCCAGTGCCCGGTCTTCTTGTCGCGCGTCAGGTGCACCGTCTGGTCGTAGTCGCCGGAGGCGGGGGTGTAGGACTGCTGGGCGTCGATGGTGGCGACGCGGGTGCCGGTCAGCCGGAAGGCGAAGTCGTCGCCGTTCTCCCTGCTGCCGGAGCGGTCGGCCTGGGTGCCCGGCCCGTCCGCGAGGACCGTGGTGGAGCGTTCGGGTCTCCACTGCTGTGCGGCGCTGGGGGTGAGGTACTGGCGCGCGGTGGAGTAGCCGGGGTCGTCGCTGGTCAGGGCTTCGAGGAAGCCCTGGACGATCTCGGCGGGCGGAGCGTCGTCGCGGGGCGGCATGGCGAAGACCCGGACCTGTGTCTCCTGGCGGGGGGTGGATTCGACGCCGCGCAGGTCGCCGCTGTCGGGCATCGAGGCGCATCCCGCCAGCAGTACGACGCCACACACGGCGTACGCCGTCCCGCGCACCGGCGTGCGCCGGCGTCCCCCCTCGCGGTCAGCGCCCACGGAATGCCTCCCCTTGTTCTTTCGCGCCGTCGGTTTCCCTGTCCGTCCGGCTCGTTCCGCCGGGTGTCCCACCATGTGCCCCGTCCCCGGTGGGCGGGTCCGGTGGGCGGGTGTCGGAGGCGGGCCGGGGCACGACGCGCGCGCCGTTGCCGGGCAGTGCCGTCGGGTCGGCGGTGGCGGCCACGGTGCCCTGTCGGGGTGTCAGGGGTGCCCGTCCGGGTGGACGCTGCTCACGGGCGGGCTGGAGGGGCACGGTGGCGCTCTTCTCGCTTCCGCCGCGCGGTAGGCCTGCTTCGTTGAGTCCGCGGTTGCGGCGGGAGTCCTTGGGTTCCAGGGGTATCGGTGAGCCCCGCAGGGGTTCGTCCGCGGTCCTGGGCAGGGTGAGCCGGAACTGTGAGCCGCCTCCGGGTTCGCCCCAGGCCTGGAGCCAGCCGCCGTGCAGGCGGGCGTCCTCCAGGGCGATGGACAGTCCGAGGCCGGTGCCGCCGGTGGTACGCGCGCGTGCCGGGTCGGCGCGCCAGAAGCGGCTGAACACGCGGGTGGCCTCACCGGGCTTGAGTCCGACGCCGTAGTCGCGGACGGCGATGGCGACGGCTCCGCCGGCGCTGGCGAGTTTGACGACGACGTCCTTGCCGTCGCCGTGTTCGACGGCGTTGACGACGAGGTTGCGCAGGACGCGTTCCACCCGGCGGGCGTCGGCTTCGGCGACGACGGGCTGCTGGTCGCCGCGGACGCGTATGGACGTGCCCTTGCGTTCGGCGAGCGGTGCGGCTCCGCTGACGACACGGCGTACGACTTCGCGCAGGTCGACGGGTTCGGCCTCGAGGGCGGCGGCGCCCGCGTCGAAGCGGCTGATCTCGAGGAGGTCGGCGAGGAGGGATTCGAAGCGGTCGAGCTGGTCGGCGAGGAGTTCCGCCGAGCGGGCGGTGACGGGGTCGAAGTCCTCGCGGGCCTCGTGGATGACGTCGGCGGCCATCCGTACGGTCGTCAGGGGTGTGCGCAGCTCGTGCGACACGTCGGACACGAACCGCCGTTGCATCCGTGACAGGTCCTCCAGCTGCTGGATCTTGAGCTGGAGGTTCTGCGCCATCTTGTTGAAGGCTTCGCCGAGTCGTGCGATGTCGTCCTCGCCGGTGACCTTCATGCGTTCCTGGAGGTGTCCGGCGGAGAGGCGTTCGGCGATGCCGGCGGCCATCCGCACGGGAGTGACGACCTGCCGTACGACGAGCCAGGCGATGGCTCCGAGGAGGACGACGACGAAGAGTCCGGCGGTGGCGAGGGTGCCCCTGACGAGGCTGAGGGACTTCTCCTCCTGGGTGAGCGGGAAGAGGTAGTACAGCTCGTAGGGGTCGCCGTTGGGGTCGTTGACCCGTTTGCCGATGACGAGGGCCGGCTGGGACTCCTTGTCGCTGAGGTAGATGATGCGGGAGTACCTCTGGACGGCGCCGGTGCTGCTGTTGACGCGTTCGCGCAGGACGTCGGGGACGCTCTTGTTGGGGTCGACGGAGCCGGAGGCCCGTGGTCCGCGTCCACCGCCGCCGCTGTCGTCGCCGGGGGGCAGGGTGACCACGTCGAAGGCGCCCTGGCCGCCGCTGGACAGCGACAGCACGAGTTCGCTCATCCATTCGATGACGTTCTGGGAGCCGCGGCCGTCCGGGCTGTTTCCGGCGTCGGCGGCGGCGCCGGCCGCTTCGTCGGCCTTCTGCTTGGCCACGGCGAAGCCGCCGGTGGCCTGGCTCTGGGAGGCCTTGACCTTGGCGTCGAGCAGCCCGTTGCGTACCTGCCCGATGACGACGAAGCCGAGCAGCAGGACGACGCCCAGCGACATCAGCAGGGTCGTGGCGACGACCTTGAGCTGGATGTTGCGCCGCCACAGCCGCATGACGGGCAGCAGCGGCCTGCGTATCCAGCGCAGCAGCAGCCGCAGGACGGGGCTGTTGCGCACGCCGCCCTGGAGGAGCCCGCCGGCGAAGAGGTGGGCGAAGCGCGATCCCGTCTGCCGCGGGCCGACAGGCCGCTCCGGACGGGCCCCGGACCGGCCGGGGGCCGAAGCGGCACTGTCCTTGGACATGTCAGCTCGGTCCGGCCTTGTAACCGACGCCACGGACGGTCACCACGATCTCCGGCCGCTCCGGGTCCTTCTCGACCTTGGAGCGCAGCCGCTGTACGTGCACGTTGACCAGGCGGGTGTCGGCGGCGTGCCGGTAGCCCCACACCTGCTCGAGCAGCACTTCCCGCGTGAACACCTGCCAGGGCTTGCGGGCCAGCGCGACCAGCAGGTCGAACTCCAGCGGGGTCAGCGCGATCGACTGCCCGTCGCGTTTCACGGAGTGGCCGGCCACGTCGATGACGAGGTCACCAATGGTGAGCTGCTCGGGAGCGGGCTCCTCGGACCTCCGCAGCCGGGCCCGGATCCGGGCGACCAGCTCCTTCGGCTTGAACGGCTTCACGATGTAGTCGTCGGCGCCCGATTCGAGGCCCACGACGACGTCGACGGTGTCGCTCTTGGCCGTGAGCATGACGATCGGCACCCCGGACTCCGCCCTGATCAGGCGGCACACCTCGATGCCGTCCCGTCCGGGCAGCATCAGGTCCAGCAGCACCAGGTCGGGCTTCGCCTCACGGAAAGCAGCCAGCGCCTTGTCGCCGTCGGCTACGAAAGACGGCTCAAAACCTTCACCACGCAACACGATGCCGAGCATCTCGGCCAGTGCGGTGTCGTCGTCGACGACAAGGACTCGTCCCTTCATAAACGACATCATCCCATTCTCATAACAGTGACAGTGGCGCTGGTGAGCAGGGTCACTGGCCCGTGACGATAGTCGTAGGGAACGGTCACTGTCTGCCCCGGCCCCCGGCAGCGCGCTCGGCGCCCGCCCGGAGGCCGCCGACAGCACCGGTGGGACAGGGGGCGGCGGCCGCCCCGCGGGGCGGCCGTCCCCTCAGTCCGTGGTCGCGTGCCGTGCCCTGGCGCACAGCTCCGCCAGGCCTTCGGCCGTCACCGGCGAGACGACGCCCTCCTCCGTGACGATCGCCGTGACCAACTCGGGCGGCGTCACGTCGAACGCCGGGTTGTACGCCTGCGTCCCCAGGGGCGCCACCGGGATCCCGCCCCCCGCTCCCGACACCGGCGCCTGCGGCGCGGCCATCTCCGTCACCTCGAAGCCGGGCCGCTGCTCGACCTCGATGGACGCCCCGTCGGCGGTGTCCGGGTCGACCGTCGTCAGCGGCGCCACCACGATGAACGGCACATGGTGGTACCGGGCGAGCACGGCGAGCGGATAGCTCCCCACCTTGTTGGCCACGGACCCGTCGGCCGCGATGCGGTCGGCCCCGATCAGCACGGCGTCGACCTCGCCGGCCGCGAACAGCGACCCCGCCGCGTTGTCGGTGAGCAGCGTGCAGGCCATGCCGCTGCGCGCGGCCTCGTACGCCGTCAGCCGGGCGCCCTGCAGCAGGGGACGGGTCTCGTCCATCCACAGCCGTCGCAGCCGGCCCGCCCGGTGCGCCGCGAGAGCCACCGCGAAAGCGGTCCCCTCGCCTCCCGACACCAGCGCACCGGTGTTGCAGTGCGTGAGGACACGGTGTCCGCCGCCGGGCAGCAGCTCGTCGAGGAACGCCAGCCCGTGCTCGGCCATCCGGGCACTGGCCTCGGCGTCCTCCCGGTGCAGTTGCCGCGCCGCGGCCAGGGCGGCACGGGCCCCCTGCTCCGGGCTGCCGCCCCTGGCGACCTCCGCCTGGTAGGCGTCGCGGGCGCGGCGCACCCCGACGGACAGGTTCACCGCGGTGGGCCGGGCGCCCGCGAGCGCGCTCGCGGCCTCGTCCACGGCGAAGCCGCGCGCGGCGGCGAGCGCGACGCCGTACGCCCCGGCGATCCCGAGCAGCGGCGCCCCGCGCACGGCGAGCGAACCGATCGCCTCCACCAGCGCCGACGCGTCCGTACAGACCAGTTCCACCTCCTCGGCCGGCAGCCTCGTCTGGTCGAGAAGCACCAGCACGGGGCCTTCGGGTGGTTCCTCCCAGCGGATCGCCGGTACCTCGGTGGGCCGCTTGTCATCGCCGGATTGCGCGTACTGATCAGCCATGCCGTCAGTGTGCCCGTTATCGGCCGGACAATCGAAGGCGTGCAGCCCGGACCGCGGCCGATCCGCCGTCGACCACCCCATGGCACGATGGCTCCCAACCTGCCGCCGCGACCGCGGACGGGCACCGTGAAGGAGCGACGATGAACGACACTCCGGGCTGGGCCTCGCCCGGATCCGCCCCGTCCGACGGACAGGAGCCCGGGACGTCCACGCCTCCCGAGCCCACCGACCGGCCCGGCGGCACGCAGCCCGCGGACCGGCCGGCCCCGAACCCGCAGGGCCCCGGCACGCAGTGGTCCCCGCAGCAGCCGCCGCCCGGCCAGTGGTCCGCGCCGACAGGCGCCCACAACCCGGGCCAGGCCCCTCCGCCACCGCCCCCAGCCACCGGCTGGGGCACCCGCCCGCCCGCCGGCCCCGGTGGTTACGGCGGATACGGCACTCCCGGTGGCTGGGGCGGCGGCTGGGGCGGCCCTCCGCCTGCGGCCAAGCCGGGCGTCATCCCGCTGCGCCCGCTCGGCGTGGGGGAAATCCTCGACGGCGCCGTCTCCACCATGCGCACCTACTGGCGCACGGTGCTCGGCATCTCCCTGACCGTCGCCGTCGTCGTGGAGGTCGTCGTCGTCCTCCTGCAGGGCCTGGTCCTGGACGGGTCCACGAGCACGGCCGCGCTCGGCGACCCGAGCGCCACGGTCGACGAACAGCTCGACGCCATGGGCTCCGTCCTGCTCGACTCCGGTGTCGTCTTCCTGGTCAGCCTGGTCGGCACCATCACGGCGACCGCGCTCCTGACCGCCGTCACCAGCCGCGCCGTCCTCGGCAAGCCGGTCACCAGCGGCGAGGCGTGGCGCGACGCCCGCCCCCAGCTGCTCAAACTGTTCGGCCTGATCCTCCTGCTGCTGCTGGGAGTGACCGCTGTCGCCGTCGTCTGCGTCCTGCCGGGCGCCCTCCTGGGCGGCGCCGCGGGCGATGCCCTCACCGCCATGGGCAGCATCGGATCGGTCGTCCTCGCGGTGTCGCTGCTGGTCCGCTTCTCCCTCGCCTCGCCGGCCCTGATGCTGGAGAAGCAGGGCATCAAGAAGGCCCTGTCCCGGTCCGCGAAGCTCGTCCGCGGCTCCTGGTGGCGGGTCTTCGGCATCCAGGTGCTCTCCCTGATCATCGCCAACCTCGTCGCCATGATCATCGCCGTGCCCTTCGCCCTGCTCGGCGCCGCCCTCGGTCCCGGCGGCCTCAGCGCCTTCACGGACACCGACACCGAGCTCGGCTGGACGTACCTCATCGTCAGCGGCATCGGCTCGGTCATCGGCTCCCTCATCACGTTCCCGATCACGGCGGGTGTCGCCGTACTCCTCTACGTCGACCAACGCATCCGCCGCGAGGCCCTCGACCTCGACCTGGCCCGCGCCGCCGGCGTCCAGGGCTACGGAACCCCCACCCCCGGCACCACCCCGGGGAGTTGATGCGGTGAGGCTTGCGGGGGGAGTTCTCACAGCGGCACCGCCCGGCCCGGCCCGCACGGCCCTGTCGGGCGCCGCCGACCGCGCCGGGCACGCCTTGTCGTGGGCGCGCTCGGGCGGCGAACCACCGGTGACCGTCCCCCGTGACCCCGCACGCGAGGCGGCCCGCCGCGAGCTGTCCAAGCGGCTGTACCACGAGAACGATCCCGGCCTGTTCGAACGCGCACTGAACACCTTCTGGGACTGGCTCGACGACCTCTTCGGCGCCGCCTCGACCGCCGCCCCAGGCGGAGTCCTCGGCCTGGTGGTCATCGTCCTGGCCGTCTCCGCCGCGGCGGCCGCGCTGTGGTGGCGCCTCGGAACCCCCGGCCGACGACCCGCCTCCACGGCGGCCCTGTTCGACGACCGTCCCCGCAGCGCCGCCGACCACCGTGCGGCCGCCGAGGCGCACGCCACCCAAGGCCACTGGAACCAGGCCGTCCAGGAACGCATGCGCGCCGTCGTCCGCTCCCTGGAGGAACGGGTCCTCCTCGACACCCGCCCCGGCCGCACCGCCGACGAGGCCGCCGCGGAAGCCGGACGCGCCTTCCCCGCCCACACCGGCCGCCTCCGCTCCGCCGCTCGCGACTTCGACGACGTCACATACGGCGGCCGCACCGCCACCGAGCAGGCGTACGCCCGCATCGCCGACCTCGACCGCGACCTGGACGGCACCGAACCCCACCTCGCGCACGACAGCGTCCCCACCGCCGCCCGGAACACCCGCCAGGGCGCCGAATGACCACCGCGGCCACGCCCCCGGCCACCTCGGCCTCGCGCACCGCCCGCCAGGTGTGGACCCGCTCGCGCGGCGTCGTCCTCGCCTTCGCGCTCCTCCTGGCCGGCGCGGGGGTCCTCGCCACCCTGCGCTCCGACGCCCGCCACAGCGCCCTCGACCCCCGCTCCGGGGACCCCCACGGCAGCCGCGCCGTCGCCGAACTGCTCGCCGACCACGGCGTTTCGACCCGCGTCGTCACCACCTTGGCCGAGGTCCGCGCCGCGACGGGCCCCGACACCACCCTCCTGGTCGCCGCCCCCGACCTGCTGACGGAACACCGTCGGCGGGAACTGCGCTCGGCGACAGCCGGCTCCGGCGGCCGCACGGTCCTCGTCGCCCCCGGGGCCCGGTCCGTCGAAGCCCTCGCCCCCGGCGTCACCGCGGACCCCGCCACCAGCCGCACCTCCACCCTCGCCCCCGACTGCGCGCTGCCCGCCGCACAGCGCGCCGGCAGCGCCGACACCGGCGGCATCCGCTACACCACCACCCGACGCGACGCCGACGCGTGCTACCCCAGCAACCGCCTGGCCACCCTGGTCCGCGTCCCGGACACCACCGGCGACGGCGACACCGTCGTCCTCGGCGCGCCCGACATCTTCCACAACGACCGCCTCGACGAGCAGGGCAACGCCTCCCTCGCCCTCCAACTCCTCGGCTCCCGCCCCCATCTGGTCTGGTACCTCCCCTCGCTCCCCGACACCTCAGCCGCCGACCAGGACGAGGAAAAGAGCTTCTTCGACCTGATCCCCTCCGGCTGGCTCTGGGGCACACTGCAACTCTTCGTCGCGGCAAGCCTCGCCGCCCTCTGGCGGGCACGCCGGCTCGGGCCCCTCGTCCCCGAAAAACTCCCCGTCGCGATCCGCGCCTCCGAAACCGTCGAAGGCCGCGCCCGCCTCTACCGCAGGGCCGACGCGCGCGACCGCGCGGCCACCGCTCTTCGCTCCGCCACCCACACCCGCCTCGCCCCTCTCGTAGGTGTCCCCGTCGCCCGGGCCCACACGCCCGAGACCCTCGTCCCGGCCCTGTCCACCCACCTCGACGGCGACGGACAGTCTCTGCACTCCCTGCTCTTCGGCCCGCCACCCGCCGACGACACGGGCCTGATCACCCTCGCCGACCAACTCGACGCCCTCGAAAGAGAGGTACGCCGTCCATGATGGACCCGACCACTGACAACGCCGGGACCACCGGGGACCCGGGCAGTGCCCGCGCCTCCCTGGAAGCCCTGCGCGCCGAGATCGCGAAGGCCGTGGTCGGCCAGGACCCCGCCGTGACCGGCCTCGTCGTCGCCCTCCTCTGCCGCGGACACGTACTCCTCGAGGGAGTCCCCGGAGTGGCCAAGACACTGCTCGTCCGCGCCCTCGCTTCCGCACTGGAACTCGACACCAAACGCGTCCAGTTCACCCCCGACCTCATGCCGAGCGACATCACCGGCTCCCTCGTCTACGACAGCCGCAGCGCCGAGTTCTCCTTCCAGCCGGGTCCGGTCTTCACCAACCTCCTTCTCGCCGACGAGATCAACCGCACCCCGCCGAAGACCCAGTCCTCCCTCCTCGAGGCCATGGAGGAGCGCCAGGTCACCGTCGACGGCACCGCCCGCCCCCTCCCCGACCCGTTCCTGGTCACCGCGACCCAGAACCCGGTCGAGTACGAAGGGACCTACCCCCTCCCCGAAGCCCAGCTGGACCGCTTCCTCCTCAAGCTCACCGTCCCGCTCCCCTCCCGCCGGGACGAGATCGACGTCCTCACCCGCCACGCCGAGGGCTTCGACCCCCGTGATCTGCGCGCCGCCGGCGTCCGCCCGGTGGCCGGCCCCGCGGACCTCGAAGCGGCCCGCGCCGCAGTCGCCGGCACCACCGTCTCCCCCGAGATCACGGCCTACGTCGTCGACATCTGCCGAGCCACCCGCACATCCCCCTCCCTCTCTCTCGGCGTGTCCCCGCGCGGCGCAACGGCTCTCCTCGCCACCGCCCGCGCCTGGGCCTGGCTCACCGGCCGGGACTACGTCATCCCCGACGACGTCAAGGCCCTCGCCCTTCCCACCCTCCGGCACCGCGTCCAGCTCCGCCCGGAGGCCGAAATGGAAGGCGTCACCGCCGACTCGGTCATCACCTCGGTCCTCGCCCACGTCCCCGTCCCCCGCTGATGGCACTCACCGGACGCACCGCCCTCCTGGCGGCCCTGGGCGCTCTTCCCGTCGGCATCTGGGCGCCCAGTTGGACAGGCATCCTCGCCGTCAACGCCCCCCTGGCCATCGCCTGCGCCTGCGACTTCGCCCTCGCGGCCCCCGTACGCCGCCTGCGCCTGACACGCTCCGGCGACACCTCCGTACGCCTCGGCGACACGGCGGACGTCACCCTCACGGTCACCAACCCCTCCCGCCGCCTGCTGCGCGCCGCCATCCGCGACGCCTGGCCACCCAGTAGCTGGCAGCACGGCACCGAAATCGCCGCTTCCCGTCACGAGACCACCGTCCCCGCCGGCGAGCGCCGCCGTATCACCACCCGGCTACGCCCCACCCGCCGCGGCGACCGCCACGCCGACCGCGTCACCATCCGCTCCTACGGCCCCCTGCGCCTCTTCTCCCGCCAGGGCACCCACACGATCCCCTGGTCCGTACGGGTTCTTCCCGCCTTCACCAGCCGCAAGCACCTGCCCTCGAAACTCGCTCGTCTGCGTGAACTCGACGGCCGCACGAGCGTCCTGACCCGTGGCGAAGGCACGGAATTCGACAGTCTGCGCGAGTACGTGCCCGGCGACGACACCCGGTCCATCGACTGGCGCGCCACAGCACGGCACACCACGGTCGCCGTCCGCACCTGGCGTCCCGAACGCGACCGCCACGTCCTCCTGGTCCTCGACACCGGCCGCACCTCCGCGGGCCGCGTGGGCGACGCACCCCGCCTCGACGCCTCGATGGACGCGGCCCTGCTCCTGGCCGCCCTGGCATCCCGCGCCGGCGACCGCGTCGACCTCCTCGCCTACGACCGCCGCGTACGCGGCCTCGTCCAGGGCCGCACAGCCAGAGAGACCCTCCCCTCCATGGTGAACGCGATGGCATCCCTCGAACCGGAACTGGTCGAGACAGACGCTCGCGGTCTCACCGCCACAGCACTGCGAACGGCCCCCCGCAGCTCACTGATCGTCCTGCTGACCACGCTCGACACCGCGCCGGTCGAAGAGGGCCTCCTACCTGTCCTCCCGCAACTCACCCGACGCCACACCGTCGTGGTGGCCTCGGTGGCCGACCCGCACATCGCCCGCATGGCCGCATCCCGCGGAACCACCGAAGCGGTCTACCAAGCAGCGGCCGCAGCCCAGGCGCAATCAGAACGGTCCCGCACAGCAGAGCAACTCCGTCGGCATGGAGTCACCATCGTCGACGCCACCCCGGAGGAACTGGCGCCGGCACTGGCCGACGCCTACCTGACACTGAAAGCAGCAGGTCGCCTGTAAAGCAAAAAAGGGCCCCCTAAAGGGAGCCCTTACATCCGGAAAACAACCGTGAACGCAGGAAACCCCCGTGCCATCGGCACGGGGGTTTCCCGGAAAGATTGTTCGGCGGCGTCCTACTCTCCCACAGGGTCCCCCCTGCAGTACCA
>NZ_JBFBCB010000056.1:0-46526 GCF_040682975.1 Streptomyces sp. NPDC051051
GTCGGCGAGGGCCTCGACGAGGAGCAGGCCGCGTCCGGACTCGGCGTCGGGGGCGGGCCGCCGGCGGTGCGGGAGGTCGTCCCCGCGGCGGCCGGGGAGGTGCGTACCGCCGGCCCCCCTCCTACCCGGACACGCAGGCCCGGTACGCCGCCAGCAGTGCGTCGACCGTCTCGCGGCCGGCGGGCCGCAGGGGCGCCCGGACGGGACCGGCCGGCAGGCCGAGTTCGCCCAGCAGGCCCTTCGCGGTGACTGTGCCCGGCAGTCCCGAGGCCGTCATCAGCTCGACGAGTTCCAGGGCGCGTCGCTGGAGGTGCGCGGCCCTCGCCGTGTCACCGGCGTCGAACGCGTCCACCACGGAACGGAGTTGACGGGGGACGACGTTGGCGACGGTGCTGATGTACCCGGTCGCGCCCACCGCGTACAGCGCGAGGATCTGCTCGTCGCAGCCCGCGTAGTAGGCCAACTCCGTGCGGGAGAGCACCTTCTGGGTGCCGAGGAGGTCGTAGGAGCAGTCCTTGACGCCCACGATACGGGGGTGCTCCGCGAGGCGGATCAGGGTCTGCGGCTCTATGCGGGTGCCGGTGCGGCCGGGGATGTCGTAGAGCAGGACCGGGAGGCCGGACGCGTCGGCGACCTCGCGGAAGTGCGACTCCAGGGCATCCTGCGGAGGGCGGCTGTAGTACGGGCTGACCACCAGCACGCCGTCGGCGCCCGCCTTCTCGGCGGCGAGGGCCAGTTCTACGGTGTGCCGGGTGTCGGCGGTGCCCACGCCCGCCACCAGGGCGGCCCGGTCCCCGACCGCCGCCCGCACGGCCCGCACCAGCTCCGCCTTCTCGGGGTCCGACGTGGTCGGGGACTCGCCCGTGGTGCCGGACAGGACGAGCCCGTCGCAGCCGTCCGCCACCAGACGGGCGGCGAGGCGCTGGGCACCGTCGAGGTCCAGGGCGCCCGACGCGGTGAAGGGCGTGACCATCGCGCAGAGCGCACGGCCGAAGGGGGCGGCGGGGAGGGCTGCGTTCGTCATGGAAGCAGTCTCGGCACCGTGATCGTGAAGCTCCACTTAAATCTGCTACGAGGTACGGCTAAGGACTGCTGCGACGTCGTCGGCGCGGCGGACCCGCCGCACCGCACGGGTAGCCGTCGGTCCTGTGGGTACCCGGACCGTCACCACCGCGAGAGGAGGCGGAGCACGTGGCAGGTACCACGGAGACCCGGCCCGTCCACGACGGGCACCACACGGTCGGAGAACTCGTCGGACAGGCGAGCGAACAGCTCTCCCGGCTCGTCCGGCAGGAGATGGCACTGGCCAAGGAGGAGCTGGCCGAGAAGGGACGCCGCGCCGGCCGCGGCGGCGGTCTGCTGGGGGCCGCGGGCGCGTTCGCGTACGCCGGTCTGCTGGCACTCGCCGGCACGGGCGTCGCCGCCCTCTCGCTGGTGCTGCCGGTCTGGGCCGCGGCGCTCATCGTGACGGCGGTGCTGTTCGTGATCGCAGCCGTCCTGGGTGTGACCGGACGCAGTCAGCTGCGTCAGGCCACGCCGCCCACCCCCGAGGCGGCCCTCGGCAGCGTCAAGGCGGACGTCGAGGAAATCAGGGAAAGGGCGCACCGATGACGGACAGGGCAGCCGCGGACGGCGCCGCGGAGCTGCGCAAGCAGATAGCGCAGACCAGGAACCAGCTGGGCGCCACGGTCGAGGAGCTGGCGGCGAAGACGGACATCCGCGGGCGGGCCAAGGCCCGCGCGGCCGACCTCAGGGACCGCGCAGGCGCGATGACGGTCCAGCTCCGCAGCACGGCGGCCCAGGCGGGCCACACCGTGCAGGAGAAGGCGAAGGGCGCGGGGCACACCGTCCAGGACAAGGCGGGCCGCGTCGGCCACACGGCCCGCAACAGGGCGAAGGACACGCGCCACGAACTCCGGTCGGGGGCCGGGCGGACGAGTGGGGACCTGCAGAGCACCGGGTCCCACAGGGAACGCTCAGCCCCGGCGCCGCTGCGCGTACCGGTCCGGTTCGTCGCGCGGCACCCGAGGCCGGTGGTGATCGCGGTCGCGGCGGGCGTCGCGATCGTGGCGGCGGGAGTACTCGGCCGCCGCCGCTGCGCACGCTGACCCGACCGACGACAACCGGCTGCCGACCGTGGACGGCCGGCTGTCGACAACCGGCTGCCGACTGTCGACCGTCGGCAGCCGACGGGACACCGGACCCGGTTCCCCCTCCGGGGCGCCGGGTCCCTCCCTGTCCGGGCACGCCCCGCCCGGCCCGCCGGGCCGGCGGAACGGCGTGTTCAGCCGGCCCGGGAACAGCCGGTCACGGCTTGAAGCGCAGCACCTGCGGGTCGTGGTCGCTGATCTGGTCGTTGAACTCCGCGTTGATGTGCACGCTGTCGTACGCGAAGTCGCAGCTGCGCCGGATCGACGGGCTGACCAGGATCTGGTCGAGGACCTGGCTGTTGCCCTGGTAGACGTACGAGTAACGCTCGCTCCTCGGCAGCGACTTGACCGCCGACCACAGCTCGCCGTCACCTTCGAGGAGCTTCGCGGTGCCGGAGAACTCGAAGTCGTTGATGTCGCCGAGCGCGACGACGTCCGCGTTCTTCTGGGTGTCGAGGATGTCCTTGACGAAGGCGTTGACCAACGTCGCCTGCTGGTGGCGCTGGGTCTCCGAGCTGCGCGCCGCCGGCTGGTACTGCGAGGTCAGCCCCTGGTCGCCGCCCTTGGAGTTGAAGTGGTTGGCGATCACGAACACCGTGCGGCCACGGAAGGCGAACTCGCCGACCAGCGGCTTGCGGCTGGAGTTCCAGGCCGCGTTCGCCGGGTCGATCCGGCCCGGCGAGACGGTCAGGGCCGCCTTGCCGCGCTCCTTGGTGACGCCGGCCGCGGTGGTGGCGTCGCCGCCCGCGCGGTCGGTGAAGGAGACCCGCTCCGGGTTGAACAGGAACACCTGACGGATGTTCCCGCCCGGCTCACCGCCGTCGGTCTTGTCCGCCGGGTCGATCGAGCGCCAGTCGTAGCGGGGGCCGCCGGCGGCGACGATCGCGTCGATCAGCTCGGTCACCGTCCGGTCCGCCGCCACCGTGCCGTCGTCGGTCGCGCCGTTGTTGTCCTGGATCTCCTCCAGGGACACGATGTCGGGCGACTTCAGGTTGTTCACGATCGCGGAGGCGTGCGCCTCGAACGTGGTGTCGGACGGGTCGAGGTTCTCGACGTTGTACGTCGCGACCGCCAGCTCGCCGTTCTTCTGCTTCCGGGTCGTCTCCCGCTCCACACCGGCGCTCTCGAGCGCGCCGATACGGTTGGCGGCGACGGTGTAACCGCCGAACTGGTTGTAGTCCAGCGGGCCTTCGGTGGTGCCGGTCAGCCTGTCGCCGACGTTCGCCGCCGGGAAGTCGGCGACCTTGCCGAGCGACTGGATCTGGAGCCGGCCGGTGTTCTGCGCGTCGTAGGAGCCGTAGACCGTGCCGCCGCGGCGGTTGCGGTTCTCCCACGGCTTCACCGTGACCCACAGCTCGGTGTACGGGTCGGTGGCGCCGACCACGCGGACGTCGGAGACCTGGACGTTCATGCCCTCCAGGGACTCGTAGAGGTCCAGGGCGTAGGTGCCGGGCCGCAGGGCGAGGGCGTTGATCGAGTTGTTCGCGGCGGGGTCGCCGGCCGGGGCGTAGGCCGCCGGCACCGACTTCGCGTCGACGACCGTCGCGGCCGGGACCGGGTTGCCCGCGGAGACCACGGTCACCGTCGGACGGACGATCTCCGTCACCGCCTGGTTGCCGGACGAGGTGCCGCCCGGGACGAACTCCGAGACCGTGCCGGAGACGCTGACCGCGTCCCCGACGGCGACCTTGGGGGTCGAGCTGGTGAAGACGAAGACGCCCTCGCTGGTGGCCGGGTCGGCGTCCGGGTTCGCGTCCTGGATCCAGAAACCCCTGGACGAACCGTAGGTGCGCACACCGGTGACGATTCCGGTCACGTCCGTGACCTGCTTGCCGGCGTACGGCGAGACGCGGGTGGTGCCCTGGATGTCGTGGATGCGCACCGAGTCCGCGTGCGCGGGCGCGGCGACGACGACCGCCGACGTGGCGGAGCAGACGGCGGCGACGGTGAGCGCGGCGAGGCGCGTGGAAGACCTGCTAGGCAAGGGGTTCCCTCCGGGGACGTTCATGAGCGCCGGGACGAGGGTGAGACGTGGGGCGCGGATGACGCGCGTAGAAACCAGTGAACACCTGTCCCCCCAACTTCTACGCGCGTCAATCTCCAGCCTGGCCGGTCCAGTTGTCAAGGTTTCGGCCATGTACGAGACCTGACCGGTAGATGAACCGGGCGGCATGGGGCGAAACCCGTCTAGGCTGAGCGGTCGAGTGGCACCACGCGTCCGAGGAGAACAGCCGATGTCAGACAGCTCCCCCCTGCCGCCGGTGCGGCTGCACCCCGAAGCGGAGCTGGCGCGCGACGCGCTGTCCACGCCGTTGCTCTCCCGGGCCGCCCTCCTCGCCCGTTGGGCCGGACCCGACACCCGCGTCGACGCCGGCGGCGGACTCCTCGACGAGCAGCTTCCCGCCGCCGCCGAAGCGCTCGGACTCACCGGCGACGCCGCCGCCGCCCACGCGAGCGAGGCCTGGCGGGTCGCCGTCGACGCCGGGCTCGTCGAGGTCGCCGACGAGGAGGCCGGCACCGTCACCGCGGGCGAGGACCTCTCCCTGCTCACCGGCGGCGCCCCGCACGACGTGCTCGCCGTCTGGCTCGCCGCCCTGGAGACCGTCCTCGCCGACGCGACCGTGCCCGACCTCGACGAGCTGGTCGACGCCATGGACGAGGGCGGCGAGATCGACTTCTCCCGGCTCGACTGGGACCCCGAGGGCGAGGCCGCCTTCCTCGACGGCGTGCTCGGCAACCTCTACCTGCTCACCGTCACCGAGGACGGCCCCGGCGGGCCCGTCCCGCTGCCCGCCCTCGCCGCCTCCATGATCGTCCCCGGCGACCTGGGCGAACCCACCAACGACATGCTGGAGCAGATCTCCGACGCGATGATGCGTCTCGACGACCAGTTCCGGCTCCTGGAGCCCATCGGACTGGTCTCCTACCAGCCCGTCGACGAGGCACTGATGGGCGACCCCGAGGAGGAGCCCGCCGCCTCCGTCGACGAGACCGACGTCTCCCGCTACGGCATGGTCCGCCTCACCCCGCTCGGCCTCTACGGGCTCCGCGCGCGCCTGCTGGAGGCCGGCTTCCGGGCGCCCGCCGTCGGAGACCTCGTCGACAAGGGGGCCGACGCCCTCCTCGACGGCAGCTCCGGCTACGGACCGCACGCCGCCCGCGCCGAGACCGAACAGTGGCTGGACCGGCGCGAACCCCTCGACGCCGCCCGCGAACTGCTCGCCGCCGCCCGCGGCTCGGACGAGGGCGCGCCGCTGCGCCGGCTGCGCTGCCAGCAGGCCCTCTCCCTCGTCGGCGCGCAGGCCGAACCCGCCGTGCGGGAGGTCCTCGACGACCCCGAACTCGGCGGGCTCGCCCGGGTCTGGCTGAGCGAGCTGGGCGCCGCCGACGTACCGCCGCCCTCCGAGGACCTGGTCTACTGGCTCACCATCGACACCCTCGCCGCCCAACTGGCCGCCGAGGGCAACTCCGACGAACTCCAGGGGCTCGTCGAAGGGCTCGCGCAGCAGCACAGCGGCTTCTTCGCGGCGGCCTGGCGGGTCGGACACCCGGCCACCGCCGACGTCCTGGAAGCCATGGGGCGCCTGCACCCGGACAAGCGGATCGCCAAGGAGGCCCGCAAAGCCGCGTTCAAGGCGCGCTCGCAGCAGGGCGGGTGACCGGGGAGCCGGTGCGGGTGAGCGGGGGCCGGGCGCGGTTCCCCGCGCGTCCCGGGTCCGTGCCGCGGACGCGGGTGTGCAGTTTCCCCGGAGCCTGACCGGGCGCCGCTCCGTGTTCAGCCGGTGTTCAGGGGCGAGGGGGACGGTTGCGCGGACCGAGGTCCGCCACCCTCCACGGCACACCAGCGTCTCAGGAGACAACATGTCGCTCACCCGCAGGGACTTCGCCAGGAAAACCGCGGCAACCGGTGCGGGGGTCGCGTTGGCGGGCAGCGTCGACGTGCTCGCCAGCGCACCGAACGCCCTCGCCGCCACGGAGACCGCGAACGCGGACACCACGGGCGCGGACACCACGGGCGCGGGACACCGGCCGGCGGCGCACCACGGCGGAGTCGGCTACGGACCGCTGCTCCCCGACCCGGACGGCATCCTCGCGCTGCCCGCCGGCTTCGACTACCGGATCATCACCCACAGCGGAAAGACCAAGCTGGAGTCGGGCGAGCCCACCCCCTCGAACCACGACGGCACGGCCACCTTCGACGGCCCGCGCGGCACCACCCTCCTCGTCAACAACCACGAGCTGAAGGGCCCGCGCGCCAACTGGAAGTACCCCGTGCCGCTCACCGAGGGCCTCGTCTACGACCCGGCCGCCTCGGGCGGCTGCACGGTCGTCGAGGTCCGCCCCGGGGGCCAGGTCGCCGAGTGGGTGGGCATCGCCGGCACCTCCACCAACTGCGCGGGCGGCAGCACCCCGTGGGGCACCTGGCTGACCTGCGAGGAGAACTCCGACCGGGCCGGCACCAACGGCATGACCAAGGACCACGGCTACGTCTTCGAGGTCGACCCCCGCGACCGGCGCGCCAACCGGGACCCCAAGCCCCTGAAGTTCTTCGGCCGCTACGACCACGAGGCCGTCGTCATCGACCCCAGGCGCGGCCACGCCTACCTCACCGAGGACGCCGCGAGCCCCAACGGCCTGTTCTTCCGCTGGAGCCCGCCGCCCGGCTTCGAGCACGGCCGCGGCAAGTTCCGCACCCTCGCCGACGACGCCGGCGTCCTCCAGGCCCCCAGGTGCTTCGACTCCGGCGGCCAGTTCGTCGACGACCTCTCCCGCGCCACCAGGACCGGCACGGTGTACGGCGTCGACTGGGTGGACGTACCCGACCGCGACGCGCGGACCACCGCGGTGCGCAAGCAGTTCGGCGCCGGCGAGATCACCCGCGCCCGCAAGCTGGAGGGCATGTGGTGGGGCGACGGCGGCGCCTACCTCGTCTCCTCGTACGCCCGCGCCGAGAGCCCCGTCCAGCACGACGGCCAGGTCTGGTTCTACGACCCCAGGCGCCGCACCCTCACCCTGAAGGTCCTCCTCGGCGTCAACCCCGACCCGTCGGCCGACGGCGCCTTCGACGGCCCCGACAACATCACCGTCTCCCCGTACGGCGGCCTGGTGATCGCCGAGGACGGCGAGGGCGTCTCCCACCTGTTCGGCGCCACCGACAGCGGCCGCACCTACCCGATCGCCCGCAACGACCTGAACATCGGCACCGAAGAGGCCCCCGAGTACAGCGAGTTCACCGGCGTCACCTTCTCGCCCGACGGAAAGACCCTGTTCGCCAACATCCAGCAGCCGGGCATCATGGTGGCGATCACGGGGCCGTGGAAGCGGCAGAAGCGCGCCTGATCGAAATAGGTTCGCACCCCGCGTGCCCCGCCTCCTACAGTGAGAGCACGACGACGCACCTCCCGGTGCGAAGGCGGCGGCTACTTCTCTTCCACGGAATCCGGGCCGCAGCCGGTCCGATCTCGGGAGGCGCGGCACGCGGTGGGTGCCCGGTGCGCAGGCAACGGTTACTTCATTGGATCGGACGGTCGCGGGTTCGAGTCCCGTCATCGACTTCGGGTCGGTGTAGCTCAGTCGGTAGAGCATCTGGCTAAGTCCGTCGCCGACCTCTGATCTCGGGCACCCTCCCCCTGCCGTGTCTCCCTCCGCACCACCAGGGAATTCGGGGGAATTCAGCATGGCGCGCTTCAACACCCGTGCCGCGAGGGCGCGGCCCGCCTCGGCCGTGCGCACGACGGGCCGGACCCTGCGCACCCACCAGGGCGGCCGGGGCCATGAGCGGGACGCACGCTCCGAACTGTTCCTGCTCGCGGTGTCCCACTTCGTGACGCAGAAGACCTTCTACGAGACGGGTGCCGACCGCGACGACCGGTTCGTGCGGCTCGTGCGCGAGCTGGCCGTCTCCGACCCGTCCTGGACGGCCGGCCTGCTCGGCTGGCTGCGCGGCGAGGGCGGTCTGCGGACGGCCGCGGTCGTCGGGGCCGCCGAGTACGTCCACGCGCGCCTGAAGGCCGGCGCGACCGACGGGCCGGCGGGCCGCCAGGTCGTCGACTCCGTCCTCCAGCGCCCGGACGAGCCCGGGGAACTGCTCGCGTACTGGACCGCGACCCACGGCCGCAACGTCCCCAAGCCGGTCAAGCGCGGCATCGCCGACGCCGTACGGCGTCTCTACGGCGGCAAGTCGCTCCTGAAGTACGACACCGCGTCCAGGGGTTACCGCTTCGGCGACGTCCTGAACCTCGTCCACGCGACGCCGGACCCGGCCAAGCCGTGGCAGGGCGAGCTGTTCCGGTACGCGCTGGACCGCCGGCACCACCCCGACACCGCCGTGCCACCCGCCTCCGACCGGGTCCTGGCCGCGCACCGCGAGCTGACGGCACTGCCGGTCGAGGAGCGGCGCGCGGTCGTCACCTCCGCGGGCGGCGCCGAGCGGCTCGCCGCGGCCGGCATGACCTGGGAGGCGCTCGCGGGCTGGCTCCAGGGGCCGATGGACAAGGCGGCCTGGGAGGCCGTGATCCCGTCCATGGGTTCGATGGCGCTGATCAGGAACCTGCGGAACTTCGACGAGGCCGGCGTCTGCGACGAGGTCGCGGCGAGGGTCGCGGCCCGGATCAGCGACCCGGCCGAGGTCGCGCGCTCACGGCAGTTCCCGTTCCGCTACCTCGCCGCCCACCAGCACGCGCCCTCGCTGCGCTGGGCGTACCCGTTGGAGCGGGCGCTCGGGCACGCGCTGGGCAACGTGCCCGCGCTGCCCGGCCGCACGCTGGTGCTCGTCGACCGCTCCGGCTCGATGTTCTTCTCCCGGCTGTCGGACCGTTCCGCCCTCAACCGTGCCGACGCGGCGGCGATCTTCGGCACGGCGCTCGCGCTGCGGGCGGCGGACGCGGACCTGGTCGAGTTCGGCACCACCAGCAGGCGGGTGGAGTTCCGCACGGGCGGGTCGGTGCTGAGGATCCTGGAGCGTTTCGGCGACCTGGGCGGCACCGACACGACCGCCGCGGTGCGCGAGCACTACCGGGGGCACGACCGGGTGCTGATCGTCACCGACGAGCAGTACGGCTTCAGCGGCCACGGCTCGCCGACCGGGCAGGTCCCGGCCGACGTGCCGGTCTACACGTGGAACCTCGCGGGGTACCGGGCGGGCCACGGACCCTCGGGGGAGCGGAACCGGCACACCTTCGGGGGGCTCTCGGACGCGGCCTTCCGCATGGTGCCGCTGCTGGAGGCGGCACGCGACGCGGACTGGCCGTGGGCGGTCTGACCGTCTGACCCGGGCCCCAGGGCCCGGATCCGGGGCACGGAGCCCCGAGGCCCGCACCACCGGCGCGGGCCTCTTCTCGTGCGGCCCTTCTCTTGGAGACCACTGACATCTAACATGTCAGTTCATGGAGCCTCTGCGACCCGTGCCCCGCACCCTGCTCAGGGAGCGGGCGTACACAGCGATCCGCGACGCCATCGTGGCCGGGGGGATCGAGCCCGGCGCGGTGGTGCGTGACGCCGACCTCGCGGAGCGGCTCGGGCTGTCCCGGGCGCCGGTCCGGGAGGCGTTCGCGCGGCTCGTGGACGAAGGGCTGCTGGAGAGCAAGCCGCAGAGCTACACGCGGGTGACCCCGGTCGTCGCCGGGGACGTACGGGACGCGGCGGCCGTGGTCGGCGCGATGCACGAGCTGGTCACGCGCGTGGCGGTGCCCCGGCTGTTCGCGGCGGACGTCGAGGCGATGCGCGCCGCCAACGAGCGGTTCGGTGCCGCCGTGGACGCCGGTGACGTCGAGGGTGCCCTGCGCGCCGACGACGAACTGCACGACGTCCTGGTGCGGGTGAGCGGCAACCGCGCGGCCGCCGCCACCGTCGCCCGCTACACCCCCCTCATCCGGCGGCTGGAGCGACGGCGCTTCGGCGAGGGCGGCACCTGCCGCTCGGCCGGGCTGCACGACCGGCTGATCGCCGCCTGCGCGACCGCCGACGTGGACGAGGCGGTCCGCGTCACGGCGGAGATCTGGCGCACCCTCGCGGATCTCGCCGACACCGACGATTGACCGTCCTGCCGAATCCGCCCCAGGAGGCGACATGTCCCTGTCCTCGTACGAGCGTTACCCCCTGCTCTTCGGTCCGTCGCCCGTGCACCCGCTGCACCGGCTGACGGAACACCTCGGCGGCGCCGCCGTGTGGGCCAAGCGGGAGGACTGCAACTCCGGGGTCGCGTACGGCGGCAACAAGACGCGCAAGCTGGAGTACCTGATCGCCGACGCCCTCGCGCAGGGCTGCGACACCCTGGTGTCGATCGGCGGGGTGCAGTCCAACCACACCCGGCAGGTGGCGGCCTGCGCGGCCCGCGCCGGACTCAAGTGCGTCCTGGTGCAGGAGAGTTGGGTGGAGTGGCCCGACTCGGTGTACGACAAGGTCGGCAACATCCTGATCAGCCGGCTCGCGGGGGCCGACGTCCGGCTGGTGCGGGCCGGGTTCGGGATCGGCTTCAAGGAGAGCTGGGAGCTGGCGCTCCGGGAGGTCGAGGAGTCCGGTGGCAAGCCCTACGCCATCCCCGCCGGCGCCTCCGACCATCCGCTCGGCGGACTGGGGTTCGCCGGGTGGGCGTACGAGGTGGCGGAGCAGGAGCGGGACCTGGGCGTCTTCTTCGACACCGTGGTCGTGTGCTCGGTGACCGGGTCGACGCAGGCCGGCATGGTCGCCGGGTTCGCGGCGCTGGAGGAGGCGGGCGGCCGGCCCCGGCGCGTCCTCGGTGTCGACGCCTCGGCCAGGCCCGTCGAGACCCGGACGCAGATCGCCCGCATCGCCCGGCGCACCGGGCAGCTCATCGGGGTGCGGCGGGAGCTGACCGAGGCGGACGTCGAGCTGGACGAGCGGTACCACGCCGGGGTCTACGGCGTCCCCGACGAGGTCACCCTGGAGGCGATGCGGCTCGCCGCGCGCACCGAGGGCATGGTCACCGACCCCGTCTACGAGGGGAAGTCGATGGCCGGACTCGTCGACCTGGTCGCGCGCGGCGAGATCGGCCGCGACTCCACCGTGCTCTACGCCCACCTGGGCGGCCAGCCGGCACTCAACGCCTACAGCGCGCTGTTCTGAGCCCGGCCGGCGGCACTTCGGCCCTCGCTAAAATCGGAGAGAGTCCCCGGCTTGCGAGGAGTAACTGGATGACGCAGGTCAAGCCCATGCGCGCGGACGCCCGCCGCAACTACGAGCGGTTGCTGACGGCCGCGGCGGAGGCCTTCGCCGAGCACGGGGAGGGAGCGTCCCTCGACGACATCGCCAAGCGGGCGGGGGTCGGCTCCGGCACGCTGTACCGGCACTTCCCCACGCGTCAGGCGCTGCTGGAGGCGGCGTACGTCGACCGGATCGAGGCGTTCGCGGTGCGCGCGGACGAACTCGCCGCGCGCCTGCCGCCGGGCGAGGCGCTGGTGGAGTGGCTGAACGAGGTGTGCGTCGGAACGATCCAGGTGCGCGGCATGAAGGCGCTGCTCGGGTCGGCCGTCACCGACGCCGGCAGCGCCGCGGCCACCGCCTGCGGTACGACCGTGCAGGGCGCGGCGGCCCGGTTGGTGGAGGCGGCGCAGCGGGAGGGGACGCTGCGGGCGGACGTCGAACCCGTGGAGGTGCTGCGGCTGGCGCACGGTGTGGCGACGGCGGCGGAGCTGGCGAACGGGGGCGCGAGCGGCATCCGCCGGTACGTGTCGCTGCTGACGGAGGGGCTGGGCCCCGCGCGCTGAACGCTGCGTGGCGGGGCGTCGGCGACGGGCGCCCCCGCCGAGGGGGGGGCGCCCGCGTGCGTCGTCGGGGGCCGGCCGGGCCGGAGGTCAGAGCGCCTGCGCCGCCGGCTTCACCATGTTCCGCACCGTGCGGGCCTTGACGAACTCGCCCATGGCCGTCATATCCCACTCGCCGGTGAACTGGCGGATCAGCTTGGCCATCATCACGCCCGTCTGCGGCTCGGCACCGGTCAGGTCGAAGCGGACCAGTTCCTCGCCGGTGGCGGCGTCCAGGAGACGGCAGTAGGCCTTGGCGACCTCGGTGAACTTCTGCCCGGAGAAGGAGTTCACGGTGAAGACCAGGCCGGTGACCTCCTGCGGGAGCCGGCCCAGGTCGACGACGATCACCTCGTCGTCGCCGCCGCCCTCACCGGTGAGGTTGTCGCCCGAGTGCTTGATCGCGCCGCCCACGATGGACAGCTTGCCGAAGTAGCAGCTGTCGATGTGGTTGCGCTGCGGGCCGTAGGCGATCACCGAGGCGTCCAGGTCGATGTCCTTGCCGCGGTACGCCGGCTCCCAGCCGAGGCCCATCTTGACCTGCGAGAGCAGCGGGCTGCCGCCCTTGACCAGGGAGACCGTCTGGTTCTTCTGGAGGCTGACGCGGCCCTTGTCCAGGTTGATCTTCCCGGCGCCGGGGGCGGGCGGGGCCGGGGGAGCGGGCGGGGCGGCCATCGGCGGGGCGGGCGGGGTGACCGGGGGCTGCATCGTGGGCATGGGCGGGGCGGCCGGCTGGGCCGGGGCGGCCGCCGCGGGCTCCTCCACGGTGACGCCGAAGTCGGTGGCGATGCCGGCCAGGCCGTTGGCGTACCCCTGGCCGACGGCGCGGGCCTTCCAGGCGCCGTTGCGCAGGTAGATCTCCACGATCACCAGCGCCGTCTCGGCACCCAGCCGCGGGGGAGTGAAGGTGGCCAGGACGCTGTTGTCGTCGGCACCGCGGACGGTGGCCGTCGGCTCGATGCCCTGGAAGGTCTGGCCCGCCGCGTCCGGGCTCGCGGTGACGACGATCTTCTCGATGCCCGGGGGCAGCGCGGAGGTGTCGACGATGATCGCGTCGGGGGCCGCGCCGCCGCCGGAGCGGTAGGTCACGCCGGGGCCGGTCGGCTGGTTGTAGAAGATGAAGTCGTCGTCGGAGCGCACCTTGCCGTCGGCGGTGAGCAGCAGGCCCGAAACGTCGAGACGCACGGGGGCGGCGACGTCCACCGCCACACGGGTGACGGGGAGAGGGATGTTCGAGCCGGGGGTCATAGCTGTCATGCCTGGATGAACGAGCGAGGGCGTTTTACCGTTCCCTTACCTGTGGTCCGATCGGGGCCGGTGGGCCCGGAGGGACCTCGCCCCGCCGCCCGTCCCCCGGAAGGGGGGCGGCGGGGCGAGGAAACCCCTACGGGACCACCACGATCTTCCTGCCCACGCCCGCGGCGAACTGGTCCAGGGCCTGGGGGTACCGGTCCAGCGGGAGCCGGTCGCTGATGAAGACGTCCGGGTCCAGGACGCCACCCGCGAAGAGCTCCGCCGCCCGCTCGTAGCTGTGCAGGACGGCCATGGAACCCGTGATCGTGATCTCCTGGTTGTAGATCCGGTACGGATCGATCGTCACCCGCGTCGCGTAGTCGGCGACCCCGAACTGCAGAAACGTACCGGCCTTGGAGACCCGCTCCAGCCCGTCCTGGATCGCCGCCGCGTTCCCCGTCGCGTCGATGACGAGGTCCCACCCCTGGGGCCGGTCCAGCTCGTCCGGGGTCGCCGCCGACGCGGAGACCCCCAGCTGTCGCGCCGTCTCCAGCCGCGCCGGGTTCAGGTCCACCATGTCCACGCTCGCCGCCCCGGTCCGTTTGGCCAGCTCCAGCATCATCAGGCCCATGGTCCCGGAGCCGTAGATGAGGACGTGGGCACCCAGGCGTGACTGGAGCACGTCGTAGCCGCGCACCGCGCAGGAGAGGGGCTCGATCAGCGCCGCGTCCTCGGTGCGGACGTGTTCGGGCAGCTTCACGCAGTTCGCCACCGGCGCCACCGCGTACTGGGCCGCGCCGCCGGCCGCCGTCACGCCGATCGCCGCCCAGCGCTCGCAGAGGTTGTTGTGGCCGGTGCGGCAGTAGCGGCACTCGTGGCAGTACAGGGACGGGTCGACGGCCACCCGGTCGCCCACCGTCACCTCGGTGACCTGGGCGCCGGTCCCCACCACCGTGCCGGCGAACTCGTGGCCCGGCACGATCGGCAGCTTGGGCGCGAACTCGCCCTGGAGGATGTGCAGATCGGTGCCGCACAGTCCGCAGGCGGCGACCTCGACGACGACGTCGCGGGGACCGGGGGTCGGGTCCGGGACCTCGGTGACGACGGCGCGGCCGATGGACTCGATGACGGCGGCCTTCATTTCACGGCTCCCAACGACAGGCCCTGGACCAGCTTGTCCTGGGCGGCGAACCCCGCGGCGAGCACCGGCAGGGAGATGACGAGCGACGCGGCGCACACCTTCGCCAGGAACAGGCCCTGGCTGGTGATGAAGCCGGTCAGGAAGACCGGGGCGGTCTCGGCGACGACGCCCGTGAGGACCCGGGCGAACAGCAGCTCGTTCCAGCTGAAGATGAAGCAGATGAGGGCCGTGGCGGCGATGCCGGGCAGGGCGATCGGGCCCACCACCCGCGTGAGGACGGTGGGCAGGCGGGCCCCGTCCACCCGTGCCGCCTCGATGACCGCCACCGGGACCTCGGCGAGGAACGACTGCATCATCCACACCGCGATCGGCAGGTTCATGCAGGTGTAGAGCACGACCAGCAGCCAGATGTTGTCGAGCAGCCCGGTGTCCCTCGCGAAGAGGTAGATCGGCAGCAGGCCCGCGACGGCCGGCAGCATCTTCGTCGACAGGAAGAAGAACAGCACGTCCGTCCACTTGCGCACCGGGCGGATCGAGAGCGCGTAGGCCGCCGGGACGGCCAGCAGCAGCACCAGCAGGGTGGACGCCACCGAGGCCACCGCCGAGTTGGTCAGCGCGGGCCAGGGGCTGGCTCCGCCGTCCGTGCCGAAGAACTCGCGGTAGCCGTCCAGGGTGAGCGGCGCGGTGAAGGAGGGCGGGTTGGTCGCCGCGTCCTCCTCGGAGTGGAAGGAGGTCAGCGCCATCCACGCGATGGGCAGGAAGAAGACGATCCCGGCCAGCCAGGCCAGCAGGCCGAGTCCGGCGCCCTTGCGGCGGGCCCGTACGGTCGGTGCGTTCATGCGCGTGACACCTCCTCGCGGAACAGGGACGACACCACGCGCAGCGCGAAGGTGGCGATGACGATCGAGCCGATGACCACCAGGACGCCCGCGGCCGACGCGAGGCCGTTCTCGTGGGCCTGGTAGAAGCTCTGGTAGACGGTGTAGGGCAGGTTGGCGGTGCCCAGGCCGCCGGACGTGATCGTGAAGACCGCGTCGAAGTTCTGCACGATGTAGATCGAGCCCAGCAGGGCGCCCAGCTCCAGGTACCGGCGCAGGTGCGGGAGCGTCAGGTGCCGGAAGATCTGCCAGTCGCTCGCGCCGTCCACCCGCGCGGCCTCCATCTGCTGCTGGTCCCGGCTCTGCAGCCCGGCCAGCAGGATCAGCATCATGAACGGCGTCCACTGCCAGACCAGCGAGGCCTCCACCGCGAGCAGCGGGGTGCCGGAGATCCAGTCGGGCTGCGGGCCGCCGACGTAGTGCAACAGGCCGTTCAGCAGGCCGTACTCAGGGTTGTAGAGGACGTGCTTCCACAGCAGGGCCGCCGCCACCGGGACCACCAGGAAGGGAGCGATGAGGAGCGTGCGGACCACGCCCCGGCCGCGGAACCTGCGGTCCAGGAGCAGGGCGAGGGCCAGGCCCAGGACGAGACTGGCCAGCACCACCGAGACCGTCAGCAGGACCGTCGTCCACACCGAGTGGCGCAGGTCGGCGTCGCTCAGCACCTGCTGGTAGTTGTCGAGGCCGGTGAAGCTGCGGGCGTCGGGGTAGAGGGCGTTCCAGTCGTAGAACGAGATCACCAGCGTGGCCACGAACGGGAGCTGGGTCACGACGATCATGAAGACGAGGGCGGGCAGCAGCGGGGCGCGGGTGGCCCAGGCGCGCAGCCGGGCGGAGGGCCGGCGCCCGGCCGGTAGCGGGGTGGTGGCCACGGGGGCCGTCGTCGTGGCGGTCATCGGCCCTCGTACTCCTCGGAGATGCGCTCGGCGAGCTTCTGGGACTTCTTCAGGGCCGACTCGACGGACTGGCGTCCGGCGATGGCCGCGCTGATCTCCTGGGAGACCTTGGTGCCGAGGTCGGTGAACTCGGGGATGCCGACGAACTGGATGCCGGGTGCAGGCCGCGGCTGCACGCCGGGGTCCTTCGGCCGGGCCCCCTCGATGGCGGCCTTCGTCATGTCCTGGAAGGCGGACGCCTCGGCCCGGTAGGCCGCGTTGGCGTACGTCGAGGCGCGCTTGCCGGCGGGCACGTTCGACCAGCCGATCCGCTCGCCGACCAGCTGCTCGTACTCCTTGCCGGAGGCCCAGGAGACGAACCGCCAGGCCTTGTCGGTGTTGCGGGAGGCCTTCTGGATGCCCCAGGCCCAGGTGTAGAGCCAGCCCGAGGTCCCGGTCTTCTCGACGGGGGCGGGGGCGTAGCCCATCTTGCCCTTGACCGGGGAGTTCGCCGCCTCCAGGGAACCGGCGGCGGAGGTGGCGTCGTACCACATGGCGACCTTGCCCTGGGTCATGTTGTTGAGGCACTCGGCGAAGCCGGACTGGGCGGCGCCGGACTCGCCGTGCTCGCGGACGAGGTCGACGTAGAACTTCGTCGCCTTCTCGAACTCCGGCGAGTCGAGACGTGCCGTCCAGTCCTCGTCGAACCAGGTCCCGCCGAAGGTGTTCACGACGGTGGTGAGCGGTGCCATCACCTCGCCCCAGCCGGGCAGTCCGCGCAGGCAGATGCCCTTCATGCCGGGCTCGGCCCCGTCGGCCTTCGCGGCCAGGTCGGCCACCTGGGTCCAGGTGGGACGCTCGGGCATCGTCAGACCGGCCTTCGCGAAGACGTCCTTGCGGTACATCAGGAAGGACGACTCGCCGTAGAACGGCTGACCGTAGAGCTTGCCGTCGTCGGCGGTGAGCGACTCGCGCATCGGGGCGAGGACGTCCTGCTCGTCGTAGGCCGGGTCCCGGGCGACGTAGGAGTCCATCTCGTGCAGCCAGCCGTTGCGGGCGTAGATCGGTATCTCGTAGTTGGACAGGGTGGCCACGTCGTACTGGCCCGCCTGGTTGGCGAAGTCCTGGCTGATCTTGTCGCGGACGTCGTTCTCCGGCAGGACGGTGAAGTTCACCTTGATGCCGGTGTCCTTGGTGAAGTGGGCGGCGGTCAGTTTCTGCAGCTCGGCCATCTGGGGGTTGTTGACCATGAGGACGTTGAGGGAATCGCCGCCCGATCCGGCCCCGCCGGCTCCGGTCCAGCAGCCGGAGAGCAGGGGGGCGAGCAGCGTCCCTGCGGCGGCCAGGGCGAGCGTGGCTCGCGGTGGCCGCCGTCGGCTCGGGGTTCGCATGGATCACTCCTGGACGTGTGGAACGTATGGAACATGTGGGATGCCCGGGGGACAAAAGGGTGCGAGGGGGTGGGGGAGTGCCCCTCGGCGGGGAGCGGACGGGTTCTCCGGACGCACGTCCGGCCGGGTGCGCCGGTTCCTCAGACGCGGACGACCTGGGGGCCCAGCAGGGAGTAGCGGTGGGCCTCGGGGGCCGGCAGCAGCGTGCTCGTCACGATCGCCTCCAGCGAGCCGACCTCGGCGAACCGGCAGAAGCTGACCGCGCCGAACTTGGTGTGCACGCCCACGAACACCGTGCGGCGGGCGGCCCGTACCGCCTGCGCCTTGACCTCCCCGACGGCCGGGTCGGGGGTGGTCAGGCCGTGCTCACGGGAGATGCCGTTGGCGCCGATGTAGGCGAGGTCGACGACGAAGCCCGCGAGCATCTTCGTCGTCCAGTGGTCCACCGTCGCCAGGGTGCCGGCCCGGACCCGGCCGCCCAGCAGCAGGACGGACACGTTGTCGGTCTCGGCGAGGGCGCCCGCGACCGGCAGGGACGCGGTGACCACGGTCAGCGGCCGGTCCCGGGGCAGCGCCTCCGCGATGAGCTGCGGGGTGAAGCCCTCGTCGACGAACACCGTCTCGGCGTCCCCGAGGAGTCCGGCCGCCGCGGTGGCGATCCGGCGCTTCTCGGGCACGTGACTGGTGGCGCGGAAGGCGAGGGTCGTCTCGAAACCGGCGCTCTCCACGGGATACGCGCCGCCGTGCGTGCGCCGCACCAGGCCGTGGTCCTCCAGGGCGCGCAGGTCCCGCCGTACGGTCTCCTTGGCCACGCCCAGTTCGGTGGCGAGCGCGGCGACGTCGACCGAGCCGGTGGCGCGTGCGGCCCGCACGATCTCCCGCTGGCGCTCCTCCGCCGTCCTCGGGGTCACTGCCGTCACCTCGTTCTTCCGCCCGTTTCTGCCCGTTCGGGCCCATGGGGGAAGTTCTACAACGGGGTGGGGGCGGTGACCAGGCCTGTCGCGGGCCCGATACGGCCCGTCTGTGCCCGTTCTCCGTGGCCGGTGCCCGCCGCGGACCTGCGCGGTTGTGGCGGCGGGCGGCGGTTCGGGCAGCGCGGATGCCCGAACGCGGCGGCGGGCGGGCCCGTTCGGTGCCCGCCCGCCGCCGTACCGCTCCCGTGGGGGCGTCAGTACGGCCAGATCGGCGGGTCGTTGACGAAGTGGCCGCCGAGGTGGGCGTGCGCGATGTTCCCGGGGTCCAGCTCGCCCTGCTCGGCGATCAGCTTCTCGGCCCACGGCTCGGAGTCGTCCTGCGGCTCGTAACCGAGCGCCCGCGCGCTGGTCAGGTCCCACCACAGCCGGGTGTTGGCGGAGGAGCCGTGCACCACGGTGTGTCCGACGTCCCCGGCGGTCAGGGCGGCGTGGAACAGCCGGGCGCCGTCGGCCGGGCTCATCCACACCGACAGCATCCGGACGCTGGTCGGCGCCGGGAAGCAGGAGCCGATGCGCACCGAGACGGTCTCCAGGCCGTGCTTGTCCCAGTAGAACTGGGCGAGGTCCTCGCCGAAGGCCTTGGACAGGCCGTAGAAGGTGTCCGGGCGGTGCGAGGTCTCGACGGGGATGAGGGGGTCGTCGCCCCGGGGGCGCGGGGTGAAGCCCACCGCGTGGTTGGAGGAGGCGAAGACGACGCGCCGCACGCCCTCCTCGCGGGCGGCCTCGTACAGGTGGTAGGTGCCGACGATGTTGGCGTCGAGGATCCTGTCGAAGGGGGCTTCCAGGGAGATGCCCGCCAGGTGGATGATCGCGTCGACGCCCCGCACGGCCTCCCGTACGGCGTCCCGGTCGGCGAGGTCGGCGACGAGCGCCTCCGGCTCGCCCTCGATCGGGCGCAGGTCCAGGAGGCGCAGCTCGTAGCCGTACGCGGGGAGCAGCTCCCGCATCAGGGTGCCGAGGCCTCCGGCGGCGCCGGTGAGCAGGACGGTGCGCGGAGCGGGCATCCTCGGGTCTCCTTGGGTCGGCGGGTGCGGCAGGCGACGGGCCCGGCGGCCGCATGCGTGGACGTCATTCACATGCATGGACACGCTAAGGATTTCCCGCCCGCCGCGTCAAGTGTCTCGCGGAGCCGGAGAATCGGCTCCTGTCTGGTGGTTTGTGCGCTTGACCGGGCGTTGGGGGCCTTCATAGGGTGAGTCCGTTCATAGATGTGGACATTAGTCAGAAGAACGCACGCGTCGTCCTAGGGAGAGCCCGTGACGCCAGCCCCGCTCGCCGCACGTCTGCGCGTCCCCAGCGGACCACTGTTCTTCCCCGTCACCGCCTACGGTCCCGACGGCTCCCTCGACCTCGACACCTACCGCGCGCACGTCCGCCGCGGCATCGAGGCCGGGGCGGCGGCCGTCTTCGCCTGCTGCGGCACCGGGGAGTTCCACGCGCTCACCCCCGAGGAGTTCGAGACCTGCGTGCGCGCGGCCGTGGACGAGACGGCCGGACGCGTGCCCGTCGTCGCCGGCGCCGGCTACGGGACCGCGCTCGCGGTGCGCTACGCGCGCCTGGCCCGGGCCGCCGGCGCGGACGGGCTGCTCGCGATGCCGCCGTACCTCGTGGTCGCCGGCCAGGAGGGGCTGCTGCGCCACTACCGGGAAGTGGCCGCCGCGACCCCGCTCCCGGTGATCGTCTACCAGCGCGACAACGCCGTCCTCACCCCCGAGACGGTCGTCGGACTGGCCCGCACGGACGGGATCATCGGGCTCAAGGACGGGCTCGGCGACCTCGACCTCATGCAGCGCATCGTCAGCGCCGTCCGCACCGAGGCCCCCGGCGACTTCCTCTACTTCAACGGCCTGCCGACCGCCGAGCAGACCCAGCTCGCCTACGCGGCCATCGGCGTCACCCTCTACTCGTCCGCCGTGTTCTGCTTCGCCCCCGAGATCGCGCTCGCCTTCCACCGGGCGCTCGCCACCGGCGACGAGACCACCGCGCACCGCCTCCTCGACGGCTTCTACCGCCCCTTCGTCGAACTGCGCGCCCAGGGCCGCGGCTACGCGGTCTCCCTCGTCAAGGCGGGCGTACGGCTGCGCGGCCTCGACGTGGGCGAGGTGCGGCCCCCGCTGCACGAGCCCGGCGAGGACCACGTCAAACAGCTCGCGCAGCTGATCGACCGCGGGTACGCGCTGCTGGAGGAGAACAAGTGAAGGCGTCGGCGTTCGTCTACCCCTGGGACGTCAACGGCGACCCGGCGGCGCCGGACCGGATCGCCGCGCTCGGCGTCCGGCAGGTCACCCTGGCCGCCGCCTACCACTCCACCCGCGCCCTCACCCCCCGCCACCCCCGCCACCGCGTCGTCACCGCCGAACACGCGGCCGTGCTGTATCCGGTCGGCAGCCGCTGGCAGGGCCGCGCGCTGCGTCCGTACCCGGCGGGGGGCTGGGCACCCGGCGACGCGTACGCCGAGGCCGCCGCCACGCTCGCACGGGCCGGCCTGGAGGTGCACAGCTGGGTCGTCCTCGCCCACAACTCCCGGCTGGGCGCCGAGCATCCGGCGACCTCCGTCGTCAACGCCTACGGCGACCGGTACCCGTGGGCCCCGTGCATCGCGCAGCCCGCCACGCGCGCGTACCTCGTCGACCTGGCCGCCGAGGCCGCGGTACGGCCCGGCGCGGCCGGCACCGAACTGGAGTCCCTCGGCTGGTACGGCCTCCAGCACCTGCACGCCCACGACAAGACCGGCGGGGTCGGGCTCGGCGAGTCCGGGCAGTACCTGATGTCGCTCTGCTTCTGCCCCGCCTGCCGGGCCGGCTACGACGACCTGGGCCTGGACCCCGACGAGCTCGCGGCGGCCGTGCGGACCGCACTGGAACCGGTGTGGCGGGGGCTGCCGGACGACGAGGGCTGGGCCGGCGTGGAGAAGCTGCTCGGCACGGAGCCGGCGGGGGCCACGCGCGCGTGGCGGGACGCGACCGCCCGCTCGCTCCAGGAGGAGGCCGTCGCGGCCGTCCGCGCGGCGGCACCCGAGGGCTTCCAGGTCCTCCTGCACGCCGACCCGGTCTCCTACCACGTGGGCGCCAACCCGGGCGTCGACCCCGCGCACATCCTGTCGGTCGCCGACGGCGTGGTCGTGCCCTGCACGGGCGGACCCGCGCTCCTGGGCCCGTTCGCGCAGCAGCGCCGCGAGAAGGCCGTGATCGCCGCCAACCTCACCGTCGTCTCCGGCATGGGCGGCAGCCCCGGCACGCTCGCCGCGGACGCGGCACGCGCGCGTGAGCTGGGCGCCACGGAACTCCGGCTGTACCACGCGGGACTGGCCTCGGACGCCGACCTGGAGGCGGTCCGCGAGGGACTCGGCGCGCTCTGAGCCGGCACGGTGGCCGGTGGGCGGTACCGCGGCGATCGCCGTGCGGTGCCCGGGCGGCGGCCGGATTCCGGCCGGCCGGTCCGGGCCGCGGCGAAGAGGCGGTCCGCCCTGCGATGAGTCCGGGCCGCTCCGCCGGTCTGCCCTTCAGGCACCCACCTGGAGGAGCGGCAGATGACCCACACCGATACAGGCGCAGACGCCGGCACCGGCACGACGGCCCTCGACCTCGGAGCGCAGTCCGAGGTGGTGGCCCGGCTCGCGGCGGCCGTGCCGGACGACCGGCTCGCGGACGGGACACCCTGCCCCGCGTACGCGGTCCGCAACCTGCTGGGCCACCTCACCGGCCTCGCCGTCGCCTTCCGCGACGCCGCCCGCAAGGACTTCGGCCCGACCACCGGCACCCCATCCGGCACTCCGCCCGACATCGGCCCCGGCTGGCGCGAGGAACTGCCCCGCGTCCTCGGTGAACTCGCCGAGGCCTGGCGGGAGCCCGCCGCGTGGACCGGCATGACCCGCGCCGGCGGGATCGACCTGCCGGCCGAGGTCGCGGCCGCCGTCGCGGTCGACGAACTGGTCGTCCACGGCTGGGACCTCGCCCGCGCCACCGGCCAGGACTACACCCCCGACCCGGCCGCGCTCCGGGCGTCCCACGCCTTCCTGCGGGCGGCCGCCGAGGACCCCACCCGCGGCGGAGGCATCTTCGGTCCCGTCGTACCGGTTCCGCCGGACGCCCCCCTCCTGGACCGCACGATCGGCCTGAGCGGCCGCGACCCGTCCTGGACCGCCGGACGGGCGTGAGGCGGGACGGGGCCGCGGACGGGCGTGGCCGTGCCGGGGGGAGCGGGGCCGGACGTACGGGTGTGACCTGGGCGGGGCGCCACGGGCGTGCGTGCCCCGCCCAGGCGCGGGCCGGGACCGGAGACGCGCGTGATCGGGCCGCGGGGAGGGACCTCGTCACCCGCCGGGCCGGCGGCCCGGCTTCCTCGCCCGCCGGGCGGCGGTCCGCCGCGGTCACCCGGCGCGCAGGCCGTCCGACCCCGTCGTCGCGCTCAGCACCCGTGCGGCACCGCCCGCCGCCCGTCCGCGCGGCACCGCAGCAGATCCCCGGGGGCGGCGCCGTAGACGCCTCCGCCGAGGAAACCGTAGACGGACGTGAACCGGGCGCGGTCCGTGGGCGCGGTACGTACCCTCCCCTCCATGATCCTCAGCCTCACCGTCCTCGGTACCGCCTCCCCGCATCCCGGGCCGGGGCGGCCCTGTTCCGGCTGCCTGGTGCGGGGCGGGGGTGCCGAGGTGTGGGTGGACGCCGGGCCGGGGACGTTCGCCGAGTTGCAGAGGCACACGGATCCGCGACGGCTCACCGCGATCTGGATCTCGCATCTGCACGCCGATCACAGCGCGGATCTCCTCGCCGCCGTCCACGCCTTCGCGTTCGGCGGCATGACCCCGCCGACCCCGGTGCCGGTGTACGCGCCGCGCGACTGCGCCCGGCGCCCGGCGGGTTTCCTCGGCCGGCCGGACGTACGGTTCCTGGACGGAATCCTCGACTTCAGGCCGCTGCACGACGGTCACACCGTCCGGCACCGGAACCTTCGCCTCACCTCACGCGCGGTGCTCCACGACACCGAGGCGTACGGGTTGCGCGCCGAGTGCCGGGGCAGCGTGCTCGCCTACTCGGGGGACAGCGGACCGTGCGACGCGCTCACCGAGCTCGCGGTGGGCGCCGACCTGTTCCTGTGCGAGGCCGACGTCGACGCGCATCGCGAAGGCGAACAGCCGGTGCACCTCACTCCGGAGGACGCGGGGGCCTGTACGAAGGGCGCGCGGGAACTGCTCGTCACCCACGTGGGACCCACCCTCACCCGCGAGGCCGCGGCCGGCCGCGCCGCACGGGTCTTCGGCGGCCGGACCGCCGCCGCGCGCGAGGGAGACACCGTCTCCCTCTGACGGGCGAGCCGGCGGGCGAAAAGAAGCAACCTCGACTTCCTCTGTCAGAAGCATTGACGAAACACAGCGCCCCTCCTACCTTCAACCCGTCGTACTTCGTACGTCATATATGAGACGCGATACGCGAGATCAGATACGCGACACCGAGAGGCGCGCATGACCTCTGTGCCCACGCCGATCCCCTCCCGCACGCAGTACGTGCTGGAGGAGATCAAACGCCGCATCCTCACCGGGCGGTTGACGCCAGGTCAGGCGCTGGTCGAGACCGAGCTGGCCGCGCAGTTCGGGGTCTCCAAGACCCCGGTGCGCGAGGCGCTCAAGACCCTGGCCGGCACCGGACTGGTCGTCATGAACCAGTACAAGGGCGTCACGGTGCGCATGGTGGACGCGGACATGGCGCGCGAGGTCTACGACGTGCGACTGCTCCTCGAACCCGAGGCGCTGAAGCGGGCCGTGCGCCGCGGCGCCTCCCTGGACGCCGCCCGCGCGGCGCTCACCATGGCCGACGAGGCGACCGACACCGCCGAACGCTCGCTGGCCAACCGGGAGTTCCACCGCGCCCTGTACCTGCCGTGCGGCAACCCGCTGCTCGGCCGGATGCTCGACGAGGTCCGCGACCAGGCCGCCCTGGTCTCGGCCGTCGCCTGGGCCGCCTCCCCCTCCTGGGAGCGGGAGGCGGGCGAGCACCGCGAGATCCTGCGGCTCGCCCTGGGCGGCGACGCCGACGGCGCGGCCCGCGCCCTGCACGCCCACATCGCGTCGTTCGTCCGCAGGGCGTTCCCCGACGTCCAGGCAGAGGAAGGTCAGGAATGAGCAGCGTGGTGTTCGAGACCCAACGTGCGGCCCTTGCCGACGTCGTGGCCATCCCGGTGACCCCGTTCGCCGAGGACGGCTCCGTCGACCGGGACGTCCACCGGGCCCTGCTGCGCCGTCTGCTCGACGGCGGGATCAGGACCCTCACCCCCAACGGCAACACCGGCGAGTTCTACGCCCTCACCCCCGAGGAGCGCCGTCTCGTCACGGAGCTGACGGTCGAGGAGGCCGGGGAGCGCGGGGTGATCCTGGTCGGCGTCGGACACGACGTGCCCACCGCCGTCGCCTCCGCCCGTCACGCCCGTGAACTCGGCGCGAGCATGGTGATGGTCCACCAGCCCGTGCACCCCTACGTCTCGCAGAGCGGCTGGGTCGACTACCACCGTGCCATCGCCGAGTCGGTGCCCGAGCTGGGTGTCGTCCCCTACATCCGCAACGCGCAGCTCGCCGGCGCCCGCCTCGCCGAACTCGCCGACGCCTGCCCGAACGTGATCGGCGTGAAGTACGCCGTCCCGGACGCCTCCCGGTTCGCCGCGTTCGCCCGTGACGCGGGTCTCGAGCGGTTCGTCTGGGTGGCCGGCCTCGCCGAGCCGTACGCCCCCTCCTACTTCTCCGCGGGCGCCACCGGTTTCACCTCGGGGCTGGTGAACGTCGCCCCGGCCGTCTCGCTGAACATGATCGAGGCGCTGCGCTCCGGCGACTACCCGGCCGCGATGAAGGTCTGGGAGCAGATCCGGCGCTTCGAGGAACTGCGCGCTGCCAACGGCTCCGCCAACAACGTCACCGTCGTCAAGGAGGCCCTCGCCTCCCTCGGCCTGTGCCGCCGCGAGGTCCGCCCGCCGAGCAGGCCGCTGCCCGAGACGGACCGCGCCGAGGTCGCCGCCATCGCCGCGGGGTGGTCCATATGACCGAGCCCGTCCGCAGGCGCCCCGAGGACCTGCGCAGCCACCAGTGGTACGGCACGGAGGGCCTGCGCTCCTTCAGTCACCGCGCCCGCACCCGCCAGCTCGGCTACCTTCCCGAGGAGCACCTCGGCAAGCCGGTGATCGCGATCCTCAACACCTGGTCGGACATCAACCCCTGCCATGTGCACCTGCGCGACCGGGCGCAGGCCGTCAAGCGGGGCGTGTGGCAGGCGGGCGGCTTCCCGCTGGAGTTCCCGGTCTCCACCCTGAGCGAGACCTTCCAGAAGCCGACCCCCATGCTCTACCGCAACATGCTGGCGATGGAGACCGAGGAACTGCTGCGGTCGTACCCGGTCGACGGCGCCGTCCTGATGGGCGGCTGCGACAAGTCCACCCCCGCCCTCCTCATGGGCGCCGCGAGCGTCGACCTGCCGGCCGTCTTCGTGCCCGCCGGCCCGATGCTGCCGGGCCACTGGCGCAACGAGGTCCTCGGTTCCGGCACCGACATGTGGAAGTACTGGGACGACAAGCGGGCCGGCCTGATCGGCGACTGCGAGATGGCCGAGCTGGAGAACGGCCTGGCCCGCTCGCCCGGTCACTGCATGACGATGGGGACGGCGTCCACGCTGACGGCGGCCGCCGAGGCGCTCGGCGTCACCGTCCCCGGCGCCTCCAGCATCCCGGCCGTGGACTCCGGGCACGACCGGATGGCCGCGAAGGCCGGCATGGCGATCGTCGACCTCGTCCACCGGGACCGCAGGCTGTCGGACATCCTCACCCGCGACGCCTTCGAGGACGCGGTGACGACCGTCCTCGGCCTCGGCGGCTCCACCAACGCCGTCATCCACCTGATCGCCATGGCCGGGCGGGCGGGGGTCAGACTCACGCTGGACGACTTCGACCGCATCGCCCGCACGGTCCCGGTGCTCGCCAACGTCCGGCCCGGCGGACAGACGTACCTGATGGAGGACTTCCACTTCGCCGGCGGTCTGCCCGGGTTCCTCTCCCGCATCCCCGACCTGCTCCACCTGGAGCGGCCGACCGTCTCGTACGACACGATGCGCGAGCAGCTCACCGGCGCGCAGGTGCACGACGACGACGTCATCCGGCCGCGGGACAACCCGGTCGCGGCCGAGGGCGGGGTCGCCGTCCTGCGCGGCAACCTCTGCCCGGACGGCGCGGTCATCAAGCACATCTCGGCCGAGCCGCACCTGCTCAAGCACACCGGCCCCGCGGTCGTCTTCGACGACTACCGGACCATGCAGCGGACCATCAACGACCCGGACCTCGGCATCACCGCCGACAGTGTGCTGGTCCTGCGCAACGCCGGCCCCAAGGGCGGCCCGGGCATGCCCGAGTACGGCATGCTGCCCCTCCCCGACCACCTGCTCCGGCAGGGCGTGCGGGACATGGTCCGGATCTCCGACGCCCGGATGAGCGGGACGAGCTACGGCGCCTGCGTGCTCCACGTGGCGCCCGAGTCCTACGTGGGCGGGCCCCTCGCCCTGGTCCGCACGGGCGACCCGATCACCCTCGACGTCGAGGCCCGCACCCTCCACCTCCACGTGGACGACGAGGAGCTGGAGCGCCGCCGGGCCGACTGGACGCCGCCGCCGGACCGCTACGAACGCGGCTACGGCGCGCTCTACAACGAACAGATCACCCAGGCCGACACCGGCTGCGACTTCGAGTTCCTGGCCCGTCCGGGCACGGTGGCGGACCCGTACGCGGGCTGACCCGCGCAGCGGAACCACCTCCGCCGCCCCCTACCCGGGGAGAAAGCGCTTCCTACGCGACGCGAACACCACAACAGCACCACAAGCACCACGCCAGCACGACGTACGACGACGTACCCAGAAACGGAGAACAGTCATGGCCCAAGCCGCAGCCGTGGCGAAACCGCCCGCGCCAGCCCGGCGGCGCCGTGCCTCCGCCACGCCGCGCAGGCTGCCGTACCTGCTGATCGCGCCGGCGGCCCTGCTCATGCTGGGCTTCATCGCCTACCCGGTCATCAGCGTCTTCTACTACAGCCTGCAGAACTACAACCCCACCAAACCGTGGCGCAACGGCTACGCGGGCTTCGACAACTTCGTCCACGCCTTCACCGACGACCCGGTGTTCTGGGACACGCTCACCTTCAGCGCCAAGTGGGTGTTCGTCGAGGTCGGGCTCCAGCTGATGTTCGGCCTGGCGCTGGCGCTCATCGTCAACCAGACCTTCGTGGGCCGCTCGCTCGGCCGCGCCCTGGTCTTCTCCCCGTGGGCCGTCTCCGGCGTGCTGACCTCCGCGATCTGGGTGCTGCTCTACAACTCCCAGACGGGCATCACCCGTTACCTCGCGGACATGGGCATCGGCAGCTACGGCACCAGCTGGCTGTCGGACACCTCCACGGTGTTCCCGGCCGCGATCGTCGCCGACCTGTGGCGCGGCGTCCCCTTCTTCGCGATCCTCATCCTCGCCGACCTCCAGTCCGTCTCGAAGGACCTGTACGAGGCCGCCGAGGTCGACGGGGCCAGCAGGCTCAAGCAGTTCTGGCACATCACGCTGCCCCACCTGAAGGACGCGATCGTCCTGTCCACGCTGCTGCGCGCGGTGTGGGAGTTCAACAACGTCGACCTGCTCTACACCCTGACCGGCGGCGGGCCCGCGGGCGAGACCACCACGCTGCCCCTCTACATCGCCAACACCTCCGTGGACGCCCACAACTTCGGCTACGCGTCCGCCCTGACCACCGTCGCGTTCGTGATCCTGCTCTTCTGCTCGATGGTCTACCTGAGGCTGAGCAAGTTCGGAAGTGAGGCCAAGTGATCACCAAGGAGGCCACCGAGGTGGCGCCCACGCCCGTGAGCGTCCCCACCACGTCCGAGCCGCGCCCGCGCGGCGGGAGGAACCGCGCCTGGGACGAGGCCCCGCGCTGGCAGATCTACCTGCCGCTGTCGGTCTACCTCGTCTTCACGCTGATCCCCTTCTACTGGATCCTGCTGTTCGCGCTGCGCCCGGCCGGTTCCACCTCGCTCCTGCCCTGGCCGGTCACCTTCGACCACTTCGAGAAGGTCTGGACGGACCGCAGCTTCGGCACCTACTTCCAGAACAGCCTGCTCGTCGGTGTCGCCACCCTGCTGATGACGACCCTCGTCGCGCTGGCCGGCGGCTACGCCCTCGCCCGCTTCGACTTCAAGGTCAAGCGCGCCTTCATGCTGGCCCTGCTCTGCTCCCAGTTCGTGCCGGGCGCGCTGCTCCTGGTCCCGCTGTTCGAGATCTTCGCCGAACTCCAGATGATCAACTCGCTGACCAGCGTGATCATCGCCGAGACGGTGTTCCAGCTGCCGCTGTCGATGATCCTGATCAGCAACTTCATCAAGAACGTGCCGTACTCGCTGGAGGAGGCGGCCTGGGTCGACGGCTGCAACCGGCTGACGGCTTTCCGCATCGTCGTGCTGCCGCTGCTGCGGCCCGGTCTGATCGCCGTCGGTTCCTTCGCCTTCGTGCACTCCTGGAACCACTTCCTGTTCGCCCTGATGTTCCTCAACAACCAGAGCAAGCAGACGATCCCGGTCGGCCTCAACACCCTGATGAGCGCGGACAGCGTCGACCTCGGCGCCCTCGCCGCCGGCGGCATCATCGCCGCCGTCCCGGTGGTGCTCGTGTTCGCCTTCATCCAGAAGTGGCTGATCACCGGCTTCAGCGCGGGGGCGGTGAAGGGATGAGGAGCCCTCACCTCGCCGCGGCGACGGCCGCCGGAAGCCGCACCCCCACCCCGCGCGCGGCGACCGACCGTGCCACGGCGGCCGACCGCGGGACGGCCCGCGGCGCGGGCGCGGGGAGGATCCCGTGAACACCCCCGACCCCCTGACCACGGGCGCTCCGCCGAACACGGGCGTCCCCGTCGTCCTCGCCGGTGCGCGCGGCCACGGCCGCTGGCACCTGGAGAACATCCGCCGTCTCCAGGACAAGGGCATCGTCCGCCTCGCGGGCGTCTGCGAGCTGACCCCGCTCACCCCCGACGAGATCCCGGAGGGCCTCGGCACGCCCGAGCAGTCCGCCGACTTCGGCGCGCTGCTGGACTCCACCGGCGCCCGGATCGCCGTCGTCTGCACCCCGATCCCCACCCACACCGACCTGGCGCTGACCGCGGCCGGCAAGGGCGTGCACCTGCTGCTGGAGAAGCCGCCGGCACCGTCGTACGCGGAGTTCCGCCGGATGGCCGACGGGGTCGCCGAGGCGGGCGTGGTCTGCCAGATCGGCTTCCAGTCGCTGGGCTCGCACGCCGTGCCCGCGGTCCGTCGGATGATCGGCGACGGGGTGATCGGCGAGGTCGCCGGGGTCGGCGGGGCCGGCGCCTGGGCTCGCCCGGAGGCCTACTTCCGGCGCGCGCCCTGGGCCGGGAAGCGGCGGCTGAACGGCGTCGACGTGATCGACGGCGCCCTCACCAACCCGCTCGCGCACGCCGTCGCCACCGCCCTCACGCTGGCCGGCGTCACCCGCGCCGAGGACGTCGCCGGCATCGAGACCGAGCTGGCGCACGCCAACGCCATCGAATCCGACGACACCTCCTGCGTCCGGATCACCACCGCCGCCGGACGCCCCGTCGTCGTCGCCGCGACCCTGTGCGCGGAGGACCCCGACGACCCGTACGTCGTCGTCCACGGCAGCCACGGCCGGATCACCTTCTGGTACAAGCAGGACCGCGTCCTGCTCCAGCGCGGCGGCCACGGCCCCGAGGAGTTCGAGTACGGCCGCACCGACCTGCTGGAGAACCTCGTCGACCACCTCACCGACGGCGCCGACCTGCTGGTCCCGCCGGCCGCGACCGAGGCGTTCATGCGGGTCGTCGAGGCGGTCCGGGTCGCCCCCGACCCGCTCGAACTGCCCGCCGACGCCTGGCACCGGCTCCCCGGCGAGGACCGCCGGGTCGTCCCCGGCGTCGACGGGCTGGTCGCCGCCGCCGCCGACACCCTCGCCCTCTTCTCCGAGCTGGGCGCCGCCTGGGCGTCCCCGACCGCGCACCCGAAAGGGGTGGACACCTGATGGCACAGGCCCCCGACGCACCCGTCGTGCTGCGGGTCGCGGGCCGCCCGGTCGGCGGCTACGTCACCCGGCCCGAGCTGCCCGACCGGCTCTCCCCGCGCCCCTTCCTGCACCCGGTCACCACCCTGGCCGGCACGGCCGTCACCGAACTGAGCCCCGCCGACCACACCCACCACCTCGGCGTCGGTGTCGCCGTTCCCGACGTCGAGGGGCACAACTTCTGGGGCGGCCGCACCTACGTCCGCGACCGGGGCCCGACCGAGCTCGACAACCACGGCGTCCAGCGGCACACCGGCTTCCCCCTGTGCGACCCCGACGGCTTCGTGGAGGAGCTGCGCTGGACGGCCGCCGGAACCGAGCTGCTGCGCGAACGCCGTACGGTCGCGGCCACCGGACTCACCGACACCGCCTGGGCCCTGGACTTCACCTTCTCCCTCACCAATGCCACCCCGGACCCGGTGACCATCGGCAGCCCGGCGACGAACGGACGCCCCGGCGCGGCCTACGGCGGCTTCTTCTGGCGCGCCCGCAAGGAGGACCGGGCCCCCGACGTCTTCACCGCCACCGCCGAGGGTGAGGCCGAGGTGCACGGCAGGTGCGCCGACTGGCTCGTCCTGGCCGGCGCCCACTGGAGCCTGGTGTTCGCGGGCGCCACCGACACCACCCGCCGCGACCCCTGGTTCGTGCGCACCGCCGAGTACCCGGGCGTCGGCTCCTCGCTCGCCTGTGCCGAGCGGCTCGTGATCGCCCCCGGCGACACCGCCGTCCGCCGCGTCGTCACCGTCGTCGCCGACGGCCGCCTCGGGCGCGACGAGGCGGCCGCCCTGGTGCGGAAGGCGGTCACCCAGTGACGGACGGAGCCGTGGCCGACGAGACGTACGAGAACCCGGTCCTGAACGCCGACTGGTCCGACCCGGACGTGGTGTGCGTCGGCGACGACTTCTACCTCACCGCCTCCAGCTTCGGCCGGGCCCCCGGCCTGCCGCTGCTGCACTCCCGCAACCTGGTCGACTGGACCCTGGTCGGGCACGCCCTCGAACGCCTGGAACCGGCGGCCGAGTTCGACTCCCCGTGCCACGACCGCGGGGTCTGGGCGCCCTCGCTGCGCCACCACGACGACCGCTTCTGGATCTTCTGGGGCGACCCCGACCAGGGCGTCTTCCAGGTCAACGCCCCCGGGATCAGGGGACCCTGGACCCGGCCCCACCTGGTGAAGGAGGGCAAGGGCCTGATCGACCCGTGCCCCCTGTGGGACGAGGAGACCGGCGAGGCCTACCTGGTCCACGCCTGGGCGAAGTCCCGCTCCGGGATCAAGAACCGTCTCACCGGCCACCGGATGCACCCCGACGGCACCTCGCTCCTCGACGACGGCAAGGTCGTCGTCGACGGGGACCGCATCCCCGGCTGGTTCACCATCGAGGGTCCCAAGCTGTACCGGCACGACGGCTGGTTCTGGATCCTCGCCCCGGCCGGCGGGGTGGAGACCGGCTGGCAGGGCGCCTTCCGCTCCCGGGACTTCTTCGGCCCCTACGAGGAGAGGATCGTCCTGGAGCAGAAGGACACCGACGTCAACGGCCCCCACCAGGGCGGCTGGGTGCGCACCCCGTCCGGCGAGGACTGGTTCCTGCACTTCCAGCAGCGCGGCGCGTACGGCAGGGTCGTCCACCTCCAGCCCCTGCGCTGGGACGATGGCGGCAGCTCCGGCTCCAGCGGGGCCGGGGGCGGGGGAAGCTGGCCGGTGATCGGGGACCGGGGCGCCCCCGTCGCCGTGCACCGCAGGCCCGCTCTGCCGCCGCAGCCCGCCGCCGCGCCCGCCACCGACGACGACTTCCCCGGCGGACGGTTCGGCAGGCAGTGGCAGTGGACGGCCAACCCCCAGGACGGCTGGGCCACCCAGCACTCCGGCGACGGACTGCGCCTGTCCTGCGTCCGCACGGCCGACGCGCACGACCTGCGCAAGCTGCCCCACGTGCTCACCCAGCGGCTGCCCGGCACCCCGTCGGCCGTCGAGGTGGAGCTGGAACTGCACGGCGAGGAGCCCGGCGCACGGGCCGGACTCGCGGTGCTCGGGGACGCCTTCGCCTGGATCGGGCTGCAACGCGGCACCGACGGCACGGTCCAGCTCGTGCACCGCTTCGCCGAGTCGGCCGCCGAGCGGGAACGGGACGCCGCCCACCCGCGGCCCGCCCCGCACGGCACGGTCCGCCTGCGCATCGAGATCGGCACCGGCGCCCGCTGCCGTTTCGCCTACGACCTCGGCGACGGCCTGCGCCGCAGCGGGCCGGTCTTCGCCGCCACCCCCTGGCGCTGGGTGGGCGCCCTGCTCGGCCTGTTCGCCCTGGCACCCGACGGACCGGGCCGCCCCGGGGCCGCCACGTTCACCCGCTTCAGGATCAGCCCCCTCTAACCCACCGCAACGGTCAGCCTGTCGGGAGCCGCAATGACGCACTTCCCCAGCAAGCGCTCGTCGAGACCCGGCGTCGTCCCGGTCGCCGTGGCCGGCCCGGTCGCCGCGCCGGCCCCGGTCGCCGTCGCGCCGGACACCCGCCGCGAGGAGGTGTTCGTCCCTGCGGGCGAGCCGAACATCTCGCCGCAGGGGACTGGACAGGACCGCTCCGGCACCGTCATCGTCTACGACACGCCTGCGGCGTACGGGAGTTCGACCGGCAGAGCCACGGTCCGGACCGTGGCCCACGCCGCCGCCCGCCCCCTCACCCTCGGCGACGACCTCGACGAGGCCGCGCACGAGCCGAACGGCGAGCAGGCGCCGGCGGCGGGGACGACCGGCGACCGGACCGTCCTCGAGGACACCGCCTTCCCGGCCTGCCGGGACACCCCGATCACCGGCAGCCCCCGGCTGGACGCGGTCGGCCGGGTCCGCGTCCGCGCCTCCCGCTCCGAGGGCGACGTCGACCACCTCAGGGGCACCGGCGACCCGGCCCCCCACGCCCGCCGTTGACCCCGCGCCCCCCACATGCCCGCACAGCACATGCCCGCACAGCCCGTTGGATCCAGAAGAGAAGAAGAAGAGAGCCGACCAATGAAGATCAGCATCCACAGAAGCAGGCGCGCCGCCACGGCCGTAGCCCTGGGGGCCGCGCTCGCCCTGACCGCCACCGCCTGCGGTGACGACGGCAGCGGCGCCGGCGGGGACAAGGGGGCCGACGGCAGCGGCAAGGGCAAGATCGTCTTCTGGGACAACAACGGCGGTGTCCGCACCGACATCTGGAAGCAGGTCATCGCCGACTTCGAGAAGGCCAACCCCGACATCGACGTCGAGTACGTCGGCATCGCCTCCACCGAGTACCAGTCCAAGGTCGACACCGCCATCCAGGGCGGCGGCCTGCCGGACGTCGGAGGCATCACGGCGTCGATGGCGGCGGCGATCGCGGCGCAGGACGCCCTGGAGCCGCTGGACGACCGCCTCGCCAAGTCCTCCCTCAAGGGCGAGCTCAACACGTCCATGGTCGAGTCGCTGAAGTCCGCCGGCGGCGGTGAGGCGCTGTACTCGATCCCGACCTCCGCCAACAACGGCGTCCTCTACTACCGCACCGACCTGTTCAAGGCGGCGGGGCTGGCCGAGCCGACCACCTGGGACGCGTTCTACACGGCGGCGGAGAAGCTGACGAACAGCGGCAAGAACCAGTTCGGGTACACCATCCGCGGCGGCGCCGGATCCATCGCCCAGGCGCTGGACGCGATGTACGGGCAGAGCGGGATCACCTCGTTCTGGAACGGTGACAAGACCACCGTCAACGACCCGAAGAACGTCGCGGCGCTGGAGAAGTACGCGGCCCTCTACAAGAAGGTCACCCCGGCCGCCGACCTCAACAACGACTTCACCAAGATGGTCGCCCAGTGGGACTCGGGCACCATCGGCATGCTGAACCACAACCTGGGCTCGTACCAGGACCACGTGAAGGCGTTCGGCGCCGGCAAGTTCCGGGGCATCCCGCAGCCGGTCGGCGCCTCCGGCAAGCGGGTGCAGGTGTCCAACCCGGTCGACGGCATCGGCATGTTCAAGAGCTCGAAGAACAAGGACGCCGCCTGGAAGTTCATCGAGTTCGCCACCTCGCAGGCGGAGAACTCGAAGTTCAACGAGTCGGCGGGGCAGGTGCCGTCCAACACCAAGGCGGCGAAGGACGCGTGGATCGACAAGGCCGAGCCGACCAAGCTGGCCGCGCAGGCGCTGTCGGACGGCTCCACGACGATCGTGCAGCTGCCGTACTACCTGCCGGACTGGGGCACCATCTCCAAGTCCGACAACGAGCCCAACTTCCAGAAGGTCCTGCTGGGCAAGCTCACCGCCAAGGAGTTCCTGGACACCTTCGCCGAGCAGCTGAACACGGCGCAGGCGGAGTGGAAGGAACAGAAGGGCTAGGCCTTCCTCCCGTGGCGCGGCGGCCGGCCGCGGTGTCCCGCCGGGGCCGGCCGCGATCCTGGCGGCGGAGCCGGCCGCTGTTTCGGCGGCCGAGCCGCACCCGTGCACCGCCCCGCGCCCCGGCAGGGGCGCGGTCCCCCTCCCTGTGAGAAATCCCTGTGCGAAAGGCGCACCCCTGTGTCCCTCACCCGCAGACAGGTCACCTCGGCGGCCCTCGCCGCCGTCCCCCTCGCCGTCGCGGCCACCGGCACCGCCCGGGCCGCGGGGCGACCCCGCACCCTCTACATCGCCGGTGACTCCACCGCCGCCCAGAAGTTCGCCGACGCGGCGCCCGAGACCGGATGGGGAATGGCGCTGCCGTTCTTCCTGGACAAGGACCGACCGGTCGCCAACCACGCGGTGAACGGCCGCAGTTCCAAGAGCTTCGTCGACGAGGGGCGGCTGGACGTCATCCTCGCGTCGATCCGCCCGGGGGACTTCCTCCTGATCCAGTTCGCGCACAACGACGAGAAGACCACCGACCCGGCCCGCTACACCGAGCCCTGGACGACGTACCAGGACTATTTGCGGCTGTACGTCGACGGGGCGCGCTCCCGCGGGGCGCGGCCCGTGCTGGCGACGGCCGTGGAGCGCCGCCGCTTCGACGCGGACGGCAACGCCCTGCCCACGCACGGCGACTATCCGGCGGCGATGCGCGCCCTCGCCGCGGAGGAGGACGTCGCGCTCCTCGACCTCCAGGCCCTGTCGCTCGCGCTGTGGCAGAAGCTCGGGGCCGAGGAGACCAAGCGGTACTTCAACTGGACCGACACCGAGCAGGACAACACGCACTTCAATCCGCCGGGCGCGATCGCCGTGGCCCGGCTGGCCGCCGCCGAGCTGCTGCGCCGCCGGGTGCTGACGGCGCGGGACGTGCGCCGGCTGGACGCCGAGATCCCGGAGTCGTGGATCACCTGGCCTGCGGCCACCACCGCGTAACCCCTCCTACCTTCCGTGAAAGAGAGCCGCACAGTGAATGCACAGAGATGGCATGGGCATGCCACAAAATCGGCCGTCGTGGTCGGCTGCACCGCCCTCGCCCTGACGGTCACCGGCACCCCCGCCCAGGCCCACTCCGCCCGTGACGTCGCCCGGCAGACCCTGCCGGCCGGCGACGGCTGGGCGGCCTACGGAACCGGCACCACCGGCGGTGCCGCCGCCGACGCCGAGCACGTCCACACCGTCACCACCTGGGCGGAGTTCAGGGCCGCCCTGGAGGCCGGCGGCACCGCACCGAGGATCATCAAGGTCAAGGGCACGATCGACGCCGTCTCGGAAGGGTGCGACGCCTTCGCCGCGCCCGGCTACGACTTCGACGCCTACCTCGCCGCGTACGCGCCCGAGGTGTGGGGCCTCGACACCGACCTGAGCGCCGAGCCCGCGGACAGTCCCGAGGGCCTGCGGCGCACCTCCGCCGCCGCCCAGGACACGGCGATCAAGGTGAACGTCCCCTCCAACACCACCATCATCGGCGTGGGCAGGAACGCGGGCATCAAGGGCGCCAGCCTCCAGATCAAGGCCGTCGACAACGTGATCATCCGCAACCTCGCCTTCGAGAGTCCCATCGACTGCTTCCCGCAGTGGGACCCCACCGACGGCTCGAAGGGCAACTGGAACTCCGAGTACGACACCGCCGTCGTCTACGGGTCCACGCACGTGTGGCTGGACCACAACACGTTCACCGACGGCTCCCACCCCGACAGCGCCGCGCCGACCTACTTCGGCATGCTCTACCAGCAGCACGACGGCGAACTGGACGTCGTGCGCGGTTCGAACTACGTCACCGCCTCCTGGAACGTCTTCACCGAGCACGACAAGACGATCCTCATCGGCAACAGCGACAGCGAGTCCACCGCCGTGGGCGACCGGGGCAAGCTGAAGGTCACCTTCCACCACAACCTGTTCTCGAAGCTCGTCGAGCGCGCGCCCCGCGTCCGCTTCGGACAGGTCGACTCCTACAACAACCACTTCGTCGCCGACGCCTCCTACTCCTACAGCTTCGGCATCGGCAAGGAGTCCCAGCTCGTCGCCCAGCACAACGCGTTCACGCTGCCCGCCGGCGTGAGCGCCGCGAAGGCGCTGAAGAAGTGGAGCGAGGCGCCGGTCACCGCCGACGGCAACTACGTCAACGGCAGGCCCGTCGACCTGATCGCCGTGCACAACGCGGAGATCCCCGCCGAGACCCTCCGGTCCGGTGCGGGCTGGACGCCCACCCTGCGCACCAGGGTCGACCCCGCGAAGGCCGTCCCCGGCATCGTCGCCGGCCGGGCCGGCGCCGGAAAGATCTGCTGACCCGCACCGCAGAGCACCGCACCGCAGAGCACCGCACCGTGCGGGCCGGGGCCCCGCCGCCCCGGCCCGCACGCCCCGTCGCCCACACGTCCGAGGTCCGCATCCCACGAGCCGCACCCCGAAGGAGCACCCGCATGCCCTCGCACCACGTCCAGCTCCCCCTGTCCAGAAGGGGTTTCCTCCTGGCGGGCGCCGGTGCGGGCGCCGCCCTCGGCCTGTCGGCCGGACCCGTCCGGGCCGGCACCCGCAGGCCGTTCGGCCGCTTCGGCTCCCCGTCCGCCCGCCTCACCCCGGGGACCCTGTACGTCGACGCGCGCGGACGCGGTGACCACACCTCGGTCCGGGACGCCGTGGCCGCCGCCACCGGCACCGGCCGCACCCTCGTCATCGCCCCCGGCACCTACCGGGAGACCCTCGCGGTCGACGTCACCCGCACCGAGGCGACCTGGATCGGCGCCTCGGAGAACCCCCGCGACGTCGTGATCGTGTACGACAACGCGGCCGGCACCCCGAAGCCCGGCGGCGGCACCTACGGCACCACCGGCTCGGCCACCACGACCGTGCAGGCCGACGGCTTCACCGCCCGCTGGATCACCTTCGCCAACGACTGGCTGCGCGCCGACCACCCCGGCGTCACCGGCACCCAGGCCGTCGCGATCAAGGTCCAGGGCGACCGCTCCGCCTTCCACCACTGCCGCTTCCTCGGCCACCAGGACACCCTCTACGCCGACTCGATCGCCCTGGGCACCTTCGCCCGGCAGTACTTCTCCCACTGCTACGCCGAGGGGGACGTCGACTTCGTCTTCGGCCGGGCCACCGCCGTCTTCGAGCACTGTCACTTCCGCACCCTGAACCGCACGGACCTCGTCGCCGCCCCCTACGGCTTCGTCTTCGCGCCCTCCACGGCCGGCGCCAACCCGCGCGGCTACCTGGTGACCGGCAGCCGGGTCACGAGCGAGGCCCCGGACGCCTTCTACAAGCTGGCCCGCCCCTGGGTGCCCAGCTCCGACACCACCGCCCGCCCCATGCTCACCGTCCGCGACACCCACCTCGGCCCCGGGATCGACGCGGTCGCGCCCTACGCGAACATGTCGGCCGCCTTCCCCTGGCAGGACCAGCGGTTCGCCGAGTACCGCAACTCCGGACCCGGCGCGGTCGTCACCGTCCCCGAGAACCGGCCCCAGCTCACCCCCGAGCAGGCCGCGTCCGCGACCCGGTCGGCCCACCTCGGAGACTGGACGCCCTGGAAGGAGACCTGCTGACATGCGCAGGCGCACCCTCCTGGCCGCCCTCACCGCCGGTCCGGCCGCCACCGCCACCCCCGCCCTCGCCCTCGCGGCCGGCACGGGCACGGGGGGCCGCCGTGTCCTGCACGTGCGCCCCGGCGACTCCGTCCAGGCCGCGGTGGACGCCGTCACCGGTCCCGGCTGGACGATCGTCGTGTACCCCGGCACCTACCGCGAGGTGGTCACCGTCCCCGCCGGCACGGCCGAGCTGACCCTGCGCGGCGCCTCCCGCGACCCGCGCGCCGCCGTCGTCGTGTACGACAACGCCAACGGCACGAAGAGGCCCGACGGCACCACCTACGGCACCGCCGGCTCCGCCACGTTCACCTCCGCCGCCCCCGGCCTCACCGTCCGCGACCTCACCCTCGCCAACGACTGGCTGCGCGCCGACCACCCCGACATCACCGGTACGCAGGCGGTGGCGGCGTACGTCACCGGCGACCGCTCCCGCTTCGACAACGTGCGCTTCCTCGCCCACCAGGACACCCTCTTCGCGGACACCACCGCCCTGGACGCCTTCGACCGGCAGTACTACCACCGCTGCCACATCGAGGGCGACGTCGACTTCGTCTTCGGACGGGCACGCGCCGTCTTCGACGCCTGCCGCTTCCACACCCTCCAGCGGGACGTCGCCTTCACCCCGAAGGGCATGGTCTTCGCCCCGGCCACCGCCCGCGCCAATCCCCACGGCTTCCTCGCCGTCCGCGGCTGCATCACCTCCGCTGCCGAGGACGCGGCCTACAAACTGGCCCGGCCCTGGGTGCCGTCGTACGAGACGACCGCCTGGCCCTCCCTCGTCGTACGGGACTCCTGGATCGGCCCCGGCATCGACGCGGCCGCCCCGTACACGAACATGCGCGAGGCCCACCCCTGGCAGACCATGCGCTTTCGCGAGTACGGCAACTCGGGACCCGGCGCGGTGATCTCCGCACCGGACGACCGCCCGCAACTGACACCCGCGGAGGCGGCCGTCCACACCCGGCGCACCTACCTCGGGGACTGGAGGCCGTATGAGCGTCCGTGAACCGGTGGGCCGGCGGGCGTTCATGGTCGGGACGGGGGCGGCCCTGCTGGCCGGGGGAGCCGCCGGCGGTGCGCGGGCGGCGGTCGTCGACGGTCCGCTGCCCGACTTCCATCCCGCCCTCAAGGAAGCCCTCACCTTCCCGCTGGCCTGGGGGAACTCGCCGATCCGCGACTTCCGCGCCTGGCGCCGGGCCGCCCGCGCCCAGGTCGAGGAGACGCTGCTCGTCGACCGCGAGGACGGCACGCCGTACGCCCCCGAGTTCCACGGGCGGACCGAACAGGACGGCTACACCAGCGAGTTGGTGACACTCTCCCTCACCCGTCACGAACGCGTCCGGGCCGCCCTGCTCACCCCGCACGGGCCCGGACCCTTCCCGGCCGTGCTCCTGCTGCACGACCACGGGGCGAAGTTCGACATCGGCAAGGAGAAACTGGTCCGGCCCTGGTACGACGCCGGCCGGCTCGCCTCCGCGCAGGCCTGGACGGAGAAGTACTTCAGCGGCCGCTTCGTCGGCGACGAACTGGCCCGGCGCGGATACGTCGTGCTGGCCGCCGACGCGCTCGGCTGGGGCGACCGCGGCCCCCTCGCCTACGACCAGCAGCAGGCCCTGGCGAGCACCTTCTACCACCTGGGGTCCTCCCTGGCCGGGCTCATGGCCCGCGAGGACACCCGCTCCGCCGGCTTCCTCGCCGCCCTGGAGCGCGTGGACCGGCGGCGGATCGCGGCCGTCGGCTTCTCCATGGGCGCCTTCCGCGCCTGGCAGGCCGCGGCGCTCACCGACGACCTCGCCGCCGCGGCCGCCGTCTGCTGGATGACCGGCCTCAAGGAGATGATGGTCCCCGGCAACAACTCCCTGCGCGGCCAGTCCTCGTACTACATGCTCCACCCCGGGCTGCCCCGCCACCTCGACTTCCCCGACGTGGCGAGCATCGCCGCACCCAGGCCGATGCTCTTCCTCAACGGCGGCCTCGACCCGCTGTTCCCCGCCGACGGCGTCCGCACGGCCCACGAGAAGCTGCGCGCCGTCTGGCGGTCCCGCCACGCCGAGGAGCGGTTGCACCTGCGGACCTGGCCCGACCTCGGCCACGTCTTCGTCGACCGCATGCAGGACGAGGTCTTCACCTGGCTGGACCGCGTCCTCTGATCCCCGCGCCCCACCGGGATCCGACCGTCCCCCCACGAGCGAAGGACCCGCACTCCATACCTCGTCGCACCGCTCTCCCCGCCCTCGCGCTCGGCGCCGGCCTGGCCGTCCTCCCCACCCAGGCCCAGGCCGCCACCGTCGTGATCGGCAACTCCACCGACCTGGCCAATGCCATCAAGAACGCCACCGCCGGCACCGTCATCCAGGTCCGCGGCGGCACCTACCACCCGACGGCCACCCTCCAGTCCACCGCCAACGGCACCTCGTCCGCGCCCGTCACCCTCACCGCGTACGGCTCGGAGACCGTGAAGACGGACTGACCGCGGCGAGAATTCCGACATCTTCCGCACGGTCCGGCAACCCTTTCCGGCCACGGCGGCGACTGGTGTGGGGAAACGGGCCGGGGCGGCCCCTCCGGCCCGTCTCCTCTCCATCCCCCTCAGGAAAGGAACGCCCCGTGCGTTTGAGCACCGGACGCCACCGCAGGACGCGCACCCTCTCGATCGCCGCCGCGGTGGCCGTCGCCTCGGGGGCGGGCGGCGTCTACCTCGGCCTGACGGACGACGGCGCCCAGGCCGCGACGACCACGGTCACCGTGTCGACCACCGCGCAACTGGAAGCGGCCGTGAAGAACGCCGCCGCCGGCACCGTCATCCAGGTCCGCGGCGGCACCTACCACCCGACGGCCACCCTGAAGTCCACGGCGAGCGGCACCTCGTCGAACCGGATCACCCTCCAGGCGTACGGTGGCGAGAAGGTGAAGATCGACGGCTCGAAGCTCCCGGCCGGCTCCTGGCTCGCCGGGATCCACGGCAGCTACTGGACCGTGCAGAACCTGACCTTCCAGAAGTCCCCGGCGCAGGGCTTCGTCGTGACCTCCTCCACCGGAGGCGTCTTCAGGAACCTGGTCACCGCCGGCAACGGCGACACCGGCTTCACCCTGCGCGGCGACAACACCGTCGGCAACCTCGTCCAGAACCTCGACAGCCACAGCAACTACGACCCCGCCGGACACGGCCAGAACGCGGACGGCATCGCCGTGAAGTTCGGCTCCGGCAGCGGCAACCGGATCACCGGCGCCCGTCTCTACAACAACTCCGACGACGGCCTCGACCTCTGGCAGTTCTCCACGGCGGTCACCATCGAGCACTCGTGGGCCTTCGGCAACGGCAAGAACCGGTGGAGCGACGCCGCCTTCGAGGGCAACGGCAACGGGTTCAAGCTGGGCGGCGGAGGCGTCGTCGTCGCGCACGTCGTGAACGACAACGCGGCCTGGGACAACACGCTGAACGGGTTCACCGAGAACTCCAACCCCGGCGCGATCGCCCTGAACCGCAACACCGCGTACGCCAACGCGCAGGCCGGCTTCTACTTCGCGACCGGCAAGGCCCGGCTGGCCCGCAACCTCGCCGTGGGCAACAAGGGCGGTCCGGCCAGGCCGGGCTCCGCCACGGTGACCGCCGCGAACAACTGGGACGGCGGCGTCGGCACCCCGGCGTTCAGGTCGACGGACGCGACGACGGCGTACGGCGCCCGCACGGCGGACGGGTCGCTGCCGGCGACGACGTTCCTGACCACCGGGTCCACCACGATCGGCGCCACCATGAACTGAACCGGGCAGCCGAACGCCCCCGCCGGTGACCGCCGGCGGGGGCGTTCTCGTGCCGGCCCGAGAGGGGCTCGGGCCGGCAGGTCCGCACGCCTACTTGTACGTGATGTCGGACGACGAGAACTTGCAGGCCTTGCCGTCGGCGCCGGTGCCCAGCTCGGTGGGCTCCTTGCCGGTGTTGTTGCCCTTGAAGCGGACGCAGGTCTTCGTCTTCTTCTTGGTGTCGCCCTGGATGCGGATCTTCGACAGGGTCGCGGTGTCGCCGTAGTTGGCGTTGACGCCGACGATGGCCTTCAGGGGCGCCACGACGTCGATGTCGCTCAGCACGATGGTGCGCTTGTACTGCGTCTTGCAGTTGCCGCACGAGCGGACCAGCTTGCCGGAGTTCTCCACCCGGAAGCCGGACACGGTCAGCGTGCCGGCGCCGTTGAACTGGAGCACCTTGTCGGCGCCGTTCTTCGCGCCGCCGCCGATGACCTTGTACACCGACGAGGCGGACTTGCCCTTGAAGCTGGCGGCGTCCTCGCCGACGTCCAGCCACCACACGTTCTGGAGCGTGCAGGAACCCTTGCAGTGGACGCCGTCGGCGGCCGGGGTGCCGATGATCACGTTCTTCAGGACGGCGCCGTCGGCGAGCTCGAAGATCGGGTCCTGGCCCTCCTCCTGGCCGCTGCCGCCCAGATCGCCGGAGCCGACGAACTTCGTCAGCTTGCCGTCGTAGGTCCCCGACACCTTGATCGTCGACGACACGGACTTGCTGCCGGTGGCGGTCGGCCAGGTCGACGCCGCGCCCGCGGACGAGAGCATCGTCGTGGTGACGATCGCCGCGCCCGAGATCGCGAAGGCGGCGGAGCCGGCGATCAGCGCCCGCCGCTTGGTGACCTTGCGGCGGTGCCGGACGCGCGGTTGTGCTGGTGCAGTCATGTACCGGTTCCTCAAGTGGGTGGTGACTCTTGCGCTGTGTGGTCGTCACCGGTGAGGAAAGGGTTGCCGCTTCGTCGAAAGTTTTTTCGCGGCGTCTTCGCGGTCCTAGGAGTCGCCCTCGTCGTCGTCCCGGGCCGCGAAGTCGCCGCCCACGGAGCTCTCCCGGCCGTCCGATCCACCGACCACCACGTAGCTGTCGTCCTTGGCGTCCCGGCCGCCGCGGTCGTGGTCGTACTGCCCGGCGAACACCCACTCGCCCTTGGGGACCGTGCGGCCCTCCTTGAGCACCCAGGTGTAGACGAGGAAACCGTCCCTCTCCTCGGCCGTGAACGTGAAGTCGCCCTCGGGCAGCGAGCGCCAGGCGCCCGCGGAGGACACCCCGCCGGTCTGCGCGACCTTCAGCTGCACGGTCAGCGCGGTGAGCTGCTCGGAGGTCTTGAACGTCACATTGCTCTGCGCCCAGAAGTCGTTGCTGTGCGGGTCGACCGAGCCGTCCGACCACAGCGGGCCGTCCTCGGTGTCGTCGACGGCCGGCAGCAGGTCCGGAGCGGGTGCGGACGGCGCCGCCTGCGCCGACTTCGTCGGTGAAGCGCTCGGCTCGGCCTCGTCCTGTCCGCCGCCGCCCTGACCGGGCGTCGGCTCCGGCGAGGCCGGCGGGCGGCTCGTCGCGTCCGGGGACTCCACCGGCGGCGGCGAGACGGCGACCGACTGCCGCTGCGGCGGGTCGTCCTTGACCGCCGACGCCACCGCGTAGCCGCCGACCGCGAGCATGCCCGCGACCGCGGCCGTGGCGCTCACGATCCGCGCCCAGCCCCACAGGGCCGGCCGGGTCGCCCGGTGACCGCCGGGCCGTTCCTGCTGCACCATGCCGCGCTCGATCCGGGCGAGGATCCGCTCACGGTTCGGCTCGTACGCCCCGGCCGCCTCGTGCAGCCGGGCGCGCAGCTCGCCGTGCCCGTCCCGCTGCATCGTCATCGGTTTCTTCCTCCGGCCTCACCCGTGCGCGCCGCCATCACGGCGGGCACCTTCCGCGGACCCGCTGTGGCGCCGAGCAGCTTCTGCAACTCGGCCATTCCCTTCGAGGTCTGGCTCTTCACCGTACCCACCGAGACGCCCAGGGCGAGCGCGGTGTCCTTCTCCGACAGGTCGAAGGCGTGCCGGAGCACCACGCAGGCCCGTTTGCGGAACGGGAGTCTACGCAGCGCCGACTGGACGTCCACCACGCCCGCGACGTCCGGATTCTCCGTCTTCTCCTCGCGCTGCGACCAGAACAGGGCGATCCTGCGGCGTTCGCGGACCGCGCTGCGGATCCGGGTGCGGGCCAGATTGGCCACGACACCACGTGCGTACGCCACCGGGTGGTCGGCCGCGCGGACCCGGTCCCAGCGGTGCCAGAGCGCGAGCAGCGCGTCCGCCGCCAGATCGTCGGCCGCGTCCGCCTCGCCGGTCAACAGATGGGCGAGCCGAGCCAGTTCGGCATGGTGGCGTTCGAAGAAGGCATGGAACTCCACGGAGGCGGCGTCGTCGACGACTGTGCCCACGAGTGACCTCTTCTCGGTGCGGAATCTGCACCCCGGCGGGGGTGGCTGCTGTGCGTGTCATGTGAATGACATGGGGATGCCCCGAGGAGGTGGCCGGGGCGAGATCCGGAAGCGTAGCAGTGGTCAACCGCCTGGTCGGTACAGGGGTTCGAACAATGTGTGGCCCACCGAACCCCGATTCCGTAACACGTCGAAAACCTGAACGCGGTTCGACGAGGGAACAATCCAGCCAGCATCCGCACGCAGATCACCAGGTCACGAGGAGTGCCCGTCATGTCCGAAACACAGCAGGCGGCCGACCGGCCGACGCTCCTGCCCCCGGCGGTGAACGGGGTCGACCGGTTCTTCAGGATCTCCGAACGGGGCTCGACCTTCGGCCGGGAGATACGCGGCGGCTTCGCCACGTTCTTCACGATGGCCTACATCCTCGTCCTGAACCCCCTCGTCCTGGGCAGCGCGGAGGACAAGTTCGGGCACCGGCTCGACGCCGTCCAACTCACCACCGCCACCGCCCTGGTGGCCGCCGTCATGACCGTCATCATGGGCATCGGCGGCAACCTCCCGCTCGCCCTCGCCGCCGGCCTCGGCCTCAACGCCGTCGTCGCCTTCCAGATCGCCCCGCTGATGAGCTGGGACGACGCGATGGGCCTGATCGTCCTCGAAGGCCTGCTGATCTGCGTGCTGGTGGTCACCGGCCTGCGTGAGGCCGTCATGCACGCCATCCCGCAACCGCTGAAGCAGGCGATCAGCGTCGGCATCGGCCTGTTCATCGCCCTCATCGGCTTCGTCGACGCCGGCTTCGTCAGCCGCGTCCCCGACGTCGCGGGCACCACCGTGCCGGTTCAGCTCGGCGCCACCGGCACCCTCGGCGGGTGGCCGGTCCTCGTCTTCTGCCTCGGTGTGCTGCTGACCGTCGGACTGCTCGCCCGCAAGGTCAAGGGCGCCATCCTCATCAGCATCGTGACGATGACCCTCGTCGCGATCGTCATCGACTCCCTCGCCGACATCAGGTCCTGGGGCCTGACCACACCGGCGTGGCCCGACAAGCTCGTCGACACCCCCGACTTCGGACTCCTCGGGCACTTCAGCCTGTTCGGCGCGTTCGGCGAGACCACCGCCGTCACGGTCGTCCTGCTCGTCTTCACCCTGGTCCTGTCCGACTTCTTCGACACCATGGGCACCGTCGTCGGCATCAGCGCCGAGGCGAACCTCCTCGACGACGAGGGCAAGGTGCCGCACCTCGGTCGCGTGCTGCTCATCGACGGCGCGGCGGCGGTCGCGGGCGGCGCGGCCTCCTCGTCCTCCGCCACCTCCTACATCGAGTCGGCGGCCGGCGTCGGCGAGGGCTCGCGCACCGGCTTCTCCAACCTGGTCACCGGCGGCCTGTTCGCCCTCGCCCTGTTCCTCACCCCGTTGCTCACCATCGTCCCGCTCCAGGCGGCGGCACCGGCGCTGGTCGCGGTCGGCTTCCTGATGATGACCCGGGTCAAGTCCATCGACTGGGACAGGTACGAGATCGCCGTCCCCGCCTTCCTGACCATCGCCGTGATGCCGTTCACCTACTCGATCACCAACGGCATCGGCGCGGGATTCATCGCGTTCGTCCTGATCAAGACGGTGCTGGGCAAGGCGCGGGAGGTGCACTGGCTCATGTGGGGGGCCTCGGCCCTGTTCGTCGTGTACTTCGCGATCGACCCCGTCGAGCAGATGCTGGGCGGCGGATGAGGTGAGGCGCGCGGGGTCGGAGCACACCCCGCCCGTGAAGCCGACGACCAGTTCGTCGCCCTCGGCCGTGTAGCCGTCGACCTTCACGTCACGGGTCTCGGTGCCCGAGG
>NZ_JBFBCB010000057.1:0-44803 GCF_040682975.1 Streptomyces sp. NPDC051051
CGATACTGGTTGTATCGGGGCGACCCCGACAACGCGGCGAGCGTGCGTGCCAGGCGTCGCCGGGCAGACGGGACTTTCGAAACACGCCCTAGCCGTCCAGGCGTCACGTCACCCGGAGAATGCCTCCGCGAAAGCCCCCGAACTCTGCTGCACCCCGCTGCAGTTGGTCAGCGCGTCGTCCGCGGCGGTGCCCTCCTCGCACTGCTGGTCCCGGAACGTCGACCACATCGACACCCAGGAGATGCCCTTCTCCTCGGCGAACGCCCGCACCTGCGCGGCGTCCGCGAGCGTGAACGTCTCGCCCGCGACGTCGTTGACGCCGATCATCGAGGTGAGCGCCATGCCCTTCCAGGCGTCGGCGTCCCCCGTGCCGAAGACCTCCTTGAGCTGGGCGTGCGCGGCGGTGGCCGAGGTGATGGCGTACCCGCCCATGTCCCCGGCGTACGACTCCCCGTAGTTCATCGTCATCAGGTTGACGGCGGACACCTGGACGTCGTACTTGTTCGCCGAGGTCAGCAGCGCGAGGCCGTCGGAGTCCAGGCCCGACGGCATCACCGGGAGGGTGAACGAGACCTCCAGGTCCGGGCGTTCCTCCTGGAGCGCGGCTATCGCCCGGGAGCGCAGGGCGACCGAGCCGGCGTCGGTCAGTTCCTCGCCCTCGATGTCGAAGTCGGCCTGGGTGGAACCGGCCGCGTCGAGCGCCGCGCCGTAGGCCTCGGTCAGCTCCGCCACGCTGGCGCAGGTGGCCGCCAGTTCCTTGCCGGACGCGCCGCCGAAGGAGACCCGCACCGAGGCGCCCGTCGCGGTGAGCGCGGAGACGCGTGCGGCCACGGTCGCGTCGTTGACCGCGTAGGCGCCGTTCCACTCCGGGGTGCAGTCACTGCCGTCGGAGATGACGAAGGCCAGGTTGTACGTCGCGGGGGAGCCCGCGGCGTCGTTGGCGGAGGCCTCCGCGGCGTTGACGTAGGGGGCGTACGACGTGCCGGACGCGGAACCGGTACCGGTACCGGCGTCGGCGCTCTGTCGCGGTGTCGCGGGTGCCGCGTCCGACGTGCCGTCGGACCCCGCGGAGCATCCCGCCATGGCCAAGGCAAACAGGCAGGTGAGCCCGGCCGCCGGCCTCAGGAAACTCCTCATTGCGCATGCACCCGCTCTCGTGATTTCTGTCTCAGGACGGAAACAAAGACCGTTTCCGAACTCGAAATGTCTCACATTCGGGCGGCCCGCACCGAGGCGGTGAACACACAGCCATTTCATGGACAAATGTGGTCGAAACATGATTTCTTTGCGCCCAAAAGGGGCGATCGGCCCGGCTCCTTCGCGGGTCGGCCGCGCGGACATTCGCCCTTTCTCTCAGGTGAGAGACAGGTTCGGCCGTTCCTCATGGCTGTCTCACAAGAAGACCGGAGTCCGGGGCACATAAAGGCTCCCTAATATCCGGGGAATGCATTCCGAGCCTGCCATCGAAAGCCGTGCCGCCGCTCGCGGTCGCCGTCGCAAACGCGACAACGACTCCGCCGCCGAGGGCCCCGTGTTCGTTGACAACTCCGGACGCCGGTCCAGGCTGCTGCGCCGGATCGGCCTCCTCATGGGCGTCGGCTGTCTCGTCTACGCGGCCGTCCTCGGCGCCGCCTTCATGGGCTGGGGCACCTCGCTCAACCCGTCCTCGCTGCTGCCGTTCGGCGGCAACGCCCAGGAGGGCCAGGGCCCCGGCGGGATGCGCCCGGACGGCGGCCTCGGCAACCAGATCGGCCTGCCGGGCGGCACCCCGCCCACCGGCGCCGCCTCCCCCTCCCCGTCCGCCCCCGCCTCCGCGGCCGCCAACTGACCGGAACGCAGCCACCCCTATGACGACGACTCCCTCCCGCGGCCGGCGCCGCGCCCCCTCCCGTATCGAACGGGCGGCGGGCAAGGCCGCGGCCCTCCAGAAACCCCGCGTCATCCTGGCGGGGCTGCTGCTGCTCGCGCTCACCAGCGTGATGCTGCTCGACGGCTATCTGCGCGCCGAGGTCGGCGGCGACCAGCGGGTCCGCACCGGGGCCAGCGCGAGCAAGGTGCCCGACGACATCCTCGACGGCGGTCCGATCCTCACCTTCCGCGGCGGCCAGGCCACCACCGTCTCGGTGCCGGACAAGACGATCGCGCTCACCTTCGACGACGGCCCCAACCCCACCTGGACCCCCCAGGTCCTGGAGATCCTCGAGAAGTACGACGTGCCCGGCACCTTCTTCCTGGTCGGGTCGATGGTCTCGCGCTACCCGGGCGTCGTGAAGGACATGGTCGAGCAGGGCAACGAGGTGGGCATCCACACCTTCACCCACGTCGACCTCTCCTACCAGAGCGACGCCCGCGTCGACCGCGAGATGGAGCAGACCCAGCTGGCGCTCGCGGGCGCGGCGGGCATCACCACCACGCTGTTCCGCGCGCCGTACTCCTCGGAGACGGACGCCATCGACAACTACAGCTGGCCCGTCTACCAGCGGCTCGGCGAGGACGGCTACACCAGCGTCTTCGTCGACACCGACAGCGACGACTGGAAGAGGCCGGGCGTCTCCGACATCATCAAGTGGGCCACGCCGGAGGACGGCAAGGGCGCCTCGGTCCTCTTCCACGACGCGGGCGGCGAGCGCTCCCAGACCATCGCCGCGCTGCCGACGTACATCAAGAAGATGAAGGCGGCCGGCTACACCTTCACCACCATCAGCGGCGCGATGCAGGAGGAGCGCGCGGCGGCCCGCGAGTCCTCCGGGCAGCAGCAGGCGGCCGGTGCCGGTGCCACGGACGAGGCGGCGGCCGGGGCGGCCGGGGCGGCCGACGGGGCCGTGGGCGGGCTGCAGGCCGCCCACCGTGAGGCCACCGGCGTGCCCCTGTACGAGGGCAAGGCGCTCGTCGCGGCGGTCGCCGTCGCCGAGTGGACGGTGCCGACGCTCTCCGTCGGACTGGCCGTCGTGGGCGTGGCGGTCATGGGCCGCTTCGGGATGATGCTGGTCCTCGCCCGCCGCCACCACCGCAAGCGCAACAGACGCCGCTTCAGCTGGGGACCCACCGTCATCCGGCCGGTCAGCGTGATCGTCCCGGCGTACAACGAGAAGGAGTGCATCGCCAACACCCTGGAATCGCTGGCGCGGAGCACCCATCCGATCGAGATCATCGTCGTGGACGACGGATCGACGGACGGCACGTCCGAGATCTCCCGCGAGGCGGCCGAGGCCCTGGGCATGACGAACGTCCGCGTCATCCGCCAGGAGAACGCGGGCAAGCCGGCCGCTCTCAACAACGGTGTCCGCAAAGCCGGTTGCGACATCGTCGTGATGATGGACGGCGACACCGTCTTCGAGCCCGACACCGTGCGCCACCTGGTCCAGCCGTTCGCCGACCCGAAGGTCGGCGCGGTCGCCGGCAACGCCAAGGTCGGCAATCGCAACACGGTCATCGGCGCCTGGCAGCACATCGAGTACGTCATGGGCTTCAACCTCGACCGCCGCATGTACGACCTGCTGCGCTGCATGCCGACCATCCCCGGCGCGATCGGCGCCTTCCGCAGGGACGCCGTCCTGGAGGTCGGCGGCATGAGCGAGGACACCCTCGCCGAGGACACCGACATCACCATCGCCATGCACCGCGCCGGCTGGAACGTCGTCTACCAGGAGCACGCCCGCGCCTGGACCGAGGCCCCCGGCTCCCTCAAGCAACTGTGGTCCCAGCGCTACCGCTGGTCCTACGGCACCATGCAGGCCCTCTGGAAGCACCGCAAGTCCCTCACGGACAAGGGTCCCTCGGGGCGCTTCGGACGCGTCGGCATGCCGCTGGTCGTCCTCTTCCAGATCGTCACGCCGGTCTTCGCGCCGCTGATCGACGTGTTCACCGCCTACTCGATGATCTTCATCGACTTCCGGGCGGCCCTGCTGGCCTGGCTCGCGGTCCTGGGCGTGCAGCTCGTCTGCGCCGCCTACGCCTTCCGCCTCGACCGCGAGAAGTACCGCTACCTGCTGATGATGCCGCTCCAGCAGCTCGCCTACCGCCAGATGATGTACCTCGTCCTCATCCACTCCTGCATCACCGCCCTCACCGGCGGCCGGCTGCGCTGGCAGAAGCTCAAGAGGACCGGCGAGGTCGGGACCCCGGCCGGGGTGAGCTGAGTGGGGGCGCACAGCAGGGGCCCGGTCCGCGGCACGGCCCGACGGACCGCCGCCACGAGCACTCCGTCCGGCTCCGGCTCCGGATTCGGTCCCGGTCCCGGTCCCGGCTTCGATTCCGGCCTCGGGCCTGGTACCGGCCCCGGTCCCGTCACGGACACGGCTCCCCTGCCCGCGGTGGGGTCGCCGCCGGTGGGGCCGTCGGATGCGGGGAGGTCGGAAGCGGGGCCGCCGGTGGCGGCGCCGCGGGCGGCCGGCCGTGACCGCTACTTCGACAGCCTCCGGGCCCTCGCCCTCATCCGGGTCGTGGCGTACCACACCTTCGGCTGGGCCTGGGCGGGCCTGGTCTTCCCCTCCATGGGCGTCATGTTCGGCCTGGCCGGCACCCTGATGGCGAAGTCCCTGGAACGTCCGGCGCCCAAGGTGGTGCGCGGCCGTCTCCGCAGACTCCTGCCGCCCTTCTGGTTCTGGGGCGCCTTCGTGGTCGTGGCGATGCTCGTCCACGGCTGGATGCCGGGTTGGCAGATCGTCTACTGGATCGTGCCGCTGGGCGATCCGCCGGGCAACGCCTGGGGCGAGCAGGCCTGGGAGATCCTCTGGTACCTGCGCACCTACCTGTGGTTCGTGCTGCTCTCCCCGCTCCTGCTCCGGCTGTTCCGCCTCGCCCCGGTCCCCGTCCTGGCCGCGTCCCTCGCCCCGATCCTGGTCCTGAACTTCGCCTGGGCCGGCCCGGACAACCGCGTCGGCACCGCCCTGTGGGACCTCTCGACGTACCTCTTCTGCTGGATGCTCGGCTTCGCCCACCGCGACGGCGTGCTCCAGCGCGTGAAGCCGGCCCTGGTGGCCGTCCTCTCCCTCGCCGCCATGGCGTACGGCGGCTGGTACGCCCTCGCGCACCGGGCCGGGTACGGCACCTACGACCTGGACGAGAACCCCCTCGCGCAGGCCTTCTGGTCGGCCGGTTTCGTGATGCTGCTGATGTGGGCGAAGGCGTACTTCCGGATCGACTTCGCCGGGCTCACCCGGCTGAGGCGCCTGAACCGGCTGGTCTCCGTCTTCAACGCGCGCGCGGTGACGATCTACCTCTGGCACGAGATCGCCCTGGTGCTGGCGGTCCCGCTGATCGACCGGTTCTGGGACGTGCCCGCCTTCGAGGCGTACCTGCCGCTGGAGAGCCAGTGGTTCCTGTTCGCCGTCGGCTGGCTGCTGATCGTGGTGTTCGTGCTGCTGTGCGGCTGGGTCGAGGACGTGGCCGCCCGGAAGAAGCCGAGGCTGCTGCCATGAGGGCCGCCCCCCTGCTGCCACAATGGGCGGGTGACCCGTGCTTCCCTGAACAAGCAGCCCCACGAAGTCGCCTCGATGTTCGACCGCGTGGCGGAACGGTACGACCTCACCAACGACGTCCTCTCGCTCGGTCAGGACCGCAGATGGCGCAAGGAGGTCGCGCGCGCCGTCGACGCCCGCCCCGCGCAGAAGATCCTCGACCTGGCGGCGGGCACGGCCACCTCCTCACTGCCCTTCGCCAGGACCGGCGCCTACGTCGTCCCCTGCGACTTCTCCCTCGGCATGCTCCAGGTGGGCAAGCAGAAGCACCCCTGGCTGCCGCTCACCGCGGGCGACGCGACGAAGCTGCCGTTCAAGGACGACACCTTCGACGCCGTCACCATCTCCTTCGGGCTGCGCAACGTGCAGGACTTCGACGCGGCCCTGCGGGAGATGCACCGGGTGACGCGGCCCGGCGGACGGGTCGTGATCTGCGAGTTCTCGCACCCGACCTGGGCACCCTTCCGCCAGGTCTACACCGAGTACCTGATGCGCGCCCTGCCCCCGGTCGCCCGCGCGGTGTCCTCGAACCCCGACGCGTACGTCTACCTCGCCGAGTCCATCCGCGCCTGGCCCGACCAGCCCGCCCTCGCCGAGCACCTGCGCAAGGCCGGCTGGTCGAAGGTCGCCTGGCGCAACCTCACCGGCGGGGTGGTCACCCTGCACCGGGGCTTCAAGGAGGACTGACCGGCGGGCCCGCCGGTCAGCCGGTGGCCGCCGGACAGGCCCTCAGCCCGTGATCGGTGCGAAGGAATCCCGCGGCGGGGCCAGTTCGCGCCGCATCCCGCCCCCGCCCGGCGCCGGCAGCCGTGGTTCGCGGACGCCCGCGCCGCCGCCGCCCTCCCCCTCCGCGAAGTCGAACCACACGGTGACGACCGCCCCGCGCGGCACCTCGGCACCGGGCGGCGGGTACTGCCGTACGACGTGGTCGACGACGGCCTGGTGGAACTCGGGCCGGTCGGGCGCGGCCAGCAGCACTCCTCGTGCGGCGGCCGCTTCGCGCGCGTCCACGGCCATCAGGCCGACGAGCCTCGGTACGCGCACTTCGGACGTTTTGGGTCGTACGAGCACAGATGTCACCCCCTGCGGTACGGGAAGAGCAGCCGCGCGAGGGGCCTTCCGGAAGCCCTGGATGCCTTTCCGTGACGATTTGCTACTCACAGTCACGTGAGGGGAGTTGAGTGCTCCGCTACAGGTCCAGTCGGTAGCAGTGCGCCTCTCGCCGTGACTCGGGGGTGGTGAACACGTCAGCGAGCCGCATGCCGAGCCGCCGGGTCACGGCGATGGACCGGGCGTTGCTCGCGACGACCATGGCGACCACGCTCGGCACCCCGGCGTCCCGCACCCGTTCCAGCGTCATCCGCGCCGCCGCCGTGGCGTACCCCTGGCCCCAGTGCTCGCGGCCGAGCCGCCAGCCGATCTCGATCTCGCCGGTCGGACCCCACTCCCGGTCCCAGGGCTGGGCGCCGGTGAAGCCGATGACCCGCCCCGACCCGTCGAGCATCGTCCACAGGCAGAACCCGCGCTCGGCGTCGTGCCGGCGCTGGCGGGCGGTGAGTTCCTCGTAGACCGAGAGCCCCGCGGAACGACCGCCGTGGAACTCCATGACCTCCGGGTGGTCGAAGACCCGGTGCCACGCCACCGCGTCCTCGTCCGTGGGGACGCGCAGCCGTACTACGGGCGGAACTCGGTTCACGGGGGCAGCCCTTCAGCAGGTTGATCGATTCTCCTGAATAGACTGCCCATGTCCAGTGCCGGTCGGCACGCAATTCCGAACCTTGGGGAGAACCCGCCGTGACCGAGCCCCTCTCCGAAAACACCGCCGATGTGATCGTGGTCGGCGCGGGGCCGGCCGGCTCCACGACCGCGTACCACCTCGCCAAGGCCGGCCTCGACGTGCTCCTGCTGGAGAAGACCGAGTTCCCGCGCGAGAAGGTCTGCGGCGACGGCCTCACCCCGCGCGCCGTCAAGCAGCTCGTCGCCATGGGGATCGACGTCTCCGAGGAGGCCGGCTGGCTGCGCAACAAGGGACTGCGCATCATCGGCGGCGGCGTCCGCCTCCAGCTGGACTGGCCGGATCTCGCCTCCTTCCCGGACTACGGCCTCGTCCGCAAGCGCGACGACTTCGACGAGCAGCTCGCCCGCCAGGCCCAGAAGGCGGGCGCCCGGCTCTACGAGCGCTGCAACGTCGGCGCCCCCGTCGTCGACGAGCGCACCGGCCGGATCACCGGCGTGCACGCCAAGCTCGGCGAGGAGAAGCGCGAGGTCACCTTCCGCGCCCCGCTCGTCGTCGCCGCCGACGGCAACTCCACCCGCCTCTCCCTGGCGATGGGCCTGCACCGCCGCGAGGACCGCCCCATGGGCGTCGCGGTGCGCACCTACTTCACCAGCCCCCGCCACGAGGACGACTACCTCGAGTCCTGGCTCGAACTCTGGGACCGGCGCGGACCGGGCGAGGACCGCCTGCTGCCGGGCTACGGCTGGATCTTCGGCATGGGCGACGGCACCTCCAACGTGGGCCTGGGCGTCCTCAACACCTCCGACTCCTTCAAGGAGCTGGACTGGCGCGAGGTCCTGAAGGCCTGGTGCGCCTCCATGCCGGAGGACTGGGGCTACACGCCGGAGAACATGACCGGCCCCATCCGCGGGGCCGCGCTGCCGATGGCCTTCAACCGCCAGCCGCACTACACGCGCGGACTGCTGCTCGTCGGTGACGCCGGCGGCCTGGTGAACCCCTTCAACGGCGAGGGCATCGCCTACGCCATGGAGTCCGGCCAGCTCGCCGCCGACGTCATCGTCCAGGCCCACGCCCGCTCCACCCCCGCGGGACGCGAACTCGCCCTCCAGCGCTACCCCCGCGTCCTCAAGGACACCTACGGCGGCTACTACACGCTGGGCCGCGCCTTCGTGAAGCTCATCGGCAACCCGAAGGTCATGAAGATCGCGACCCAGCGCGGCCTGACGCACCCGCTGCTGATGAAGTTCACGCTCAAGATGCTCGCCAACCTCACCGACCCCACCGGCGGCGACGCGATGGACCGCATCATCAACGGCCTGAGCAAGGTGGCGCCGAAGGCCTGACCGTTCAAGCCGGATGGCTTGGGGCAGTTGTGGTCTACGGTGTGAGCCCGTTCACGCCGTAGACCATGACCGGTTGGCCGATTCGGGATGCGGGTGAGCCAGGCTGCGACTGCGCAGTACAGGGCCGCGTCCGAGCCCTAGCATGATCATGAACCCAGGTGGCTGAAGCCGCAACTTCCCAGCACTACGAAGCCGGATCGGCGGGCGAGCTGTAGGTGGCGGGACATCTTCTCCATGGGGAGCTCTGTCCAGGTTCACCTGGGTTGGTGACGTTGTCGTTCTTGTAGTGCTCGCTCTGATCGTCTTCGTCAGCGTTCTTGCAGTGCTGCATCCGAACGAGAGGAAAGCCCGGCGCACGGTTCGCGTCCTCCGACTGCTACTCAGGTCATTCCTCGGGCGATGAGTTCGGCGGCCGCGCACGCGGGAGCAAAGTGTGAGCTGACCCCGGCACCCCGCTCTGCGGGACCGGGGTCGCCGTCTGCCTCGCCTTTCAGGTCAGATTGCTCCGGCCAGGCCCGCCGCGTCACTGATGGCCTTGAGGTCGTTCGTCCAGGGCGAGCCGATCGTCAGATCGTTGAACGCGTTCATAGTGACCACTGCGGCGGCCTGCCGGTGCAGGGCGGCCACCAGCCCCCAGCCGACCTGAAATGGTCGACGCGGTCCTCGGGGGCGGGAGCGTGGTCTGCGGCACCGTCGACCAGCAGCTTGGTCAGAGCCTCCAGGCCAGGCACTGTCCGCCTGTTGAACTCTGCGATATCTACGGTCACACGCAAAGCGTCCCGCGCGTGGTGTCCCGTGTGCGCCACAGTTTCCGATCTGGAACATCATCGTCTGATGCACCCATGAAAGCCTTTTATGGAAACGGCACACTCTCGCGATGGGCAGCCCACTCTCGGGCGGCGGCGGTGAGGGCGGCGCGGTGCGGCAGCGGTCGAGTCCGCTCCCAGTCTTCCCACGCGCGGAAGACGGTGCGCGCGAACGTGGTGACTGTGGCAGGGGCGGCAGCGCTGTACGCGGGAACCTGCCGGGCGATTGCTTCGGCCTGCTCCGCAGTGTGGCCGGCGGAGATGAGCCGCGGGATGATCAACGCGGTGTCCGCCCATGCGGGGGCGGGGCAGGCCAGAGCCCAGTCGAGCAGCAGCAGCTCGCCGACGCGGGTCACCAGCATGTTGTGCGGCGACATGTCCGTGTGAGCGAGTCCTCGACCTTGCAGCCCGGCTGGAACATCCTCGGGAAGGAAGTCGACCCACCGTGTGTGAAGCGGCTTCTTGCGCAGCGCCTCAGGCCATGGCACCTCGGACACGACGGTGAGCGTCTGGACAAGCGGGGCGAGATCGTCGGATCCCGGTGTCAGGTCCGGGTAGCGTCCCTCGACGTACTCGTACCCGTACAGCAGCCACCCGCCGGCGTCGACGTCCCAGAGGACGTGGGGCGCGCGAGGCGCGTTCCGGGTGACTTGCGCCTCGTGGCGGTACACCCAAGCCTGTGGGTCGTCACGGCGGGTGCCCTTGACGAACATTCGGCCCGCTCGTGTGTCGACGGTGCAGGCGAGTCGAGACATGACGCCGTGCGGTGCGGTCGCGGCCTCCTCGACCGAGCCTGTGTGGTGCTCGACGGCGGTCCGGGTCGCAGGTGGTAGGTCGTGCCATTCGATGCGGTCCACCGCCGGTCTCCCTGCGTTGGTCGAACAAAAGGGCGCCGGCCCCCGGTCTGGCCACAGCGTGGCACAGACCAGAGGCCGGCGGGGGCACCGTCAGGGATGGAACGGGCTGTCCGAGCAGTTCGCGTGGCACTGCGAGCACTCGGCGAGGTCCAGCTCGGGCCAGAACTCCATGTCGATCTCGTACCCGGCGAGTGTGATCGCGTCGACCGTCCGGGCACGGAGGGCCTTGCCGCCCCCGTGCTCCTCCGGGTCGAGGTATCCGGGCTGGTGGTCCAGGAACCGGTCGAACTTCTCCTCGCAGAACTCCCGGTACGCCTTGGTGTGGAGCAGGAAGGCGTGCCAGAAGTCGTCGACGAGGGGCGACGGGCTGAGCGGCTTGTCGCTGTAGTCGCACGCGGCGAGGAAGGCGAGCATCTGCCCGACGCCACGGTCGGCCTTCTCCTCGGTCAGCTGTGGGAACTTGGCGCGCATGTTGTCGACCAGGGTCTCGCGGAGTTCCGTGCTGATCAGCGTCCGTGCGTCGGTCGCGGTGTGCTTCTGTGCGGTGGTCACGTTCCGTGCCTCCTTGCGTTGGGTGGTGCTTCGGACGTGGTGGTGCGAACCGCGGCGGGCCCCGGTTGGTGGCCGCAGCCGCGGTGGAACCCCGCCCGCCCAGAAGGAGCAGGAAGCATCCGGGCGGGCGGGGGCCTTATGCCGCTTCCGGGGCGGCGTCGGGGATGGTCAGTGCCGGGCTGTTGGCTCGCGGGTCGTCGAGTCCGGTGCCTACGAGCACACCGAGACAGGTGAAACCGGTAGTCGTGCCGATGGCCCAGAGCACGCTAAGAAAGCACCCGACGGGATCGGAGAGGCGCCGTAAGCGGGCGAACGCGTGGAGGGCGCTCACAGCTTGCCCCCGCGTGCTGCATCGCGCAGTTCGAGGATGCGCCCAACCTGGTAGGCGTACAGTTCCAGCTGCGCGGGGTCGAGCACGAGCAGGGATTCGCTGGTCCCACCGTCCTCGTAGTGGACGGTGACAGGCAGGCCGCCCTGCTCGGCGCGCTGGTCGTATATCACGTCTCGCTTCTGCGGCGTGATGTGTGTGACCTGAGCGGGGACAGGGCGCAGGGTTGTTCCGTCGTAGGGGGCAGACCACACGTCGCCGCCTCCGAGCGGCACCAGGCCGTAAGTCCGTCTGCCGTCGCCGGGCAGAGCCACGACGACACCGATCTCGCCCTTGGTGGTGTCCCGGGCGAGGTCACCGAGTCGGGGAAAGAACGGCGCGGCGGTCCCTAACTCGCCGCCCTGCGGAGGGAGATGGGGGGTTCCTCGTCGAGTCATGCCCCTGACGCTAAGAGTGCGCCAGGGGCCCCATATGAATCAGAGGAATACGACCCTCATCCGTCGAGGTGGAACCGGTCCGACATGCGGCGCAGCTTCTCGCGCGTCGCGGAGCGCTCGGCGTGGACGACGCTCCGCAGCGTCGCACGAGCCATGGGGTGGTTGCGCACCAGTTGTGGGGCGATGCGCTCGGCGGTCTCCAGTTCGACGAGTGCCTTGTCGCGGTTTCCGTTCCACAGCCACGCTCGGGCGAGGTCCATGTGATGGTGCCCCTGCCTGGAGTTGGGCAGGGCGGCGACCAGTTCGGGACCCGTACGACGGTTTATCGCGAGCGCTCGGGTCTGGTCACCGTATTCCAGCGCAACGCTGATCGCGTGAATCTGCACGTTGCCCGGTGAGAACGTCACAGAATGCCGGTCGTAGACCGGCGGTCCCTGGTGGTTGGTCATCCGTTCGGCGGCGGCGCGGGCGTGCGCGATGCGGTCCTCGGACTCCGACGGCCGACCCGCGCGGGCGGCCGACACAGCGGCGCGCAGGTGCAGAGATCCCCACATGCGGACGGCGAGAGGGTCGCCGCGGTCGTAGTCGTCCTGGATGCCGCCGAGAGCCTTGTCGGACAGTGACAGGGAGTCGTCCCAATCGGCGGTGGCCCACATGTCCCAAACGCGCATCCAGTCGGCGAGTGCGGGCATGACAGGGTCACCGGACAGGCGAGCAGACCATGCTGCACGCTCGGCGGCCATGGCGATCAGTTCGGCGTGTCCGAGGGCGTGGGCGGCCGTGTGGGTGAACTTGCAGGCGACGGCGTAGATGGCGTACGCCTCTTCGCGTTCGTGGCCGTTGGAAACCTCGGCGAGCGCACGCGCCTCACGTAGCAGGTCCGGCAGCACCCGCAGGATGGCCACGTTGGCGGCGGCGTCTCGTAGGCGGTGCAGCCTGGTCATGTCGCGCCACAGTTCGCTGGACTGCCGGGGGGTGCCCTCGAATACCGGCGTGAGGTCGTAGCGGCGTAGTTCACGCAAGATGGACGCGGCGGCGACCTGCCACCGATTGTCAGCCGGGCTGCTGGTGTAAGGGCGCCCGATCAGATCGTTGGGATGAACGTGCAGTTCAGCCGCGAGGGCGTTGAGCAGGCCAACACGGTCGATCTCGATCTGTCCGCGTTCCATCTTGGACACCCACCCCTGAGACTTCCCCAGGGCGGCGGCGAGGTCCGCCTGCGGCATGCCCAGGCGCAAGCGGGCGCGGCGAACACGGCGGCCGATCTCCTCGGCTTCTTCCAGCATGCGCGGGGCTCCATCCGTTCGGGCTCTCTCAAGAACGGTACCCATGAGGTGCGGCGGGCGTCTTCCCCCGGCGGTAGAACGACAGAATGCCCCTCGGTACGGCCTGTGCGGCCGTACCGAGGGGCATTGTTGTGCCGCGTGGAGGCGTGCCTCGTCATCTGAGTCGGGTGAGTGCGGCGAGCGTGAGGCCGCGAGTCCGACCAAGGCACCGACGACGGTCACGCCGGCGCCCTCGACGGCGTCGCGGAACTTGGCTGCGGACCGGGAGAGGACATGGAGAGGTCTCCAGACATGAGAAAACGCCCGGCGCGGGGTGCGGCGGGCGTGCGGGAAGGTGAGGTCAGGTGATGCGTTCGAGCTTGAGACAGCAGTCGGCGAGCAGGACCGTGGCGGCGGTGTTGAACGAGTTCTGTGCCCACCGCAGCGTGAGGTTTCCGGCCGTACTGCTGACGACCGACGCGCCTTGAAAGGTGGCGCTCAAGGCCTGATCGTTCAAGGCCGGGCCGCGTGGCACAAGGCCGAGCGGCTCGGCGTAAGGTGCCGCTCGACCCCTCAGACGTTCACGATCTTCACCTTCGGAGAGCCGGGGAGTTCCTCGGCCGCCTTGCACAGCGCCGGTATGTGCGACTTGTCGGAAGTGACGAGCAGTACGGGGGGTGCGCAGAGCGCGGCCGTGGCCACCACGAGTGCGTCCACGAGGCATTCGTGTCCGTCAAGACCCGAGGCGTCCAGCAACTTCTCGGCGGCGTCCGTCACCGCGTCGTCGACCGGTTTCACGTCGAACCGGGACAGCAGGAACCGGAGCCGCTTGGCGGCCTCTCCGGTTCGGCGTACTTCCAAGGGCGTCAGGGCGGAGAGCGCCACTCGTCTGCCGCTCTGCTGAGCGACCTCGATTCGCGCCCGCATCCTTTCGTCGCCGTCGACGTGCAGCGAAAGCCCTTGGGCGTCCAGGACGAGCGTGCCCTCGCTCTTTTCCTTGATCTTGAGGCGCTTGCTCACCACTCCTGTTCCGCCTGCCGCCGCGCTTCGGCGGAGACGGGGCCGAACGTCTTGCGGTCAGCGGCCACGACCTCGCGGAGTTTCTGCGCGGCGAGCCATTCCTCAAGGGCTTCGGCCACAACGGAGGAGAAGCCGTTCTTGCCGGTTCGCTCCTCGACTTCCTTGATCAGCGATTGCGCGAGCGACACGGATCTCTTGCCTGCCCGCTCGGTGGCCCGGTGGGCTGCGTGGCTGCTCATGCCCAAAACGTAACACCGCCGGTAGGAAAAATCTCGGGTGCGGCACCTCTGCCTTGATGGAACCACGGTGGCTCCCAAGGCCTGACCGGACGCACGGGGCGCGTCCTCACGCCCCCGGAAAGCCCGAAGGGCCGCAGCCCCCGAGCGGCTGCGGCCCTGCCGGTGGATCCGTGCGTTTCGGACCCGTGCGTCTCAGAGCACCCGCACCGCGCCCGACGCCGGGTAGCCGGAGAGGTCCTGGATCACCACACCCTTGGAGGGGTTGGCCGCGTCGAGGTACTGGCCGTCCCCGATGTAGACGCCCACGTGGTACGCGGAACCCTTCCCGCCCCAGTACAGGATGTCGCCGACCTGGAGATTGGACAGCGACACGTCCGTGCCGGCCATCGACTGGTCCTGCGAGACCCGCGGGAGGTCCACGCCGACCTGGCGGAACGCGGCCTGCACCAGGCTCGAACAGTCCCAGGCGTTGGGGCCGGTGGCGCCCATGACGTACGCGTCGCCCACCTGGGCCCTGAGGAAGGAGATGACCGTCGCGACGCTGCCGCTGGCCGGAGCGGAGACGGTCGTCGAGGTGGCGAGGGTGGTCCGCTCCGAGGAACGGGACACGGCGGCCTCGGCGGCCGCCTTGCGGGCCTCCTCGGCCTTCTTCTTCGCCTCGGCCTTCTTGGCGGCGGCGAGGTCCTTCTCGGCCTCCTCGGCGGCCGCCGCGGCGGCCGCGTCGCGCTCCGCCTCGAGCTGGTAGTTCGCGGCGGCCTGCTGCGTGGCGTTCGCGGACTGCGCGATCTGTGCGGCCACGTCGCCCGTCAGCACGGGCAGTTCGAGCGTCTGTGTCACCGGCTCGGCGGCGTTGGCCGATCCGGCCGCGGTGGCCACGGCCAGCGAGCCGAGTACACCACTGGCGACTCCGGCCCGCATCGCGATCGTCGACGCGCTGCGGCGGGGTTTCCGGTGGCTGCGTATGTGAGCGGTGTGGGACATGGGTACAAGCGGTATCAGGGGCTCCTCCATACCTTCAAGAAACGTGTGCTGCGCCACAATTGTTCAATGGGGGCCCCGAACACCTCCCGCAGCACTCTTTATTGACGCCGTAACGGACATTGCGGACGCAGGTGCTCAAGCCTGTGATCATGGCCTTTCGTCGTTACGTCCGGATTGCCCCGCGCCTACCACTGGTTGAGATCGTTGGCCAAGCCCGGCTCCTGGCCGACCCCCGCGAGTGTGGCGGAGGTCACGGAACGATTAACGGAAGGCCCGCGTCCGACGCGAGCGGCACGGCCGGTTCCGCTCGTGAACGCGTGCACGCGTCCACACCCACCCCCTCGGCTCCCCCGGACGTGTGAACGGGTCCAGTACCAAGGTGGCCCGTCCAGCGCCAATTTGCATGCAGCGGAACCCTCTTGATATAGAGACGACCCTCTTGACCTGCGGCGACGAGAGCAAATGTCACTTCTTGTGATCACTCTGACGCTTCGCGTGCGAAGATCACCGCTGATATGACTTCATGATCCTTCGTCAGGTGGTGGAGATCACAAAGCTCGTGCAATCCCCCGTGTCGCAGATCACAGAGCCACAGGCATAGGATGCGAGGCAGTTGGGCTTGTGACCTGCTTCACATGTTCGCGATCTTCGTCGGTGACGGTGGGGTTCGTGGGGCCGGTGAGGCGGATGCGAGCCCCGACATCGCCAGCAGTCAGTGCCGACTGAGAGGAGCGAGGAGCGGTGAACGCGTATGCGCCCATCCTCGTACTGGGAGCCCTCGGGGCAGGCTTTGCGATCTTCTCCGTGGTCATGGCCACGCTGATCGGGCCGAAGCGGTACAACCGCGCCAAGCTCGAGGCCTACGAGTGCGGTATCGAGCCGACCCCCACGCCGGCCGGCGGCGGGCGCTTCCCCATCAAGTACTACCTGACGGCGATGCTCTTCATCGTCTTCGACATCGAGATCGTCTTCCTCTACCCCTGGGCCGTCACCTTCGACGCCCTGGGGGTTTTCGGGCTCGTGGAGATGTTGCTCTTCGTGCTCACCGTCTTCGTCGCCTACGCCTACGTGTGGCGGCGCGGCGGCCTGGAATGGGACTGAGGGGCCTTTAAGCCATGGGACTCGAAGAAAAGCTGCCGAGCGGTTTCCTGCTGACCACCGTCGAACAGGCCGCGGGCTGGGTGCGCAAGGCGTCCGTCTTCCCCGCCACGTTCGGCCTCGCCTGCTGCGCCATCGAGATGATGACCACCGGCGCGGGCCGCTACGACCTGGCGCGCTTCGGCATGGAGGTCTTCCGCGGGTCGCCCCGCCAGGCGGACCTGATGATCGTGGCCGGCCGGGTCAGCCAGAAGATGGCGCCGGTGTTGCGGCAGGTCTACGACCAGATGCCGAACCCGAAGTGGGTGATCTCCATGGGGGTGTGCGCCTCCTCGGGCGGCATGTTCAACAACTACGCCATCGTCCAGGGCGTCGACCACATCGTTCCCGTCGACATCTACCTCCCCGGCTGCCCGCCGCGCCCCGAGATGCTGATGGACGCGATCCTCAAGCTCCATCACAAGATCCAGAACTCCAAGCTGGGCGTGAACGCCGAGGAAGCGGCCCGCGAGGCGGAGGAAGCGGCGCTCAAGGCCCTGCCCACGATCGAGATGAAGGGGCTGCTGCGGTGAGCGACGCCAACGGCACCGGCGCAGGGGCCGGGGGAACCAACCCCGAGAAGGACCTGGCCGCCTCCAACCTCCCCGGACAGCGCGGCCAGGGCGGCGAGGAGATCCGCGTCCAGCACGGCATGTTCGGCGCCGACAACGGCGGCGACACCTCCGGTTACGGCGGCCTGGTCCGCTCGGTGCGCCTGCCCGGTGCGACCGCCCGTCCCTACGGCGGCTGGTTCGACGAGGTCGCCGACGAACTCGAGGGCGCGCTGGAGGAGCAGGGTCTCCTCCCCGAGAACGCCATCGACAAGACGGTCGTCGACCGCGACGAACTCACCTTCCACATCGAACGCGAACACCTCGTCCGGGTCGCCCGCACCCTGCGCGACGACCCGGCCCTGCGCTTCGAACTCTGCACGGGGGTGAGCGGCGTCCACTACCCGAACGACAAGGGCCGCGAACTGCACGCCGTCTACCACCTGCGCTCGATCACCCACAACAGGCTGATCCGGCTCGAGGTGAGCGTCCCGGACTCCGACCGGCACATCCCGTCCCTGGTCTCCGTCTACCCGACCAACGACTGGCACGAGCGCGAGACCTACGACTTCTTCGGGATCGTCTTCGACGGTCACCCGGCCCTGACGCGGATCATGATGCCGGACGACTGGCAGGGCCACCCCCAGCGCAAGGACTACCCCCTCGGCGGCATCCCCGTCGAGTACAAGGGCGCCCAGATCCCGGCTCCGGACCAGCGGAGGTCGTACTCGTGAGCACTCCCAACCCGTCGCCCGGCCACCACCCCTCATCGAGTCCCTCCGGGACCACCTCCTCGATGGCATCGGCACGCGAGACCACCGAGGGCACCGTCTACACGGTCACCGGTGGCGACTGGGACGAGGTCGTCCAGTCCGCGGCCCGCGCCGACGACGAACGCATCGTCGTCAACATGGGGCCCCAGCACCCCTCCACCCACGGGGTGCTCCGCCTGATCCTGGAGATCGACGGCGAGACGGTCACCGAGGCCCGCTGCGGCATCGGCTACCTGCACACCGGCATCGAGAAGAACCTCGAGTTCCGTACGTGGACACAGGGCACCACCTTCGTGACGCGCATGGACTACCTGACGTCCTTCTTCAACGAGACCGCCTACTGCCTCGCGGTCGAGAAGCTCCTCGGCGTCGAGGACCAGATCACCGACCGAGCCAAGATCATCCGGGTGCTCCTGATGGAGCTGAACCGGATGTCCTCCCACCTGGTGTGCATCGCCACCGGCGGCATGGAGCTCGGCGCCACCACGATCATGATCTACGGATTCCGCGATCGTGAACTCATCCTCGACATCTACGAGCTCATCACCGGCCTGCGGATGAACCACGCGTACATCCGCCCCGGCGGACTCGCCCAGGACCTGCCGCCCGGCGCGGTGGACCAGATCCGCGAGTTCGTGAAGAAGATGAAGAAGAACCTCCCGGAGTACGACAAGCTCGCCACCGGGAACCCCATCTTCAAGGCCCGCATGCAGGACATCGGCTACCTCGACCTGGCCGGCTGCACGGCCCTCGGCGCCACCGGCCCGATCCTGCGCGCCACCGGCCTGCCGCACGACCTGCGCAAGAGCCAGCCCTACTGCGACTACGAGACGTACGACTTCGACGTCCCGACCGCCGACTCCTGCGACGCCTACGGCCGCTTCCTGATCCGCCTGGAGGAGATGCGCCAGTCGCTCAGGATCGTCGAGCAGTGCCTGGACCGGCTCCAGCCCGGCCCGGTCATGGTCCCCGACAAGAAGATCGCCTGGCCCGCCCAGCTCGCCCTGGGCCCGGACGGCCTCGGCAACTCCCTCGACCACATCAAGAAGATCATGGGCACCTCCATGGAGGCCCTGATCCACCACTTCAAGCTGGTCACCGAGGGCTTCCGCGTCCCGCCGGGACAGGCGTACGCGGCCGTCGAGTCCCCCAAGGGCGAACTCGGGGTGCACGCCGTGTCCGACGGCGGCACCCGCCCCTACCGGGTCCACTTCCGCGACCCGTCCTTCACCAATCTTCAGGCCATGGCGGCGATGTGCGAGGGCGGCCAGGTCGCCGACGTGATCGTCGCCGTGGCGTCCATCGATCCCGTGATGGGAGGCGTCGACCGGTGACCACCTCTTCTTCGGAGCGGGGCGTCAGCCTGGGCATGCCCGAGTTGCCCGCGCCCGCCTACCCGGACGACGTCCGGGCCCGGCTGGAGGCCGACGCGCGCGAGATCATCGCCCGCTACCCCGACTCCCGTTCCGCGCTCCTGCCGTTGCTGCACCTCGTGCAGTCGGAGGAGGGACACGTCACGCGCACCGGGATGCGGTTCTGCGCGGACGTACTGGGCCTGACCACCGCCGAGGTCACCGCGGTCGCGACCTTCTACACCATGTACCGGCGCCGGCCGAGCGGTGACTACCAGGTGGGCGTGTGCACCAACACCCTCTGCGCGGTGATGGGCGGGGACGCCATCTTCGAGGCGCTCCAGGACCACCTCGGCGTCGGCAACGGCGAGACCACCGACGACGGCAAGGTCACCCTGGAGCACATCGAGTGCAACGCGGCCTGCGACTACGCGCCGGTCGTGATGGTCAACTGGGAGTTCTTCGACAACCAGACCGTGCAGAGCGCGAAGCGACTGGTGGACGACCTGCGGGTCGGCCGTACCGTCTCGCCCACGCGCGGGGCGCCGCTGTGCACCTTCAAGGAGACCGCCCGGATCCTGGCGGGATTCCCCGACGAGCGCGAGGGCGCCGTCGACGCGAGCGGCAGCGCGGGACCGGCGTCGCTGGTGGGACTTCGCCTGGCAAGGGGAGAGACCGCACCCGCGCGCGTGGTCCATCCGCGCGACGGCGGACCGCACGACGCGCCGCAGGACCGGGCCGTGCACGACCCGTCACCGACGCAGCACCTCAGTTCGCACGACGCGCCGCAGGACACGTCGGCCTCCGACCCGGCCCACCCGGCAGGGCCCACCGCCGAGGAGGGGGAGTGATGACCTTGGCACCCGAGCTGAAAGACACCGGCCCCGAGAAGCTGCTGGCACCCGTGCTGTCGGCCTTCTGGGACGAGGACAGGTCCTGGACGCTGGACGTGTACCGAAGGCACGAGGGGTACGAGGGGCTCCGCAAGGCGCTCGCCATGTCGCCGGACGACCTGATCGCGTACGTCAAGGAATCCGGTCTGCGCGGCCGCGGCGGCGCGGGATTCCCCACGGGAATGAAATGGCAGTTCATTCCCCAGGGGGACGGGAAACCGCACTATCTGGTTGTCAACGCCGACGAATCGGAGCCGGGAACCTGTAAGGACATCCCGCTCCTCTTCGCGAACCCGCACAGCCTCATCGAGGGCATCGTCATCGCGTGCTACGCCATCAGGTCGTCGCACGCCTTCATCTATCTGCGGGGCGAGGTCGTCCCCGTTCTGCGGCGGTTGCACGAGGCCGTGCGCGAGGCCTACGCGGCGGGCTACCTCGGCGAGAACATCCTGGGCAGCGGACTCGACCTCGAACTCACCGTGCACGCCGGCGCCGGCGCGTACATCTGCGGTGAGGAGACCGCGCTGCTGGACTCGCTCGAAGGCCGCCGTGGTCAACCGCGGCTGCGTCCCCCCTTCCCCGCCGTCGCGGGCCTCTACGCGTGCCCGACTGTGGTGAACAACGTCGAGTCGATCGCGTCGGTTCCCGCGATTCTGCAGAACGGCAAGGAATGGTTCCGGTCGATGGGCAGCGAGAAGTCCCCGGGCTTCACGCTCTACTCGCTCAGCGGCCACGTCGCCAGCCCCGGCCAGTACGAAGCACCCCTCGGCATCACCCTCCGTCAGCTCCTCGAGATGAGCGGCGGCATGCGACCGGGCCACCGCCTCAAGTTCTGGACGCCGGGCGGCTCCTCCACCCCGATGTTCACCGACGAGCACCTCGACGTCCCTCTCGACTACGAAGGAGTGGGCGCCGCGGGTTCCATGCTCGGCACGAAGGCGCTCCAGTGCTTCGACGAGACGACCTGCGTGGTGCGGGCCGTGACCCGCTGGACCGAGTTCTACGCCCACGAGTCCTGCGGCAAGTGCACACCCTGCCGGGAAGGCACCTACTGGCTGGTGCAGTTGATGCGGGACATCGAGGCCGGCAAGGGCGCCATGTCCGACCTCGACAAGCTCAACGACATCGCCGACAACATCAACGGCAAGTCCTTCTGCGCCCTCGGCGACGGTGCCGCCTCGCCGATCTTCTCCTCGCTCAAGTACTTCCGCGAGGAGTACGAGCAGCACATCACGGGCCGCGGCTGCCCCTTCGACCCGGCCAAGTCGACGGCCTGGGCCGACCGCACGGAGGTGAACGCATGACGGTGACCACCAGCGCTCCCTCCGGGGGCGGAGAGGCGGCTCTCCCGCCGGAGGATCTCGTGACGCTGACCATCGACGGCGTGGAGATCAGCGTGCCCAAGGGCACCCTGGTCATCCGGGCCGCCGAACAGCTCGGCATCGAGATCCCGCGCTTCTGCGACCACCCGCTCCTCGACCCGGCCGGCGCCTGCCGCCAGTGCATCGTCGAGGTCGAGGGCCAGCGCAAGCCGATGGCGTCCTGCACGATCACGTGCACGGACGGGATGGTGGTGAAGACCCAGCTCACCTCCCCGGTGGCCGAGAAGGCGCAGCACGGTGTGATGGAGCTGCTCCTCATCAACCACCCGCTGGACTGCCCGGTCTGCGACAAGGGCGGCGAGTGCCCGCTGCAGAACCAGGCCATGTCGCACGGCAACGCCGAGTCCCGCTTCGAGGGCCGCAAGCGGACCTACGAGAAGCCCGTCCCGATCTCCACGCAGGTGCTGCTCGACCGCGAGCGCTGCGTGCTGTGCGCCCGCTGCACCCGGTTCTCCAACCAGGTCGCGGGGGACCCGATGATCGAACTGATCGAGCGGGGCGCGCTCCAGCAGGTCGGCACCGGCGAGGGCGACCCCTTCGAGTCGTACTTCTCCGGCAACACCATCCAGATCTGCCCGGTGGGCGCGCTCACCTCGGCGGCCTACCGGTTCCGTTCGCGGCCTTTCGACCTGATCTCCGCGCCGTCCGTCTGCGAGCACTGCTCGGGCGGCTGCGCGACGCGCACGGACCACCGGCGCGGCAAGGTCATGCGACGGCTCGCCGCCGACGACCCGGAGGTCAACGAGGAGTGGATCTGCGACAAGGGGCGCTTCGGGTTCCGGTACGCCCAGCAGCGCGACCGGCTCGACACCCCGCTCGTGCGCAACGCCGAGGGCGACCTCCGGCCGGCCTCCTGGCCGGAGGCGTTGCAGATCGCGGCCCAGGGACTGCTCGCCTCGCGCGGGCGGACCGGCGTCCTGACCGGCGGCCGCCTGACCATCGAGGACGCCTACGCGTACAGCAAGTTCGCGCGCGTGGCGCTCGACACCAACGACATCGACTTCCGCGCGCGCGTGCACAGCGGCGAGGAGGCCGACTTCCTGGCGTCCAGGGTGGCGGGCCGCGGCCGTGACCTCGACGGCAGCGGCATCACGTACACGACGCTGGAGAAGGCGCCCACCGTCCTGCTCGTCGGGTTCGAGTCCGAGGAGGAGGCGCCCGGCGTCTTCCTGCGGCTGCGCAAGGCCTGGCGCAAGCACGGGCAGAAGGTGTTCTCGCTGGCCACCCACGCCACCCGCGGCCTGGAGAAGGCCGGCGGCACACTGCTGCCGGCCGCTCCGGGCACCGAGACCGAGTGGCTGGACGCGCTGACCAGCGGCGTCGGCCTGGAGGACGAGCCGGGGAGCCGGGCCGCCGAGGCGCTGCGCGCCGGCGGCGCGGTGATCGTCGTCGGCGAGCGGCTCGCCGCCGTCGCGGGCGGCCTCACCGCCGTCGTACGGGCGGCCACCGCGACCGGGGCGGACCTGGTGTGGATCCCGCGCCGGGCGGGGGAGCGGGGCGCCGTCGAGGCGGGCGCGCTCCCGTCGCTGCTGCCGGGCGGACGCCCCGCCACCGACCCGCGCGCGCGGGAGGAGGTCGCCGCCGCCTGGGGCGTCGCCGAACTCCCGCCGCACTACGGCCGGGACACCGGGCAGATCATCGAGGCCGCCGCGAGCGGCGAACTGCAGGCACTGCTCGTCGCCGGGGTGGAGGTGGCGGACCTGCCCGACCCGCAGCGCGCGCGTGAGGCGCTCGCCGAGGCCGGCTTCGTGGTGTCGCTGGAGCTGCGCCCCGGCGAGGTCACCGACCGTGCCGACGTCGTCCTGCCCGTCGCCGCGGTCGCCGAGAAGGCGGGGGCCTTCCTCAACTGGGAGGGCCGGGTGCGCTCCTTCGAGGCCGCGCTCAAGCCCGAACAGATGACGCGCCGTCCGGCACCGACCGACGCGCGCGCGCTGCAGATGCTCGCCGACGCCATGGACGTCCACCTGGGCCTGCCGGACCTGCGCACCACGCGCGCGGAGCTGAACCGGCTCGGCGCCTGGGACGGGCCGCGGGCCGCCGCACCGCTGGACACCGCCGGCGTCCTGCCGCGGCCCGCCGCCGGTGAGGCCGTGCTCGCCGGGCACCGCCTGCTGCTCGACCAGGGCCTCCTCCAGCAGGGCGACGAGGCGCTCGCCGGCACCCGGCACGCCGCCCACGCGCGCGTGTCCGCCGCCACGGCCGCCGAAGCCGGCGTCAAGGACGGCGACACGCTCGCCGTGACCGGTACCGCGGGGACGGTGGAACTGCCCCTGCGGATCACCGAGATGCCCGACCGGGTGGTGTGGCTCCCGCTGAACTCCACGGGCGGGGGCGTCGCCTCCGACACCGGGGCCCGGCCCGGCTCCCTCGTCCGCATCGGCCCGGCGACGCTCGCCGCCGAGGCCCCCAAGGAGGTGGAGGCATGAGCCCGTACCTCGCCGCTGAAGACCTCTCGATGTTCGGCCGCGACCCCTGGTGGCTGGTCGTGATCAAGGCGGTGTTCTGCTTCGCCTTCCTGATGCTGACCGTGCTGTTCTCCATCGTCTGGGAACGCAAGGTCGTCGCCTGGATGCAGCTGCGCATCGGCCCCAACCGGCACGGCCCCTGGGGCATGCTCCAGTCGCTCGCCGACGGCATCAAGCTGATGCTCAAGGAAGACCTGATCGTCAAACGCGCCGACAAGGTGGTGTACGTCCTCGCGCCGGTCGTCGCGGCCATCCCGGCCTTCATGGCGATCGCGGTGATCCCCTTCGGCCCGGCCGGCAACGAGATCTCGATCTTCGGACAGCGCACCACGATGCAGCTCACCGACCTGCCGATCGCGATGCTCTACATCCTCGCGGTCGCCTCGGTCGGCATCTACGGCATCGTCCTCGCGGGGTGGAGCTCCGGATCCACCTATCCGCTCCTGGGCGGCCTGCGCTCCTGCGCGCAGATGATCTCGTACGAGATCGCGATGGGCGCCGCGTTCGCCTCGGTGTTCCTCTACTCCGGGTCGATGTCGACGTCGACCATCGTCGAGCAGCAGCAGGACCGCTGGTACATCCTCCTGCTGCCGGTCTCCTTCGTCCTCTACATCGTCACGATGGTCGGCGAGACGAACCGCGCCCCGTTCGACATGCCGGAGTCCGAGGGCGACCTGGTCGGCGGCTTCAACACCGAGTACTCGTCGATCAAGTTCGCGATGTTCATGCTCGCCGAGTACGTGAACATGGTGACGGTCTCGGCCGTGGCGACCACGCTCTTCCTCGGCGGCTGGCGGGCCCCCTGGCCGGTCAGCACCTTCTGGGAGGGCGCGAACCACGGCTGGTGGCCGATGCTCTGGTTCGTCGTCAAGGTGCAGCTGCTGCTGTTCTTCTTCATCTGGCTGCGCGGCACGCTGCCCCGGGTCCGCTACGACCAGCTCATGAAGCTCGGCTGGAAGGTCCTCATCCCGGTCTCGGTGGTCTGGCTGATGCTCGTCGCGACCGTGCGGACCCTGCGCAACGAGAACTACGACTTCGCCGACATCGCCCTCTACGTCGGCGGCGGCGTCCTGGTCCTGCTGCTGCTCTCCTTCGTCGCGGACATGTTCCGCGACCGCGGCAAGGAGGAGGCGGCGCCGACCGAGCCCGCCGCCTTCGACCCGATGGCGGGCGGGTTCCCCGTACCGCCGCTGCCGGGACAGGAGCTGCCGCCGGTGCCCAGGCGCCGTCCGCGCCGGGAGCGGGAGCTGATTGTCAGTGGCGGGTCCGATACTCAGAGTGACGGATCTCTGGAGGGAAAGGAGGCGTCCGATGGCTGAGGAGCCCAAGGAGGCCGGGCGGTCGAAGCCCGGTTTCCAGAACCCGGTAGCCGGTTTCGGCGTGACCTTCAAGGCCATGTTCAAGAAGCGGCTCACCGAGCAGTACCCCGAGCAGGAGAAGACCACCGCTCCCCGGTTCCACGGACGGCACCAGCTCAACCGCCATCCGGACGGTCTGGAGAAGTGCGTCGGCTGCGAGCTGTGCGCCTGGGCCTGCCCCGCCGACGCCATCTACGTCGAGGGGGCCGACAACACCGAGGAGGAGCGCTACTCCCCGGGCGAGCGGTACGGGCGCGTCTACCAGATCAACTACGCCCGCTGCATCCTGTGCGGCCTGTGCATCGAGGCGTGCCCCACCCGCGCGCTGACGATGACCAACGAGTTCGAACTGGCCGACAGCAGCCGCGCCAACCTGATCTACACCAAGGAGCAGCTGCTGGCCGGCCTGGACGAGGGCATGGTCGACAGTCCGCACGCCATCTACCCCGGCATGGACGAACAGGACTACTACCGGGGCCTGGTGACGGAGGCCGCGCCCGGCACCGAGCGGCAGGTCGCGCTCTCCAAGGGCGAGGTTCCGCAGGAGGCCGCCACCACGTTCGGCGAGGGCGAGCCCGCCTCCGGGGAGGTGATCGGCCGATGAGCGCTCAGCTCGCCGCCTACTCCACCTCCACCGGCGAGGCGGTCCAGTTCTGGGTGCTGGGCACGGTCGCGGTGATCGGCGCCCTGTGCACCGTCTTCATGAGGAGGGCCGTGCACAGCGCGCTCTGCCTCGCCGGAACCATGATCGTCCTGGCGGTGTTCTACCTCGCCAACGGCGCCTACTTCCTGGGCGTCGTGCAGATCGTCGTCTACACCGGCGCGATCATGATGCTGTTCCTGTTCGTGGTGATGCTCGTCGGCGTCACCGCCGCGGACTCCCTGAAGGAGACCATCAAGGGCCAGCGCTGGCTGGCGCTGGTCTGCGGCCTCGGCTTCGGCGTCCTGCTGGTCGCCGGCATCGGCAACGCCTCCCTGACGGAGTTCGGCGGCCTCACGGAGGCCAACGCGGGCGGCAACGTGGAGGGCCTCGCGGCCCTCATCTTCACCAAGTACGTCTTCGCCTTCGAGATCACCGGCGCCCTGCTCATCACGGCCGCCGTCGGCGCCATGGTGCTCACCCACCGCGAGCGCACCGAGCGGGCGAAGACCCAGCGCGAGCTGTCCGAACAGCGCGTCCGCGAGGGCGTCCACCTGCCGCCGCTGCCCGCGCCCGGTGTGTACGCGCGGCACAACGCCGTGGACATCGCCGGCCTGCTGCCCGACGGCACCCCGTCGGACCTCACCGTCAGCAAGACGCTGCGGGAGCGCGGCCAGGTCCGGGACGTGTCCGCCGAGGCGCTCAACGACCTCAAGGCGATCGAGCAGCGCGCCGCGGAGCGCCTGGAACGCACCCCGATCGAGCCGCCGACCTTCAAGCGGGCCGAGGAGGCGTCGAAGTGAACCCCGTCAACTACCTCTATCTCGCCGCCCTGCTGTTCACGATCGGTGCGACGGGCGTCCTGATCAGGCGCAACGCGATCGTCGTGTTCATGTGCATCGAGCTGATGCTCAACGCCTGCAACCTCGCGTTCGTCGCCTTCTCCCGCATGCACGGCAACCTCGACGGCCAGATCATCGCGTTCTTCACGATGGTCGTCGCCGCAGCGGAGGTCGTGGTGGGACTCGCGATCATCGTGTCGCTGTTCCGTTCCCGCCACTCGGCCTCGGTCGACGACGCCAGCCTGATGAAGCTGTAAGGGGTCGGAAGAATCGTGGAGAACCTGATTGCGCTGCTGATCGCGGCGCCCCTGCTCGGAGCGGCCGTCCTCCTGGTCGGTGGCCGGCGGCTCGACGCCGTCGGCCACTGGCTCGGCACACTGCTGGCGGCCGTCTCCTTCGTGATCGGCCTCGTCCTCTTCGCCGACCTGCTCGGCAGGGACGCCGACGACCGGACGCTCACGCAACACCTGTTCAGCTGGATCCCGGTCGAGGGCTTCCAGGCGGACGCCGCCTTCCGCGTCGACCAGCTGTCGATGACGTTCGTCCTGCTGATCACGGGCGTCGGCTCGCTGATCCACCTGTACTCGATCGGGTACATGGAGCACGACGAGCGCCGCCGCCGCTTCTTCGGCTACCTGAACCTGTTCCTGGCGGCGATGCTCCTCCTGGTCCTCGCCGACAACTACCTGCTGCTGTACGTCGGCTGGGAGGGCGTCGGCCTCGCCTCCTACCTGCTGATCGGCTTCTGGCAGCACAAGCCCAGCGCCGCCACCGCGGCGAAGAAGGCCTTCCTGGTCAACCGCGTCGGTGACGTGGGCCTGTCGATCGCCATCATGCTGATGTTCACCACCTTCGGCACCTTCGCCTTCGGTCCCCTGCTGGGCACGCCCGAGGAGGCCGGACTCGCCGGTGGGGCGAGCGAGGGCACGCTCACCGCGATCGCCCTGATGCTGCTGCTCGCGGCCTGCGGCAAGTCCGCCCAGGTGCCGTTGCAGTCCTGGCTCGGGGACGCCATGGAGGGCCCGACGCCCGTCTCGGCCCTCATCCACGCGGCCACGATGGTCACCGCCGGGGTCTACCTGATCGTCCGCTCCGCGGCGATCTTCAACCTGGCGCCCGACGCACAGCTCGTCGTGACCGTCGTCGGCGCCGTCACGCTCCTGTTCGGTGCGATCGTCGGTTGCGCGAAGGACGACATCAAGAAGGCCCTGGCCGGCTCGACCATGTCGCAGATCGGCTACATGGTGCTGGCGGCCGGCCTCGGCCCGATCGGTTACGTCTTCGCGATCATGCACCTCGTGACGCACGGCTTCTTCAAGGCCGGCCTGTTCCTCGGCGCCGGTTCGGTCATGCACGGCATGAACGACGAGGTCGACATGCGCAAGTACGGCGGCCTGCGCACGTACATGCCGGTCACCTTCATCACGTTCGGCCTCGGCTACCTCGCCATCATCGGCTTCCCGGGTCTGTCCGGCTTCTTCTCCAAGGACAAGATCATCGAGGCCGCCTTCGCCAAGGGCGGCACCGAGGGCTGGATCCTCGGCGGCTGCGCGCTGCTGGGCGCGGCCATCACGGCGTACTACATGACGCGCGTGATGCTGATGACGTTCTTCGGCGAGGAGCGCTGGAGGAACCGGCCCACCCGCTCACCCGAGGCGCCCAGCGCCGAGCCCGCCGCCGCACACGGCGGCGGGGCCGCATCCGGTCACGTCGCCGCCGCGACGGAGGAGCCGCACCCGCACGAGTCCCCGAAGTCCATGACGATCCCCATGATCGTGCTGGCCTTCGGCTCGGTCTTCGCCGGCGCCTTCTTCAGCATCGGCGACCGCTTCCTGCACTGGCTGGAGCCCGTCACGGGGCACAGCCACGGCGACGCGCCGGTCAGCGCGCTCACGGTCACCCTCGCCACCATGGTGGTGCTGGTGATCGGCGTCGCGGTCGCCTACCTCCAGTACGGCCGCCGCCCCGTCCCGGTCGTCGCCCCGCGCGGTTCCCTGCTCACCAGGGCCGCCCGCCGCGACCTCCTCCAGGACGACTTCAACCACGTCGTCCTGGTCCGCGGCGGCGAGCACCTCACCCGGTCCCTGGTGTACGTCGACCACACCCTGGTCGACGGCGTCGTCAACGGTACGGCGGCCTCGGTCGGCGGCCTCTCCGGACGCATGCGCAAGCTCCAGAACGGCTTCGCGCGGTCGTACGCGGTCTCGATGTTCGGCGGTGCGGCGGTCCTCATCGCCGCGACCCTGCTGATGAGGGCGGTCTGATACCGATGTCCTTTCCTCTGCTGACAGCGACGGCGGCGCTCCCCGCGATCGGGGCGGTCGCCACGGCCGCCGTCCCGGCCGCGCGGCGCAACACCGCCAAGACGCTGGCCCTGCTGTTCTCCCTCGCCACGCTCGTCCTCGCGATCGTCGTCCTGGTCCGCTTCGACCCGGACGGCGACCGCTACCAGCTCACCGAGTCCCACTCCTGGATCGCCGAGTTCGGCGTCCGGTACGAACTCGGCGTGGACGGCATCGCGGTGGCGCTCATCGCGCTCACGGCCCTGCTGATCCCGTTCATCGTCCTCGCGGGCTGGCACGACGCCGACCCGCTGGAGACCGGTAGCAAGCGGTGGCGGCCGACGCAGGGCTTCTTCGCCCTGATCCTCGCCGTCGAGGCGATGGTGATCATCTCCTTCGAGGCCACCGACGTCTTCCTCTTCTACATCTTCTTCGAAGCCATGCTGATCCCGATGTACTTCCTCATCGGCGGCTTCGGGGACCGGGCCCACGAGCACGGCGAGGAGACGGCGTCCACCCAACGGTCGTACGCGGCCGTGAAGTTCCTGCTCTACAACCTGGCCGGCGGACTGATCATGCTGGCCGCGGTGATCGGGCTCTACGTGGTCGCCGGGAACTTTTCGCTGACGGAGATCGCCGAGGCCCGGGCCAACGGCTCGCTCGACATGGCGACGAACACCGAACGCTGGCTGTTCCTCGGCTTCTTCTTCGCCTTCGCCGTGAAGGCGCCCCTGTGGCCGCTCCACACCTGGCTGCCCAACGCCATGGGAGAGGCCACCACCCCGGTCGCCGTCCTCATCACGGCGGTCGTCGACAAGGTCGGCACCTTCGCGATGCTGCGCTTCTGCCTCCAGCTCTTCCCGGAGGCCAGCAAGTGGGCCACGCCCGTGGTCCTCGTCCTCGCCGTGATCAGCATCATCTACGGTGCGCTGCTCGCCGTCGGGCAGCGGGACATCAAGCGGCTGGTGGCGTACGCGTCGATCTCGCACTTCGGCTTCATCATCCTGGGCATCTTCGCCATGACCAGCCAGGGCCAGTCCGGCGCCACGCTCTACATGGTCAACCACGGCATCTCGACGGCCGCCCTGATGCTGGTCGCCGGCTTCCTCATCTCGCGGCGCGGTTCGCGGCTCATCGCCGACTACGGCGGTGTGCAGAAGGTCGCTCCCGTGCTCGCCGGCACCTTCCTGATCGGCGGCCTCGCGACCCTGTCGCTGCCGGGACTGGCGCCGTTCGTGAGCGAGTTCCTGGTCCTGGTGGGGACGTTCTCGCGCTATCCGGCGATCGGCATCGTCGCCACGTTCGGCATCGTCCTCGCCGCGCTCTACACCCTCGTCCTCTACCAGAGGACGATGACCGGTCCCGTCAGACCGGAGGTCGCCGCGATGCCGGACCTCCGCGCACGTGAGCTGATGGTCGTCGCCCCGCTGATCGTTCTGCTGATCTTCCTGGGCGTCTACCCGAAGCCTGTCACCGACATCGTCGACCCGGCGGTCAAGCAGACGCTGTCCGACGTACACAAGAAGGACCCCCAGCCCGAGGTGGAGGCGGCCAAGTGAACACAGCAGTCGTCCACAACCTGTGGACAACCGCGGCCGACCCGATCTCGAAGATCGACGCGCCGAAGATCGAATACGCGCAGCTGTCACCCACCCTGATCGTCGTGGGCGCGGCCGTCGTCGGGATCCTGGTCGAGGCGTTCGTGCCGCGCAGATCCCGTTACCACGCCCAACTGTTCGTGTCCGTCGTCGCGTTGATCGCCGCGTTCGCCGCGGTGGTGGCGCTGGCGGCGGACGGATACGGCACCACCAAGGCCCACATCGCGGCGATGGGCGCGATCGCGGTCGACGGACCGGCCCTGTTCCTCCAGGGCACGATCCTGCTGTCCGCCCTGGTGGGACTGTTCACCTTCGCCGAACGGCGGCTCGACCCCGAGGCACACGGCAACCGCGTCGACTCCTTCGCCGCCCAGGCCGCCTCGGTGCCGGGCAGCGACAGCGAGAAGGCGGCCGTCAAGGCGGGCTTCACCACCACCGAGGTCTTCCCGCTGCTCCTGTTCGCCGTCGCGGGCATGCTGGTCTTCCCGGCGGCCAACGACCTGCTGACCCTCTTCATCGCCCTGGAAGTCTTCTCGCTGCCGCTGTACCTGCTGTGCGCGCTGGCCCGCCGCAAGCGGCTGCTGTCGCAGGAGGCGGCGGTCAAGTACTTCCTGCTCGGCTCCTTCGCCTCCGCGTTCACCCTGTTCGGCATCGCCCTGCTGTACGGGTACGCCGGCTCGGTGTCGTACGCGACGATCGCGCAGGTCGTCGACGGCACGGTCACCAACGTCAGCCCGGCCCTCGCCGACACCATGGGCAACGACGTGCTGCTGCTCATCGGCGCCGCCATGATCGTCATGGGGCTGCTGTTCAAGGTGGGCGCCGTGCCGTTCCACATGTGGACGCCGGACGTCTACCAGGGCGCGCCGACCCCGGTCACCGGCTTCATGGCCGCCGCCACCAAGGTGGCCGCCTTCGGCGCGCTGCTGCGGATCCTCTACGTCGTGCTGCCGGGCCTGCGCTGGGACTGGCGGCCGGTCATGTGGGGCGTCGCGGTCGTCACCATGCTGGGCGGCGCGATCGTCGCGATCACCCAGACCGACATCAAGCGGCTGCTGGCGTACTCGTCGATCGCGCACGCCGGGTTCATCCTCGCGGGTGTCATCGCGACCACGCCGGACGGTGTCTCGTCCGTCCTGTTCTACCTGGGCGCGTACTCGTTCGTGACGATCGGCGCGTTCGCCGTGGTGACGCTGGTGCGGGACGCCGGCGGCGAGGCGACGCACCTGTCCAAGTGGGCCGGGCTGGGCCGCCGGTCGCCGCTGGTGGCGGCCGTGTTCGCGGTGTTCCTGCTGGCCTTCGCCGGCATCCCGCTGACCTCCGGGTTCGCGGGGAAGTTCGCCGTGTTCAAGGCGGCGGCGGAGGGCGGTGCGGCGCCGCTCGTCGTGGTCGGTGTGATCTCGTCGGCGATCGCCGCGTTCTTCTACATCCGCGTCATCGTCCTGATGTTCTTCAGCGAGCCGCGGCCCGAGGGCCCCACCGTCGCCGTGCCGTCACCCCTGACGATGACGACGATCGGGGTGGGTGTGGCGGTCACCCTGGTGCTCGGTGTGGCACCGCAGTACTTCCTGGACCTGGCGAGCCAGGCAGGAGTGTTCGTGCGCTGACCCGCGGAGCTCGTGCGACGGGCCCCGGTTCCCCGCGGAGGGGGCCGGGGCCCGTCGCATGCGCCGGAGCGGGTGCGGCGGGCACATCCGGCGGGCCGGTCCGGCGGCCGGCCGGCATCCGGCGGGCGGCGGGCCGGCCCGTGCGGAAGCGGCACCGTGCGGGCGACGGATCACCGCGGGCCTGTGGACAACTCCGGCGGTGTCGGTCCGGACCCCTATCGTGGACGCAGTGGTCGAGGACGACGTACGGGGGACGGGACGATGCGAGGGACGGGCGGGATCAGGGAGATGCCAGTAACCACCGAGATGGCGGGCACCGAGAGCGAGGCGCTGGCCACGCTCCACCGGGTCTTCGGGTACGAGGCCTTCCGGGGCGAGCAGGGCGAGGTCATCGAGCATGTGGTGGCCGGCGGGGACGCGGTCGTCCTCATGCCGACCGGCGGCGGCAAGTCGCTGTGCTACCAGATCCCCTCCCTGGTCCGGCCGGGCACGGGCGTCGTGGTCTCCCCGCTGATCGCGCTGATGCAGGACCAGGTGGACGCGCTGCGAGCCCTGGGCGTGCGGGCCGGATTCATGAACTCCACCCAGGACTTCGACGAGCGGCGCACGGTCGAGGCCGAGTTCCTGGCCGGCGAGCTGGACCTGCTCTACCTGGCGCCGGAGCGGCTGCGCCTGGACGCCACGCTGAACCTGCTGTCGCGCGGCAAGATCGCCGTCTTCGCCATCGACGAGGCCCACTGCGTGTCCCAGTGGGGGCACGACTTCCGCCCCGACTACCTCACCCTCTCCCTGCTGGGCGAGCGCTGGCCCGACGTCCCGCGGATCGCGCTCACCGCCACGGCCACCCACGCGACGCACCAGGAGATCACGCAGCGGCTGCGCATGCCGACGGCCCGGCACTTCGTGGCGAGCTTCGACCGGCCCAACATCCAGTACCGGATCGTGCCGAAGGCCGACCCCAGGAAGCAGCTGCTGAGCTTCCTGCGCGAGGAACACGCGGGTGACGCGGGAATCGTCTACTGCCTGTCGCGCAACTCCGTCGAGAAGACCGCCGAGTTCCTCTCCCGCAACGGCATCGAGGCCGTGCCGTACCACGCCGGTCTGGACGCGGGCACGCGCGCGGCACACCAGTCGCGGTTCCTGCGGGAGGAAGGCCTGGTCGTGTGCGCGACCATCGCCTTCGGCATGGGCATCGACAAGCCGGACGTGCGGTTCGTCGCTCATCTCGACCTGCCCAAGTCGATCGAGGGCTACTACCAGGAGACGGGCCGCGCGGGCCGTGACGGACTGCCCTCGACGGCCTGGATGGCCTACGGCCTCAACGACGTCATACAGCAGCGCAAGATGATCCAGTCGAGCGAGGGCGACGAGGCGTTCCGGCGCCGGGCCGCCGCCCACCTCGACTCGATGCTGGCGCTGTGCGAGACCGCCCGGTGCCGCCGCGGGCAGCTCCTGGCCTACTTCGGCCAGGAACCGGACCCGAAGGGCTGCGGCAACTGCGACACCTGCCTCACACCCCCACAGACCTGGGACGGCACGGTCGCGGCGCAGAAGGTGCTGTCGACGGTGGTGCGGTTGCAGCGGGAGCGCGGCCAGAAGTTCGGCGCGGTGCAGATCGTCGACATCCTGATGGGCAAGCGCACGGCCAAGGTGATCCAGTTCGACCACGACCAGCTGTCGGTGTTCGGCATCGGCGAGGAGCTGTCCGAGGGCGAATGGCGCGGTGTCGTGCGGCAGCTGCTGGCGCAGGGGCTGCTCGCCGTCGAGGGGGACTACGGCACGCTGGTGCTCACGGACGCCAGCGGGGAGGTGCTGCGCCGCGAGCGCGAGGTGCCGCTGCGCAAGGAGCCGGAGAAGCCGGTCACGGCGAAGACGTCGGGTTCCTCCACCGGCAAGGGCAGGGCGAAGGCGGCGGCGGTCGAACTGCCCGAGGCACTCCTCCCCGCCTTCGAGGCCCTGCGCGCCTGGCGCGCCGAACAGGCCCGCGAGCAGGGCGTGCCGGCGTACGTCATCTTCCACGACGCCACGTTGCGGGAGATCGCCACGGCCTGGCCGACGTCCGTGCGGGAGCTGGGCGGGATCAGCGGAGTCGGCGAGAAGAAGCTGGCGACGTACGGGGAGGGAGTGATCGGCGTGCTGGCGTCCCTGGGCGAGGCCCCGGACCCGGCATCCGGCGCCGCCCCGGCATCCGGGACGGACTCGGGCTCCGGGAGGGCTTCGGGCTCGGGCAAGGCCTCCGACGCCGTGTCCGCCGCGGGCGGGGCGCCCTCCGCCGACGGGGCCGACGACCACTGGCCCGAGATGGACGAGGAACCGGAACCCGAGGACTGGAGATAGGCGGCCGGACACCGGGGACCGGAGCGCCGGGTTCCAGCCCTCTCCGGTCGGGGGTCAGCTCAGGGCGGTCAGCCCCGGGGCGAAGGTGATCAGCAGCGGGAGCAGGGGGACCAGCGCCGCCACGGTCGTCGTCAGGGCCCGGTGTCTGCGCAGCAGCCGTGGAGGCGGCTGGAGGAGGCGGTCCACGCGTTCGCCCAGCAGCCGGTGGGAGGACGCGCAGGACAGGACGCCCCGGTGCTGGTTCAGCTCGATCAGCGCGAGCGCCGTCGTGAGGTGACCGCAGCGCCGGGACGCCGTGTCGTCGGCGGAGAGTTCGACCAGGCGGTGGGTCTGGTCGCAGAAGTGGGTGAACAGCGGGACGCGCGGGAATCCGGTGGCCAGGGCCGTCGACAGGTGCAGCAGCCAGTCGTGGTGGGCGCGGGCGTGACCTCGTTCATGGGCGAGGACCGCGTCGATCTGGTGGGAGGTGAGGCGCTGCAGGGCGCCGGTGGTCACGATCAGCTGGGACGGGCTGCCGGGCATCCACCAGGCGTCCGGGTAGTCGTCCTCGAGCACCAGCAGGGGGCCCCGGGCGGAGGGCAGTCCCGCGGGCAGGTCGGGCGCGCGCTCCCGCAGGTGGGCGCGGGCCAGGCCGCGGCGCCGGCGGGCCTCGACCAGCTCGCGGGCGAGCATCGCGGTGGTCCAGGCGGCGCCGCAGGCCAGCAGCAGCGTGAGCGCCGTCGCCCACACCGGGGCGGTCGAGAGGTCGTAGGCCGCTGTCACGGCCGGTGGCGCCGGGGCGAAGACCTGGGTGCGGACGGTGTGGAAGACGGCTGCCGCCCCCAGCACGAGCGCCGTCAGACAGCACAGCAGCACCGTGGCGACCAGGCACTGCCACACCCACAGCGCCACCACCGGCTCCCGCTCGGTCCACTCGGCCCGGGTCAGCGCGCGCGGGACCGGCACGGCGGCGGTCAGGGCGACGACGCTCAACAGGAGCAGGCAGAGGGTCATTGCCATGGGCTCCGGATCCTGGTCGGGGAGAACGGGGCGGTGGTGACGGGCGGTTCCGTGCTTCGGGACGGTAGGTGCGGCGGGCCCGGTGCGGGGACCGTTCCCGCCGTCAGTATGACGGCGGGAACGGCTGGAGTCAGCCCGTGCGGACCCTCCCGCTCACCTCGCCCAGACCGACCCGCAGCCCGTCCGGACCGGGGGCCCACGCCGACAGGGTCACCACGTCCCCGTCCTCCAGGTACGTCCGCTTGCCGTCGGGGAGTTCCAGGGGGTCGCGGCCGTTCCAGGTCAGCTCCAGCAGGGAGCCGCGCTGATCGTCGGCCGGGCCGCTCACCGTGCCGGAGCCGTAGAGGTCGCCGGTGCGCAGGGAGGCGCCGTTGACCGTCAGGTGGGCGAGTTGCTGGGCGGCCGTCCAGTACATGGTGGAGAAGGGGGGCTCGGAGACGACGTGGCCGTTGACGGCGACCGAGATGCGCAGGTCGTAGCCGGCGGGCTCGGTCGCGGAGTCGTCGAGGTAGGGCAGCAGGGGGTGGGTGCGTTCGGGGGGTGACAGCCGCGCCTCCTCCAGTGCCTCCAGCGGGGTGATCCACGCCGACACCGAGGTGGCGAAGGACTTCCCGAGGAAGGGGCCGAGGGGGACGTACTCCCAGGCCTGGATGTCGCGTGCGGACCAGTCGTTGAGGAGGCACAGGCCGAAGACGTGCTCACGGAAGTCGGTCAGCGGGACCGGGTGTCCCTGCCGCGACGGCGTGCCGACCACGAACCCGACCTCGGCCTCGATGTCGAGCCGTCGGGTGGGGCCGAAGACGGGGGCCGGATCGGTGGGCGCCTTGCGCTGGCCCGACGGGCGGACGACGTCCGTGCCGGAGACCACGACCGTGCCGGCGCGGCCGTGGTAGCCGATCGGAAGGTGCTTCCAGTTCGGCAGGAGGGTGTCCGCGGCGTCCGGGCGGAAGATGGCGCCCGCGTTCCGGGCGTGGTGCTCGGAGGCGTAGAAGTCGACGTAGTCGGCCACCTCGAACGGCAGGTGCAGGGTCACCGAGGAAAGGGGGTGCAGGAAGGGGAGCAGCGTCTGCCGGTGGGAGGGGTCCGTGACCCACTCGGTCAGGGCTCGGCGCACCTGGGACCAGACCGTACGGCCCGCCGCCAGCAGCGGGTTGAGGGTCGGCCGGCCGAGCAGGGCGGCGTGCGGGGAGCCGAGGGCCCGGGCCGCCGCACCGGCGTCGAGCACGTGGTCGCCGAGCCGGACGCCGACGGTCCGCTGCCCGGAGCCGGAGCCGGAGCCGGAGCCGGAGCCGGAGCCGGAGCCGGAGCCGGAGCCGGACCGGGACTCGGCGTCAGGGCTGGAGCCGGAGTCGGGGTCGGGGTCGGACAGGGAGAAGACGCCGTACGGGAGGTTGTGCGGGCCGAAGGGGTCGCCCTCGGGGAGGTCGAAGGGGGCCAAGGGGGGCATCGGGTGCTGCCTCACTTTCGTGCTCACCATCTGTTCGCCAGGTCTGCGCCTGCGCTCGCCACGGCCGGGTGCCGGCCGTGCGCAGGTGCTCCGCGGTGCTCTGCGGGTGCGCCGAGCCGCGGCACACGTTACGGCCGACCTCGCGGGAGGGACACCGCGGCGACACGGGAGTGACCCAGGAGGCCGGAGATCGGGCGGTCCGGCCGGAGCGCTCCGCGTCCGTCCGGACACGGGAAGTCGTCCGCAGCCCGGTCCGCAATCTTGACGGAGCGGTGCGAAAGGGGAGACTCTGGACGGGTGCCGGAAGGCCTCGGGGAGGGGGCGTTCCCACGGCACCTTTGGGGGGCGGATGGCCACAGGGGAGGCCGGTCTCGCGTCGGCGCGGCATGTTCCACGGCCGAAACGGCTGGAAGAGACCATGCGCGGCAGACTCGGCCGGGAATGCGTGTACGTGCCGTCGTGCCGGTTCGGGCTGTTCGTGGCCTTGCGCCACTGGTGCCCGCCGGGCGGACGGGTGCTGATGTCGCCTGTGAACGACGACGTGATCTTCTTCGTCGTGCTCGCGGCCGGACTCAGGCCCGTGCAGGCGCCGTTGAACCCGCTGGACGCGTCGATCGACGTCGACGCGGTGCCGGACGACCTGTGGGGTTCGCTGTCCGCGGTGCTGACGACGAATCTGTACGGCAATCCGGACGACGCGCCGCGGCTGCGTGCGAAGTGCGACGCGTCGGGGATTCCGCTGTTCGAGGACGGGGCGCACGCCATCGGCAGTGAGGTGGGCGACCGACCGGTCGGAGCCTGGGGCGACGCCTCCGTCTTCAGCCTGTCCAAGCACGTCGGCGCCAAGGCGGGCGGTTTCCTGTCCTGTGCCGACCCGGGCCTGCGCGAGGCCCTGGAGAAGACCTGCGAGGACCTGCTGCTGCCCGGCCGGCTCACGGCCGAACTGGCCTACACCGTACGGCCGTACGCGGAGGCGGCGGTGCGGGGGCTGCGGCTGCGGCGGGCGGCGTGGGCCACGATGCGGCTGCTCGGGCTGACGGAACGCGAGGGGATCCGGATGCCGTTGCGGCCCGAGGCACTGGCCGGGGCGGTCGGTGCGGCGCCGGACCTCACCGCGAGCGACTCCTGGGTCCGGGTCGACATGCACGACTACCGCTTGCGTTCCGGAAACCTGCGCCTGGGCCGGATCGGCCGCAGACTCGACCGTCTCGACGAGGTCCTGGCCGCCTGCCGGGCGGGCACGGAGCAACTGCTGTCCACGCAGTGGGCGCGGCCGGTCCCGCGCGGTGGCGCCGAGGGGGAGGCGGGTCTCCGGGCCGAGGCGTCCGGCGACTCACCCGGCGCCGGGCAGGGGCCCGGACCGTCGGCCGTCGCCCGGGCCGTCCCCCGGCCCGTCGCCCCCGTCGTCCGGCCGGATCCCCAACCCCTCTTCAGGGTGCCCCTGTTCGTCGCCGACCGGGACGCCGCGATCGCGGCTCTCGCGCGGCGGGACATCGTCGTCGGATACCTCTACGATCCGCCGCTCGACGACTACGCGGGTGTCGACTTCACCGACCTCTCGCCGGATCCGGCGGGGGCCCGGTGGTTCGCCCGGCATGCGCTGCCGGTCGATCCGCTGCGGGCATGTCAGGTCGTCGACATACTGGAGGAGTCCGGCGCGCGGCCGGCCGAGGCGCCGGGAGGGCTGGAGCCGACCCGTGGCTGACACCCAGGCCGGAACACACGCCGCGACCCCGGCCGAGGCACGGGCCGGCACCGAAGCAGTGGCGTCCGCCGAAGTCGTGGCGTCCGCCGAAGTCGTGGCGTCCGCCGGGGCCGTGGCGTCCGCCGGACCCGGGACCGGGACGTCCGCCGGGACCCGAGCGTCCGCCGGGACCGGTGCCGGGACACCCGCAGGGACCGGAACCGGGGAGCGCACCGGGGCCGGTCCCGGTGCGCGGGCCCCCGCCCCACCCGGGACGCGGGCCCCCGCCCCGGCGGAGGCGGGTGGCTCCGGTGGTGGGCGGGACTCCGACTCGCTGTTCCGGAACGCCTACTTCCTGATGCTCAGCACCGGTGTCTCCGCCGTGCTCGGCCTCGGCTTCTGGCTCGTGGCCGCCCGTTACTACACCGAGGAGGCCGTCGGGCAGGGCTCCGCCGCGATCGCCGCGATGCGTCTGCTGGCCAGCATCACGGCGACGACGATGATCGGCGCGGTCGTGCGCTTCGTCCCGCGCGCGGGACGGGCGACCGGTTCCCTGGTGCGGCGGGCGTACGCGGCGAGTTCGGTGGTGGTCGCCGTCGCCGCCGTCGGCTTCCTGCTCACGCTCGACACGTGGGGGGCGTCGTACGCGCCGCTCGGCACGCCGGTCGCCGGGGCGGCGTTCGTCGTCGCGTGCGTGGCCTGGGCGCTGCTCACCCTCCAGGACGGCGTGCTGACCGGACTGCGCAGGTCCGGATGGGTCCCGGTCGGCAACGCGGTGTTCTCGACCGGCAAGCTGATCCTGCTGGCCGTCTTCGCCACCGTGCTGCCGGCGCTCGGGATCTTCGTGTCCTGGGCCGCCGCCATCGCCCTGTCGACGGTGCCGCTGGGCTGGCTGATCTTCCGCAGGCTCATCCCGCGCCAGGCCGCGGCCGACCGGGACCTGGAACCGCCCGGGGTCCGCGAGATGGGCCGGTTCCTGGCCGGGGACTCGCTCGGCGCGCTGTTCAGCCTGGCGATGATCAACCTGCTGCCGGTGATGGTCGCCGTCCGCTTCAGCGCGGCGGAGAACGGCTACTTCTACGTGGCGTACACCGTCGGCGGCACGATGGAGTTCATGGCCATCAACATGGCCTCCTCCCTCACCGCCCACGCCTCGCACGACCCGCGCCGGCTCGCCGACGGCGTCCGCGGGGCGCTGCGCCGCATGACGCTGCTGCTGGTGCCGGTGGTGCTGGTCCTGGTGGTGTTCGCGCCGCAGATCCTGCTGCCGTTCAACGAGGACTACGCCGAACACGGGACCACCGTGCTGCGGTTGCTGGCCGCCGGGGCGCTGCCGCGGGTCGTGGTGGAGCTGTACATCGGGGTGCTGCGCGTGCAGGGCCGCACCGGCGTGCTCGCCGCGCTCCAGGGCGCCATGTGCACGCTGGTCCTGGGCAGCGCGGCCGTACTGTTCACCCCGGCCGGGATCGCGGGCGCGGGCTGGGCGGTGCTGCTGAGCATGTCGCTGATCGCCCTCGTGTCGGTCGCCGGGCTGCGGGCGGCGCTCCGCGAGGGCGGCCGGGTGCCCGCCACCGTGCCGGCCGACGCCTCGCCCGCGGACCGCTCCGCCCCGGCCGTCGCGACCGCCACCCGCACCGCGACCGCCACCCGCACCGCGACCGCGACGCGCACTGCGTCTGCGCCCGAGCCCGCGACCACGCCCGAGCCCACGCCCGCGTCCGCGGCCAGGACCGACGGCACGGTCGAGGTGGGCGGCGCGCGCGGGGCCCGGCTGAACGCCACCGTCGGGTACGGCACGAGCTGGGCGCGCCGGGCGGCGTACGAGCACGGGGCCCGCGACGAGGACACCGTCGCGCTGTTCATAGGACGCCCCGGATACGAGAGGGAGGCTCTCCAGGCGGACACCCTCGCGCTGATCGTCCGCCCGCACCGGGGCGCACCGCCGGTCGAGTCCGGCGAGGGACCGAGCGCGCCGGCGCCCGGCCCCGGGGGCGACGGCCTCTGGTCCGAGCGCGGACAGCGCCGACTGCGCGCCGGACTGTGGGGCCTCCTCGGCGTCGCCACGGTGTCCTACGTCGTGGCGCTGCGGAACCTGCCGTGGCTCGGCGGCCGGCTCACGGGCGGTCTCGCCGAGCCGTTGAGCGGGCGCGGGATGCTGGGCCTGCTGCCCGGCCCGGCGCTGCTCGCCGGGGCAACGCTGCTCCTGCTGTTCGTCGCCGCCGTGACACTGGTGACGCGGCGCGAGGCGTGGCTGCCGGGCACGGCGCTGGGAGCCGTCGTCCTCGCGCTGTACGCCGTACCGGTGGCCCTGGGACGGGAACCACGGGCACTGGGTGGGACGTTCTCCACGCAGACGGCGGATTTCTTCGCGCGGACCCTGGGTCTTCCCGGCCCCGACCCGCTGCTGCGCTGGGTGCCGCCGGTCTGTCAGCTGCTGTGCCTCGTGCTGCTGTGGCTGCTGCTCGACCGCGCCGGCCGGCGCTTCGGCGACCGGCCGGTCGGGCGGTTGCCGTGGGCGGCGCGCTGGGGGATCGTCTATCTCACCGCCGTGGGGGGCTGGGCGGGGAGAGAGGCGCTCGCGCCCGCCACGCCGCCGGTGCTCGGCCTGCTGTTCCTGCTCGTCCTGCTCCTGCCGCTCCGCCGTGCCGACCCGCCGTCGGAGCCCGCGCCGGATCCGCACCTGTCACCGACGGGCGGCAGAAGCGGCCGAGACGCCCCGAACACACCCAGCGACCCGTCCCGCGACTGATCAAGCCCAGAGCCGAACCGCCAGGGGGGAACCGTCGTGCGTCCGCCAACCACTCCACGGGAGAGATCCGAGCCGGAGCCCGCGCCCGCCGCGGACGCGCCGGGCCCGGCGGGCGGGGAACCCGTGAACGATCTCTCCGACCTGCCACCGGGCCGCCCCTGGTGGCACGCCGCGCTGCACCCCGCGCCCGCGCTGCTCGTCGCGCTCGCCCTGTGGGGCTGGGCGGTGACCCGCACCGACGTCTCCGACCTCGACGACTTCGGTCTCGTCACCGCCGTGCATCCCGCCTTCTGGGCGGGACTGACGCTGCTCACCGCCGGCTTCTGGGTCACGCTGCGCGGCCCGCGCCGCCACCCCCTCTGGGCACCGGCGTACGTCGTGGCCCTGCTGGTGATGGAGCGCGCCACCCAGGCGGTGCTGTACCCGACGCCCCTGTACGCCTGGGCGTGGAAGCACGACGCGGTCGTCGACCACCTGCTGACGGCCGGCCGGCTGGAGAACGCGGACGCGATCGGCGACATGGCCGTCTACGACCAGTGGCCGGGCTTCTTCGCCGCCCAGGCCACGCTGGTGCGGCTGCTGGGAGTGGACTCCGCCGCGCACGTCATGGCGTGGTGGCCGCTGGTGTCCGGCCTGCTGCTGCTGCTCCCGCTGCTGCTGCTCTACCGCACGTTCACCGAGGACCGGCGGCTGATCTGGACCGGAGTCTGGCTCTTCTGCGTCGCCAACTGGGTCGGCCAGGACTACTTCTCCCCCCAGTCCGTGGCCTTCGCCCTGCACCTCGGCGTGCTGACCGTCGTCCTGCGCCGCTACGGCCGCCCCGGCCGGTCCGCCGCGCGGCAGCGGCAGGCGGTGTGGACGGTGCTGCTCACCCTGCTGATCGTGGCCGTCGTCATCACGCACCAGCTCACCCCCGGCATGCTGATCGTCTCGCTGGCCGCCCTCTTCCTCATCCGTCGCTACCGCGACGGGGTCCCGCTGATCACGGCCGTCGTGATCTTCCTGGCCTGGTGCCTCACGGCCGCCCTGCCCTTCCTCTCCGCGACGATGCCCGACATGATCCGCTCGATCGGCGACATCGGCGGCAACGTCTCCACCGGCTACGGCGCCACCCCGACCGGTACCGGCGCGGTGACCACGTCCTGGGTGGCCCGGCTGCTGTCGGCCTCGGTGCTGCTGCTCGCGGTGGTGGGCGCGCTGCGCCGGCCGGTGCTGCGTCACCGCGCGACGCCGCTGCTGCTGATCGCGGCGGCCCCCCTGCCGATGCTCGGGGCGAGCAGCTACGGCAGCGAGATGATCTTCCGGGTGCTGATGTTCACGCTGCCCGGCGCGGCCTTCTTCGCCGCGGCGGCCCTGCTGCCGCAGGTGCGCACGCTGACGGCGATGCAGAAGGCCGGTCGGACCGAGCCCCGCCGCTACCTGTGGCTGCCGCCGCTCGCCCTCCTCGTCGGCACGCTCGCCTTCGTGCCGAGCTACTCCGGCAAGGACCGCATCAGCTACTTCCCGCCGGCCGAGGTGGACCTGGTGCGGCAGGTCGTCGACCGGGCGCCGGACGACTCCCTCGTCGTCGCGGCCGACCGCAACTACCCGCTGGCCTTCGCCGACTACTGGAGAGTGGACCACTACTGGTTCCTCGACGACGGCCGCGAGCACGTCGACGCCGTCGTGCGCGATCCGGCGACCGTACTGGCCCGCGACATGTCCGTCGTGAAGCCACCGGGCCGGGCCTACCTGCTGTTCACCCGCGGTCAGTTCGCCGACGCCGAGATGAACGGGCTTCTCGAAAAAGGCCAGTTGGACCGCATCCGGCGGTCCGTCGCCGCCTCGCCCCTGTTCGAGCGGGTGGCGGGGAACGACGCCGGGGTGGCCTACGTCCTGAAGGAGACGGGCCGATGACACCGCGGGAACTGGTCGTACGGGCACTGCCACCGCTCGGCGGCTGGCTGGCGCTGTCGGCGCTCGCGCTGCCCGACGGCTCCGTGCTGCGGGGCGCGGTCATGGTCGCCTTCCTGGCGGCGGGGCCGGGCGCCGCCGTGCTGAGGATCTGCGGTCCCGCGCTGGCCGTGGTGCCCGCCGCGGGGCCCGTGGAGCGCCGGGACCCGGCCTTCGAGCGCCACTCCGACCTGCTCGAACGGCTGATGCTGGCCGTGTTCGTCAGCGTGGCCCTCGTGCTGCTCGCCGGGACGGTGTTCATCGCCACGCACGCCTTCAGCGCGCAGCGCGTCCTGCTGACGCTCACGCTGCTCACCACGGTCGCCGCGTTCTGCCCGCGGCTGCGCGCCTCCCCACCGAGGACTGCGAAGGGTTCTGCTCTGTGAGGTTGCTCCACCCCGGCGGCGACGGCCACTCGCCCGGCGACGACGACCGCCCGTTTCCCTGCGACGGCCGAGCTCAGCGGCACCGGCGCCCGCGTGACCTCGGCCCCGCTCCCCGCCCCCGCCCCCGCGTGCCCCGCTCCGCGGGCCCCGGTCCCCGGCCCGGACCCCGCCCGCGCTTCCTCACCGTCGCCGCGGTCGCCTGTGCCGTCCTGATCGTCGTCCTCCTCCTGCGGGGCGGCACCGGCCTGGGCGACTCCGGTTCCGGGCCGGTTCCGGGCGGGTCGCGGCCCCCCGCCCTCGGCGGCAGGTGCGCGCCGACCGCGCTGCTTGAACCGCCCTGCGGGGCCTGGTTCGGCGCGTTCGTGCCGCACGGCAAGGACAACCTCGCGGAGAAGGTCCGCGGCTACGAGCGGCGCATCGGCCGCAAGCTCGACGTCGTGTACACGTACCACGACATGTCCCTGGTCCAAGGGAGCCGTCTGGAAGGGCAGTTGCTCACCCCGGAGGAGCAGCGCGTCGCCGGCGAGGAACATCTGCTGCTGCTGTCCTGGGAGAGCAAGTGGTGGGGCGGCACGAAGGCGCAGCAGCCCACCTGGAGGCAGATCGCGGACGGTGACCTGGACGCCTCGGTCATCGACGTCCAGGCCGCCCGGGTCAGGGAGTTCGGGGAGAAGGTCTTCCTCTCCTTCGACCTCGAGATGGACACCCGCACGCCCGCCAACGGCACCCCCGAGGACTACGTGCGCGCCTACCGCCACATCCACGACCGGTTCCGGGAGCTGGGCGTGACCAACGTGGTGTGGACGTGGATCACCACCGGTTATCTGGAGCACGCCGACCTGATCGAGCGGATGTACCCGGGCGACGACTACGTCGACTGGATCGCCTACAACCAGTACAACTACTACCGGTGCCACGAAGCGGGCTGGCTCTCCTTCGCCGAGACCCAGCGGGCCACGCACGACTGGATCCGCGAGAACATCTCCGACGACAAACCCCTGATGCTCTCCGAGTTCGGCACGGCCGACGACCCGTCCCGGCCGGGCCGGCAGGCGCAGTGGTACGCGCAGGTGCCGACGGTCCTGAAGGGCCTGACGGGCGTCAAGGCCGCGCTGCAGTGGAACTACCGCGACCCCGGCCCGCACTGCGACCTCGCGCTGGCGGGCGACGAATCCTGGGCCAGCCTGCGCAAAGCGGTCTCCGACCCCTATCTCAACCAGCCCTTCGGGTGACCCAGTCCTTCGGGTGACCCGGACGAGCCGTGGGCCTGGGCGTGTTTCGAAAGTCCCGTCTGCCCGGCGACGCCTGGCACGCACGCTCGCCGCGTTGTCGGGATCGCCCCGATACAACCAGTATCGGGGCGA
>NZ_JBFBCB010000058.1:0-41568 GCF_040682975.1 Streptomyces sp. NPDC051051
TCGGGGCGACCCTCCGCCTTGCGATCGCACGCACCAGACGCCGCCGGGCCTGCCCTTCGGGCAGACGACGCTACTTTCGAAACACGCCCTAGCCCTCCAGGAACGCCACGAGCGCGTTGGCCAGCAGGTACGGGTCGTCCGCTCCGCTCAACTCCCGTGCGCTGTGCATGGACAGGATGGCCACGCCGATGTCGACCGTGCGGATGCCGTGCCGGGCCGCGGTGATGGGGCCGATGGTGGTGCCGCACGGCATGGAGTTGTTGGAGACGAACGACTGGAAGGGCACGTCCGCCTTCTCGCAGGCGGCGGCGAAGACGGCCCGTCCCGAACCGTCCGTGGCGTAGCGGTTGTTGACGTTGACCTTGAGGATCGGTCCGCCGTTGACGCGCGGGTGGTGCGTCGGGTCGTGCCGCTCCGCGTAGTTGGGGTGGACCGCGTGCCCGGTGTCCGAGGACAGGCAGACGGTGCCCGCGAAGGCCCGTGCCCGGTCCTCGTACGACCCTCCGCGCGTGAACACCGAACGCTCCAGCACCGTGCCCAGCAGCGGCCCGTCCGCGCCGGTGTCCGACTGCGAGCCGTTCTCCTCGTGGTCGAAGGCGGCGAGCACCGGGATGTACGGCAGATCCGCGCCGCTCGTCGCGACGGCCGCCAGGGCCGCCGTGCCCGCGTGCACGGACAGCAGGTTGTCCATGCGGGGGCCGGCCAGCAGCTCCTCGTCGCGGCCGAGGTAGGCGGGCGGTTCGACGGAGTGCACCATCAGGTCCCAGCCGGCGACCTCGCCCGCGGCCAGCCCGGACTCCTCTTCCAGGAAGGCGATCAGATCGCCGTCGCGCACGTCGCCGCCGAGGCCCCAGACGGGCTGGAGGTGCCGCTGCTTGTCCAGCTTGAGGCCGTCGGTGTTGACCGCCCGGTCGAGGTGGACGGCGAGCTGCGGCACCCGCAGCAGCGGCCGGCCGATGTCGACCAGGCGGGTCGAGCCGTCGCGCAGGGTGAGGCGGCCGGCCAGGCCCAGGTCGCGGTCGAGCCAGGAGTTGAGCAGCGGCCCGCCGTAGATCTCCACGGCGACCTGGCGCCAGCCGTGCGCACCGGTGTCGGGCAGCGGCTTGACGCGGAGGTTGGGGGAGTCGGTGTGTGCGCCGATGATCCGGAAGGGGGTGTGCGGCGCGGCGCCCTCGGGGACGTACCAGGCCACGATCGCGCCCCCGCGGAGCACGTACTTTCCGCCGCTCGTCCCTTCCCAGGCGTCCGTCTCGGCGACCTGGCGGAACCCTGCCTTCTCCAGCCGTTCGGCGGCGGTCGCCACGGCGTGGTACGGCGAGGGGCTCGCCGTCAGGAAGGACATGAGGTCGTCGGTGTGGCCGCGGTCGAAGCGGGAGGGTTCGCTCATGGGGTTCACCTTAACGACGTACGAAAGCCCGCTCCCGGTGATGGGGAGCGGGCCTTCGTGTGGACGGTGTGGAGTTCGGGCAACCGTGCCGAAGCGGACGGGCGCCGGTCCGGACGGTGCCCGCGGGCACGCGTACCGGCGTGTGCCGGTGCGCGTGCCGGGGGTCTAGAAGGCGGCCTCGTCCAGCTCCATCAGGTCCAGCTCGACGCCGGTGGCGATCTTGCGGGCCAGGGTGACGCCCGGCAGGACGTTGGCCGCGAAGAACTTCGCCGCGGCGATCTTGCCGGTGTAGAAGGCCACGTCCTTGGCGGAGGCGGTCTCCAGCTTCTCCGCGGCGATCGCGGCGCCCTTGAGCAACAGGTAGCCCACGACGACGTCACCGGAGGCCATCAGCAGGCGGGTGGTGTTCAGGCCCACCTTGTAGATGTTCTTGACGTCCTGCTCGGTGGCCGCGAGGTCGGTCAGCATCAGGCCGACGATGGCCTCCAGCTCGACGGCGGCCTTGGCCAGGTGCTCGCGGGCGCCCGCCAGCTCCTCGCCGCCCGTGCCGAGCTCCAGGAACTTCTTGATGTCCTCGGCGAGGGAGTTCAGCGCGGCGCCCTGGTTGCGGACGATCTTCCGGAAGAAGAAGTCCTGGCCCTGGATCGCGGTGGTGCCCTCGTAGAGGGTGTCGATCTTGGCGTCGCGGATGTACTGCTCGATCGGGTACTCCTGGAGGAACCCGGAGCCGCCGAAGGTCTGGAGCGACTGGGCGAGCTGCTCGTAGCCCTTCTCGGAGCCGTAGCCCTTGACGATCGGCAGGAGCAGGTCGTTCAGCGCGTGCTCGGTGGCGGTGTCCTCGCCGTTCGCCTCCTTGACGGCGATCGCGTCCTGGATCGAGGCGGTGTAGAGGACGAGGGCGCGCATGCCCTCCGCGTACGCCTTCTGCGTGATCAGCGAGCGGCGCACGTCGGGGTGGTGGGTGATGGTGACCTTGGGCGCGGCCTTGTCCATGAAGTTCGCCAGGTCGGGACCCTGGACGCGCTCCTTGGCGTACTCGAGGGCGTTGAGGTAGCCGGTGGAGAGGGTGGAGATGGCCTTCGTGCCGACCATCATGCGGGCGAACTCGATGATGCGGAACATCTGCCGGATGCCGTCGTGCTTGTCGCCGATCAGCCAGCCCTTGGCGGGGTGCCGGTCGCCGAAGGTCATCTCGCAGGTGTTGGAGGCCTTCAGGCCCATCTTGTGCTCGACGTTGGTGGCGTAGACGCCGTTGCGCTCGCCCAGCTCGCCGGTCTCGAAGTCGAAGAGGTACTTCGGGACGAGGAAGAGGGACAGGCCCTTGGTGCCGGGACCGGCGCCCTCGGGACGGGCCAGCACGTAGTGGAGGATGTTCTCCGACATGTCGTGCTCGCCGGACGTGATGAAGCGCTTGACGCCCTCGATGTGCCAGGAGCCGTCCTCCTGCCGCACGGCCTTGGTGCGGCCGGCGCCCACGTCCGAGCCGGCGTCGGGCTCGGTGAGGACCATCGTGGAGCCCCACTGCTTCTCCGCGGCGAACTTCGCGATGTGCTTCTGCGTCTCGTTGCCCTCGTCGTAGAGGATGCCCGCGAAGGCCGGGCCGGAGGAGTACATCCACACGGCCGGGTTGGCGCCGAGGATCAGCTCCGCGTACGCCCAGATCAGCGACGGCGGCGCGGTGGTGCCGCCGATCTCCTCGGGCAGGCCGAGGCGCCAGTACTCGGAGTCCATGAAGGCCTGGTAGCTCTTCTTGAAGGACGCGGGGACCGGCGCGGTGTTGGTCTCCGGGTCGAAGACCGGCGGGTTGCGGTCGGCGTCCGCGAAGGACTCGGCCAGCTCGTTCTCCGAGAGGCGGGTCAGCTCCTCGAGGATGCTTTTCGCGGTCTCGGTGTCCATCTCCTCGAAGGGGCCGGTGCCGTACAGCTTGTCGCGCCCGAGTACTTCGAAGAGGTTGAACTCGATGTCGCGGAGATTCGACTTGTAGTGCCCCATGGCGACTGCGCTCCGTAGAGAGAGATCGGCGAGGCACTTGATCCTCGCGCTAGTTCACGTACCGACAAGTAGCTCCGATGATGCTACCCGTCGGTAATAAGACGCAACCCCCACTCGGCCAAGTGTGAGAAGGGTCTACCCACGGACGCCGGGTTCCCCCCTCGGTACGCTTGCGCCCATGTATGGATACGGCCAGCCCATGGACGGTGGCGCCGCGCAGCAGCAGTACGCCCAACCGCAGCAGCCGGGCGGCCTCGGCGGATACGGTCAGCAGCCGCCCCTGTACCCCGAGCCGTCCCCGCCCTCGCTCGCGGACGCGGTGCGGGCCTTCACCACCGGGCAGCTGGCCGCCGAGGACTTCCAGCAGGTCTTCGCCACCTCGAAGGTCTACTGCCCGCGCGGCGACAACCCCGGGTTCCTCGCCCTGCACAACACCCAGCAGCCGGTGATCCCGATGTTCACCACGCTCAAGGAGCTGCGCCGATACGCGGGCAAGGAGTCGAAGTACTTCGTCATCACCGGTGCCGAGGTGCTCGACCTGCTGCCCACCGGCTACGGCTTCGTCCTCGACATGGAGGGCGAGCACCGGATGGTCTTCGACGCGAAGGCCGTCGAGCAGATGGTCGACTTCGCGATGCGCCGGATGTACGGCTGACGACTCGCCGTCCGGCCGGAGGCGGGGACGCCCCCGCCCGGCGACGGACGCTGATCGCCCAGATGGCACGGGCCCGGAGGGAATGTCCTCCGGGCCCGCGTCGTTCTGGGTGGCAGAAAGTTCAATGCTCAACTAAACTGGGACGTACGCCGCCCAAGGAGGTACGGACATGCCTGCAGTGACCGTCGAGAACCCGCTGACCCTGCCCCGTGTGACCGCGCAGGCCGACGCCGTGGCACGTCCCGTGCTCACCGTCACCACCGCGCCCAGCGGTTTCGAGGGCGAGGGGTTCCCGGTGCGCCGGGCCTTCGCGGGGATCAACTACCGTCACCTCGACCCGTTCATCATGATGGACCAGATGGGTGAGGTGGAGTACGCGCCGGGAGAGCCGAAGGGCACCCCGTGGCACCCGCACCGCGGCTTCGAGACCGTCACCTACATCATCGACGGGATCTTCGACCACCAGGACAGTCAGGGCGGCGGCGGCACCATCACCAACGGCGACACCCAGTGGATGACGGCCGGTTCCGGCCTGCTCCACATCGAGGCCCCGCCGGAGTCCCTGGTGATGTCCGGCGGGCTCTTCCACGGCCTCCAGCTGTGGGTGAACCTCCCGGCCAAGGACAAGATGATGGCCCCGCGCTACCAGGACATCCGCGGCGGCAGCGTCCAGCTGCTCACCTCCCCCGACGGCGGCGCCCTGCTGCGCGTCATCGCCGGTGAGCTGGACGGCCACGCCGGGCCCGGCATCACCCACACCCCGATCACCATGGTCCACGCGACGCTGGCGCCGGGTGCGGAGATCACCCTGCCCTGGCGCGAGGATTTCAACGGCCTCGCCTACGTCATGGCGGGCAGGGGTTCGGTCGGCGCGGAGCGCCGCCCGGTCCACCTGGGTCAGACCGCGGTCTTCGGCGCCGGCGGTTCGCTGACCGTCCGCGCGGACGAGAAGCAGGACTCCCACACCCCGGACCTGGAGGTCGTCCTCCTCGGCGGGCAGCCGATCCGCGAGCCGATGGCCCACTACGGCCCGTTCGTCATGAACACCCGCGACGAGCTCCAGCAGGCGTTCGAGGACTTCCAGAAGGGGCGCCTGGGCACCGTCCCGGCGGTGCACGGGATGTCCGAGAGTGGCCCGCAGGCCTGAAGAAGCCGCTAACGTACGAGAGGGCCCGAAGCCGCAACTTCGTTTTGCGGCTTCGGGCCCGTCCTCGTCGGGCGCCCCTACGGCAGCACGTAGACGGGTGCCCCGTCCGTGGAGCAGCCCGTCTGCCGCATGCAGCCGCGCTTGAGCAGTGTGCGCAGGCAGTCGTGGACGCGAGCGGTGGACAGCCCCGTGCGAGCGGCGATCTCCTCCATGCGGTAACCGGCCTCGCCCCGGACGAGCGCGGGCGCCAGGCAGGCCGCCACCGCGTGGATGTCCTCGGTGAAGACGAGGTTCTTGGCCTTCCAGGAGGCGAGGAGCTGCTGAGGCGTCAGCTTCGGTTCGGGGTGGCTTCCCCTGAGGACGTGCGCGATCTCCTGGAGCGCCTCGGCGATCTGGTCCTGACTGCGGACAAGCGCGGTCTGACTGCGGGCGATGGCCTGCTGGCTGCTCGCGATCGCTCGCCGGCTGCGGCTGATCTCTCCCAGGAGTTCGGTGTGCTGCTCCTGGGCGGCCGCCAGCATCTCGTCGGCCTGGATGTTGCGCGTCTCCAGCCGCACGATCGCGTCGGCGACCTGCCGGGGCATGACGTATGCGGTGCCGCCGGTGGGTGCGGCGGGCTGCACGGCGGCCGGTTCCAGGGAGTAGGAGCCGTCGCGCTGGATGGTGGCGATGACGTCGCAGACCCAGGTCTTGAAGGGCTGGGACTCCGGCTTGGTGCAGCCGTTGACCAGCCGGATGAGCCCTGGGAGATTCACGAGATTCATGTCTCGACGCCACTCCCGACCTGCGGGAATGTCGAGAGTGTGCTTCAGGAGCACACTCTCGACACTGGCGAAGTTGGCCTTGTCGGCGATGTTCCGCAGAGCGGAACCCACATGGGAGTAGCCCAGGTTTCTGCACACGTCGACGGCCGGGAACCAGTGTGTGCCGTCCGGCGTTGTCAGCCTCCGCACCCGCGCGCCGGTAGCCGCGAACACGAAGTCACTGATCTCGATGGCGTCCTGCCGCCGCGTTGCCGTCCGGTCCGACGGCATGTCGTTCTGCTCGTACATCGAGCATCACCTCCGTCTCGGAAAGTAAGGAAACGGAGGTTCAATTGGTGTGCAGAATGGGTATGTTCACTCCTCTGTGCGCTGATGTATCGATTCTGTCGAGCGGCACGACCGCCTGACCAGGCGTCACTCACCCGTCCGGTCCGTCCGCGCAGGACAACCCGCGGAGCGCGTGGTCGGCTGGACGCGTGCTGTCGTCGCTTCCCGCCCCCGTCCGCCGTCTCGCCGCCTGGTGTGTGGTGATCCTGCTGGTCTCGGGGGTCGCGTACGTCGGGATCCGGCTGTGTGCGGAGTTCCGCACGGCGGTCGTGCCGGTGCTGCTCGCGTTGCTGGGGACGGCGTTGCTGGGGCCGTTCCACCGGCGGCTCGTCAGGGCGGGGGTCAACCGGTCGGTGTCCGCGGGGGTCACGTGCCTGGCGGTTCTGGCCGTGGTGGGAGGGGCCGTGTACATCGTCGTCGTCGCGCTCGTGGACAGCGGGGACGAGATCGTCGCCTCGCTGAAGGAGGCGGCGCGGGGGATCGCCGAGCACTTCGGGGCCGCCGGGACCTCGCTCGACGACATGGCCTCCAACGTCCGGGAGCTGGCGACGAAGTTCGGCGGGACGGCCGCCTCCGGGGTGATCAGCGGGGTGAGCGTGGTGGGCGAGAGCCTCGCCATGGCCGTCCTGGCGCTGCTGCTCGTCTTCTTCTTCCTGCGGGACTCCGACCGGGTCGTGTCCACGCTGCGGGCCGCCGCCCCGGACGGCACCGCCGACGGCCTGGAGGCGATGGCGCGGCGGGCCTTCCAGGCCGTCGAGGGGTTCATGCGGGGGACCTCGCTCATCGCGTTCATCGACGCCGTGTGCATCACCGTCGGGCTGCTGGTCCTCGACGTGCCCGGCGCGGTCGGGCTGGGGGCGCTCGTCTTCGTCGGTGCGTACGTCCCCTATCTCGGCGCGTTCCTCTCGGGGGCCGTCGCCGTGCTGGTCGCGCTCGCCGACCGGGGGTTCGTCATCGCGCTGTGGGCGCTCGGGGTGGTGCTCGCCGTGCAGGTGCTGGAGGGACACGTACTGCAGCCGGTGATCCAGAGCCGGACCGTTCAGATGCATCCGGCGGTGGTGATGCTCGCGATCACCGCGGGGGCGTCGGTCGCCGGGATCCTCGGCATGCTGCTCGCCGTGCCGCTGACGGCGGCGGCGTTCGGGGTGCTGTACGAGCTGCGGCAGCGTTACGCCGCCCCCGGCTCCCCGGGGGCCTCACCGGGCGGTCCCGCGGCGCCGTCGTCGCCGGACTCCCCGTCCGCACCGCCCGCCACCGGCTCGTAGAGCTCGAACCAGATGGTCTTGCCCTCGCCGCGCGGGGACACCCCCCACGCGTCGGCGAGCAGTTCGGTCAGGACCAGGCCGCGGCCGGACGAGGCCAGTTCACCGGGGCGGCGCTTGTGGGGCAGGGAGTCGCTGGTGTCGGTGACCTCGATCCGCATCCGGCGTTCGCCGGGATCGCCGGCCACCTCCGCCACCAGCAGCGCGTCGTCGTCGGTGTGCACGAGGACGTTCGTCAGCATCTCGGAGACCAGGAGGACGGCCGAGTCGACCTGGTCGTCGCTGGGCCAGTCGTGCAGCAGCTCGCGCAGTTGCCCGCGGGCCTCGGCGATCCGCTCGGGTTCGGCCTGGGCGATCGTCAGCATGGAGCGCCGCAGGGCCGGGCGGGCCGGTGCGGCGGCGCTCGGACCGCCGCAGCCCCCGCCGTCCCGGCGGCAGACGAGCAGGAGGGCGATGTCGTCCTCGCGGCGGTCGGCCAGCGGACCGGTGGTGTGGTGCGACGACGGCCCGTGCACCGCCTGGACCAGCGCGTCCGCCAGCTCCTCCAGGCCGCCCTCGTGCGTCTCCAGGGTTTTCCGGACGCGCCGCCAGCCGGTGTCGAGGTCGTGTCCGCCGGTCTCCAGCAGGCCGTCGGTGCACAGCATGAGCGCCTCGCCGGGCTCCAGGCCGAGACGGCTGACGGGGTAGTCGGCGTCCGGGTCGATGCCGAGGGGCAGCCCGCCGGCCGTGGCGCGGACCATGACGGTGCCGTCGGCCATCCGGATCGCCGGGTCCAGGTGCCCGGCGCGGGCGGTGGTCAGGACGCCGGTGACGGGGTCGACCTCGACGTAGAGGCAGGTCGCGAAGCGCAGATCGGAGTGGGCCTCGTCGGTGTGGGTGAGACCGTAGAGGAAGCGGGAGGCGCGGGAGAGGACGGCGTCGGGGCCGTGGCCCTCGGCCGCGTACGCCCGCAGGGCGATGCGGAGCTGGCCCATGAGGCTCGCCGCCCGCACGTCGTGGCCCTGTACGTCCCCGATGACCAGCGCGAACCGTTTGCTGGGCAGCGGGATCAGGTCGTACCAGTCGCCGCCGACCTGGAGGCCGCCGCCGGTCGGTATGTAGCGGGCGGCGAGGGACATGCCGGGGATCTCGGGGCCGAGGCTGGGCAGCATGGAGCGCTGCAGCCCGTCCGTCAGCTCCCGCTGGGTCTCGGCGGCCCCGGCCCGGGTGAGGGCCTGGGCGAGCATGCGGGCCACGGTGGTGAGCACGGACCGCTCGTCGGGGGTGAACGCCACGGGGTAGGCGAAGGCGGCCATCCAGGCGCCCATGGTGCGTCCGGCCACCGTCAGCGGCAGGTACGCCCAGGAATGGCGGCCGAACTGCGCGGCGAGGGGCCAGGTGAGGGGGTAGCGGGACTTGTACTGCTCGGGCGAGGAGAGGTAGACGGCCTTGCCGGTGCGGACGACCTCCGCCGCCGGGTAGTCCGTCTGGAGCGACATCTGGGTGAAGGGGTCCTCGTCGCCGTCCTGCTGTCCGTGGTGCCCGATGATCGTCAGCCGGTCGCCCTCCACGCCGAACACGGCGAGCCCGTCCGGGGAGAAGCCCGGCATCGACAGACCGGCCGCGACCCGCAGCACCTCTTCGGTGGACCGGGCCTCCGCCAGCGCCCGGCCCGCGTCCAGCAGGAAGGCCTCACGTGAGCGGCGCCAGTCGCCGGTGACGGCGCTGCGGCCCGCCGGGGTGCCCGGCGAGGGCTCGGTGACCTCCTGGAGGGTGCCGATCAGCTCGTACGCCTTCTTGACCCGGTCGAAGGACGGCTTGGAGCGGCTGCGGACGACCCGGACGATCCGCCCTCGGTCGTCCATGATCCGGATGCGGACCTCGGCGAGGGTGCCCTCGGCGACGGCCAGCTGGACCACGCCGGTGATCTCGTTCCAGTCGACGGGGTGCAGCCGGGCCCTGGCCTGGGCCTCCGTGAGGACGGTGCCCTCGGCGGGCAGCCCGAGCAGCCGGGCCGCCTCGGCATCGACCGTGACCAGCCCGGTGGCGGTGTCCCAGTGCCACAGGCCGGTCGCGAGGGAAACCAGGACCTCCCCCACGGCGGGCAGAGGCTCGCCAGTGCGCATTGCCCCACTTTAAGAACATGCGATCGAGGATTGCCACCGATCGCCGGGCCCGTAATGGGGGGAGCCGATCATGGGGCGCCCGGTACCCTGGGGGTTGTTTCACGTGAAACATGCCCCCGATCCGCGAAGACTGGATGAACGACGATGCATCGGTACAGGTCCCACACCTGCGGCGAGCTCCGCGCCTCTGACGTCGGCACCGACGTCCGGCTGAGCGGCTGGCTGCACAATCGGCGCGACCTGGGCGGCATCCTCTTCATCGATCTGCGCGATCACTACGGCATCACGCAGCTCGTCGCCCGACCGGGCACGCCCGCGTACGAGGCCCTCGACAAGCTGACCAAGGAGTCGACGGTCCGTGTCGACGGCAAGGTCGTCTCCCGCGGCGCCGAGAACGTCAACGCGGACCTGCCCACCGGTGAGGTCGAGGTCGAGGTCGGTGAGGTCGAGCTGCTCGGCGCGGCCCAGCCGCTGCCCTTCACGATCAACACCGAGGACGGGGTCAACGAGGAGCGGCGCCTGGAGTACCGCTTCCTCGACCTGCGCCGCGAGCGCATGCACCGCAACATCATGCTGCGTACGGCCGTCATCTCGGCGATCCGTCACAAGATGACGGCGCTGGGCTTCAACGAGATGGCGACGCCGATCCTGTCCGCGACCTCGCCCGAGGGCGCCCGTGACTTCGTCGTCCCCTCCCGCCTGAACCCGGGCAAGTTCTACGCCCTGCCGCAGGCCCCGCAGCAGTTCAAGCAGCTGCTGATGATCTCCGGCTTCGACCGGTACTTCCAGATCGCGCCCTGCTTCCGGGACGAGGACGCCCGCGCGGACCGTTCGCCGGGCGAGTTCTACCAGCTCGACGTGGAGATGTCCTTCGTCGAGCAGGAGGACGTCTTCCAGCCGATCGAGAAGCTCATGACGGAGCTGTTCGAGGAGTTCGGCAACGGCCGGCACGTGACGTCCCCGTTCCCGCGCATCCCGTTCCGGGAGGCGATGCTGAAGTACGGCTCGGACAAGCCGGACCTGCGGGCCCAGCTGGAGCTGGTGGACATCACCGACATCTTCGAGGGCTCCGAGTTCAAGGCCTTCGCCGGCAAGCACGTGCGCGCCCTGCCGGTGCCGGACGTCGCGGCGCAGCCCCGCAAGTTCTTCGACCAGCTCGGCGACTACGCCGTCACGCTGGGCGCCAAGGGCCTGGCCTGGGTGCGCGTGGCGGAGGACGGCTCGCTGACGGGCCCGATCGCGAAGTTCCTCACCGAGGACGACGTCGCCGAGCTGACCAAGCGGCTCTCCCTCGCCGCCGGGCACGCCGTGTTCTTCGGGGCGGGCGAGTTCGACGAGGTCTCCAAGATCATGGGCGCCGTGCGGGTCGAAGCCGCCAAGCGGGCCGGACACTTCGAGGAGAACGTCTTCCGCTTCTGCTGGATCGTCGACTTCCCGATGTACGAGAAGGACGAGGACACCGGCGCGATCGACTTCTCGCACAACCCCTTCTCGATGCCGCAGGGCGGCCTGGAGGCCCTGGAGACCCAGGACCCGCTGGACATCCTGGGCTGGCAGTACGACATCGTCTGCAACGGCGTCGAGCTGTCCTCCGGCGCGATCCGCAACCACGAGCCGGAGATCATGCTCAAGGCCTTCGAGATCGCCGGCTACGACCGGGAGACCGTCGAGGAGAAGTTCGCCGGCATGCTGCGCGCCTTCCGCTTCGGCGCCCCGCCGCACGGTGGCATCGCCCCCGGTGTCGACCGCATCGTCATGCTGCTCGCGGACGAGCCGAACATCCGCGAGACGATCGCCTTCCCGCTCAACGGCAACGCCCAGGACCTGATGATGGGCGCGCCGACGGAGCTGGAGGAGGCCCGGCTGCGTGAGCTGCACCTGACGGTGCGCAAGCCGCAGCCGAAGTAGACGGTGTGACGTGAGTGGCCCGGAACCGACGTCGGTTCCGGGCCACTTCCGCTTTTCCGGGGAGTGACGGCTGCCGCCCATGGTGGCGGGCCGGCCTCTTGCGGAGACCTCACCGGCGCCCCACAGGAACCCCGGAGCCCGTCCACAGCGGGGCGGCGTCTCATGGGAGGCACAGGCGGGTGCGGTGAGGGAGGAACGCAGGCATGGGGTTCATGGTCGTGTTGTCGGTGGCGCTGCTCGTCGGCGCGGTCGCCGCGGTCGGCGCGGTCTCCGGGACGGCCGCCCGGCGCCGCTCGCGGCGGCCTCGTCCCCCGTCCGGACTGGACGCGGAGGCGGAGGCCAACCAGTGGCTCGTACGCCTCGGCGCGGGCCTGGGTCCGCCGGACGCGCGGGCCTGGGCGGGCGCCGGCGAGGACACGGCACGGGCGCTGACCAGGGCGGCGGAGTGCCACCGCGTGGCACGGGCGCGGCTGGCGGAGGCCCGCACGGCGGCGGAGTACGCGGAGGTGACGCAGGTGGCGCGGGAAGGGCTGGACCATCTGCGGAGAGGGCGCGCCGGACTGGGCGGGGAGACGGCGACGGCGCCGGGGCCCGCGTCCCCTGCGGCGGGCTGACGGCGGGAGAGGGCACGTGCGGCCGTACGCCCCGAGGCGTCGCGGCGGTGGACGCGGCGGAGCCGGGCCGGAGGGGGCCCGAGGGGGACGGAGCCGAGCCGGAGGGGGCGGAGAAAAAACTTTCCCCCACACGGCAACTCTTCACCGGGCGGCGACCACTGACAGGACGTAACCCCGCTCCTCCCCCGTAAGGATCCACCGTGGCAGCTCCCTCCCACCGCCGGTCCCTCCGCTCGCGCCGTGCCCTGGTGCTCTCCGCCGCCGTCGTGGCCGCGGGTGTCGGCGCCGGTGTCGTCGTGATGAACGCCAACGCCGGGACCGTCGACCTGTACCACCAGACGCTCGCCGCCAAGGACGGCTGGGCGTCGTCCGGTACGGGCACCACCGGTGGTGCGAAGGCCGACGCCGCTCACACCTTCACCGTCTCCACCCGCGCCCAGCTGGTGAAGGCGCTCGGTTCCGCGAGCGACACCACGCCCCGGATCATCAAGGTCAGCGGCACCATCGACGCCAACACCGACGACTCCGGCAAGAAGCTGACCTGCGCCGACTACGCGGCCGGCACCGGCTACTCGCTGTCGGCCTACCTCAAGGCCTACGACCCGGCCACCTACGGCCGTTCCAAGCTGCCCTCCGGCACGCAGGAGAGCGCCCGGGCCGCCGCCCAGAAGAAGCAGGCCCTCAACGTCACGTTCAAGGTGCCCGCCAACACCACCATCGTCGGGGTGCCGGGCACCGCGGCCGGCATCACGGGCGGCATGCTCCAGGTGCAGAACGTGGACAACGTCATCGTCCGCAACCTGGCCTTCGCCGCCACCGAGGACTGCTTCCCGCAGTGGGACCCGACCGACGGTGACGACGGCAACTGGAACTCCAACTACGACTCGGTGACCCTGCGCGGGGCGACCCACGTGTGGGCGGACCACAACACGTTCACCGACGGGCCGCACTTCGACAGCGCCAACCCGAAGTACTTCGGCCGCGAGTACCAGATCCACGACGGCTCGCTCGACATCACCAAGGGCTCCGATCTGGTGACCGTGTCGCGCAACCAGTTCACCAACCACGACAAGACGATGCTGATCGGCAGCAGCGACACCGACAGCGTAGGCAAGCTGCGCGTCTCCATCCACCACAACGTGTGGAAGGGCATCGTCCAGCGCGCCCCGCTGGCCCGCATCGGCCAGATCCACATCTACAACAACTACTACGACGTCACGACCCTCAACGGCTACGCGCCGCAGTACAGCATCAACTCCCGCGCCAAGGCCCAGGTCGTCGCCGAGAACAACTACTGGAAGCTCCCGTCCGGCGCGAAGGCCGCCAAGCTCCTCAGCGGCGACGGCACCGGCTCGGTCAAGGGTTCCGGCAACCTGGTCAACGGCACGGTGACCGACCTCGTCGCCGCCTACAACGCCGCCTCCTCCAAGGACCTGAAGACCACGGTCAACTGGACCCCGACCCTCACGACGGGCCTGGAGACCTCGGCGGCCAACCTGCCGACGTCGCTGGCCACGACGACGGGGGCGGGCGTGCTCAAGTAGGGCACCCGAGACACGCGAGGGCCGGGAGACCACGAGCCCCCGGCCCTCGCGTACCCATGCGGTTCGCGGGGCGCGGTGCACGTGGGGTGTTCCTTCCCGGGAACAGTGTTCTCAGAATCCCAGGTAGGTGATCTGGACGACGTAGACGCGTTCGCTGCGTACGACGACCTGGTATCCGAACATGCCGCCGGGGACGATGACGTCGCCCCCTTCGGGTCGATGCCCTCGTGGGCCCGGCCGTGAAGGTGGACGGCTTCGGCGGCTCTGACCAGCTCGTCCGCCTTTCTCTCCACACCGGCGAGGAAGGCGGCGAGTGCGGTGCGGACGGTTTCCTCCGCGCCGAAGGCGTACTCCTACTTCCAGCTCAACCGCCCACTGCCTTCATGGCTTCGTCCAGGACGGCGCTCAGCTCCCGCAGAGCCTCCTGGGCGATGGCTGGGTTTTCGTGCTCCAGCCTGCTCTGTGCCCGGGCGAAGCGGGAGGACAGGTCGGAACGCCGGGCGATCTCGATGTCTCGGGCCCAGGTGAGGACCCAGCTCCGCACAGGGCTGAGGGACTGCCACTCCACGGCTTTGGCGAAGGCACCGTCCTTCGTGGCCTGCATCTCGTCCAGACGACTGGGATCGACGACGGCGATAGCCGTGCGCAGGGCGTCAGGAGTCTGCTCGGGACGCGGGATCAGCTCGTGCCCGTGATCGGCCTGAGTGCTCATGATGTCCTCCACAGGGTGCCCTGACCAGGGCATCCGGACGGGGCCGCGGAGGGCCGGACCGGGAACCGGGCAGGCCGCGAGCGGCCTGTCACGGTCGGCTCTGTTCAACGAGGGACGGCTCGTCGGTTCCGGCGTCGGGAACACCGGAACCGACACCCGCTGAGGCGCATCCCCGGCAGTGGTGCGGGTCGGGGCCTCGGTAGCCGAGGCCGCAGGTGTCGCAGAAACGCAGGGGGTGCCGGACGGGCGGTGGCGGCTCGGGCGCTCGGTACGGCGGGAGGGGCGGCAGTTTGGCCGTCAGGCGGTGGGCCAGGAAGGCGGCGGGCCGGACCAGGGGTTCCAGGGGCAGGTCGCGGGCCAGGGCCTTGCGTACGGCGGTGGGGGTGAGGTCGCGCTCCAGCCAGGCGGCGACGCCGGGGGCGAGGTGTTCGGCGTCGGTGGCGGAGAGCAGCAGGCGGGGGTCCTCGCGGCGCAGGCCGGCGAGGACGTCGGTGGCCGTGCGGAGGAGGTCGGGCGAGGTGTACGAGGGTTTCGGCACGGCGGGAAGGGCCGCGCGGCGCGGGGGTTTCTGCTGCGGGGCGGCGGCCGCGCGGCGGGCCGGAGGCTCGGTCGTCTCGCCCGCTCCGGACGCGTCGTCGCCTCGGCCGGGCTGGTTGCAGGAGACGGTGCGGGTGACGATCCGGCCGGTCGGGGTGCGTTCGCGGGTGCGGCGCAGGTAGCCGTGGGTTTCGAGTTCGCGCAGCGCCGCGGCGATCCGGGTCGGGCCCTCGGGGAAGCGGGCGGCCAGGGTCTTGATGCCGATGGGGGCGCCGGTCGGGAGGGACTGGATGTGGCAGGCCAGTCCGATCGCCAGCAGCGACAGGTCCGAGTGCTGCGCGAGGTGGTTGCCGATCACCGTGAAGCGGGTGGTGTGGCGGGTGTTGTCGTGGGTGACGCCGCCGGGGTGGCCCTTCGTGTGGGCGTGCCGGTAGGGGTGGTTTTTCCCGCCGATACGGGACTGGGCGTGCGGGCGCACGCTAGGGTTTTGGGTGTCCATCGGGAAGGGTCGACTTCCTTGGTGGTCAGGCCCTCGCAGTGGGATGCCAGTCCCGGCGAGGGCCGTTTGCGTGTCTGGGGCTATGTGCCGTGCTGCGCTGAGCGTAGGGCAGGCAACCCGTCATAAATCCAATCCAGTTGGTGATGTTCACTCGCGAGAGTGAGCCTGCGCCGTGGGCGGGAGGGGTGGGGCTTGGTGGGGTTTCTTTCCCTCTCGTGGTCCTTGGAAAAGACGGCCGACGGCACCGGAACCCACGCGGTCGGGTTCCGGTACCGGTGACGTTTCCGCTGGTCAGAGTGGCGGTAGATCGAGTTCTGCCCATACGGTCTTGCGAGGAACCGGCCCCAGCTTCACGCCCCAGCGGTCGGCGAGGGCCTCGACGAGGAGCAGGCCGCGTCCGGACTCGGCGTCGGGGGCGGGCCGCCGGCGGTGCGGGAGGTCGTCCCCGCGGGTGTCCGTGACCTCGACGCGGAGGACCGCGCCGCGGGCCAGGAGGACGAGGCGGAAGTCGCGTCCGGGGAGCCGGGCGTGGGTGGCCGCGTTCGTGGCGAGTTCGGCGACGAGGTGTTCGGCGGCCTCGGTGACGCGGTGGGGCAGGTCCCGGTCGCGCATCCAGTCCGTGGCGAGCAGCCGCGCGAGGCGGGCGCCGCGGGGCGTGGGTGACAGGAGCACGCTGAAGTGGTCGGCGGACGGGAGGAGTTGGGTGGACTTTTCGCTGTTCACGGGACCGAGCGTGGTCGTACGTGCTTACCGTGAACAGTGACAGCGCTGATACGTAGGGTGACTGTCCGGAGCTTGTCGGCTGTTGTCCGGACCGTCGGAAACGGGCCTACGGGTAGGGGCGTCACGGCACGGCGGTACGACAGAGGGGTGCGGTATGTCGGTGGACGGTGAGGCGGTACGGCTCCGGACCGAGGCGGACGAGCCGGGGTGGGAGGTGGACCCGGACGACGAGTGGGGCGTGGCCGTACTCGCCACGGTGGGAAGGCAGTTGAGGCTGCGGCGGGAGTCGGTGGGGATGCGGGCCGCCGACTTCGCGGTGGCGGTCGGGTACGGAGAGGACCTCGTCTACAAGGTCGAGGGCGGCAAGCGGATCCCCCGGCAGGAGTACCTGGACAAGGCCGACGAGGTGCTGGGCGCGTCCGGGCTCGTCGCGGCGGCCTGGGAGGACGTGAAGAAGGTCCGGTATCCGAAGAAGGTTCGGGAGCTGGGGAAGCTGGAGGGCAAGGCGGTCGAGATCGGGGTGTACGAGTGCAGCATCATTGCGGGGCTCATGCAGACCCCCGAGCATGCGCGCGCCCTGATCCAGGCTGCGCAGCCGCCGTACTCACCGGATGACGTGGACCGCATGGTTGCAGCTCGGTTGGCCCGTCAGTCGGTCTTCGACCGCACCCCGGCCCCGTCGATCCACTTCGTGCTGGAAGAGGCACCGCTGCGTCGGCAGGTTGGGGGCACAATGGTGTGGCGACAGCAGCTCGAACGCCTTCTGGATATTGGGCGGTTGCACAACGTCACACTCCAGGTGATGCCGACGAACACCGAGGCCCACCCAGGACTGGACGGCAGGATCGAACTGCTGAAGTTCCCGGACGGTACGGCGGTGGGGCGTTCCGACGGTGCGTTCAGCGGGCGGCCGATCACCGATCCCAAGCAACTGCGCATCCTTGAACTGCGGTATGGCACCATCCGGGCGCAGGCTCTCTCACCTCGGGAGTCGCTGACCTTCATCGAGCAATTGCTGGGAGAGACATGATGCGCAAGGCATCCGCCGGGGACGCCTCCGAACTGGCGTGGTTCAAGAGCAGCTACAGCGGCGGTACGGACGGCAACTCCTGTGTCGAGCTTGCCGTCACGTCCCGCACCGTGCACGTCCGCGACTCCAAGCACGTCGAAGGCCCCCGTCTCGCGCTCTCCCCCGACGCCTGGGCGGACTTCGTGGCGTACACCTCGGCACGCTGACGGTCGGGACCGGCTACCGCGTCACGAACTGCGTCAGGATCGCCTGCACCTCGTAGATGTCCACGCCCTTGGTGAACGTCTTCTGGATCGGCGTCGCCGCGCCCGACACCCAGATCTTCAGCTCGGCGTCCAGGTCGAAGGTGCCGGCGGTCTCCACCGCGAAGTGCGTGATGCTGCGGTACGGGACGGAGTGGTACTCCACCTTCTTCCCGGTGATGCCCTGCTTGTCGACCAGCAGCAGCCGCCGGTCGGTGAACAGGATCGTGTCCCGGATCAGCAGATACGCGGCGTGCACCTGCTCCCCCTGCCCCAGCAGCCGCGCGTAGTCCTGCTGGGCCGTTCCGGAGTCGATGGTGTGCGCGTTGCCGAAAAGAGCCATGAAGGTCCCCCACTGTGTCGTCGGTGTCGTAGTGGGGGACGCCGCCGGGATGCCGAACAGTTGCGCGGCCGTGCCGGGCGGGTGATCCCGTCAGGTGTCGTACGTGCCGTTCCACGGTGCGCCGAAGCCGAGCCGGTCCGGGTACAGCTCCGCCCAGTCCTCGCCCTCGTCGCCGTCCTCGTCCTTGCGGATCACCAGGCCGAACAGCACGTCCTCGTGGGTGACCTGGAAGGGGCGGACGGCGATGTCCGTGTAGGAGCGGCGGGGCAGGCTGCGCAGGAGGCCGGCCAGGCGGACGCGGGCGCGGGTGAGGGGCGAGTCGTCGCCGTGGGGGTCGCGCTGCTGCTGCGCCCAGGTGCCGGCGCACCAGATGTCGGAGTCCCGGTAGCGGCCCTCGGCGTCGAAGGTGTGCAGCACGGTGTAGAGGCGCTTGTGCTCCTCCCAGCCGTCGTCGGGACGGAAGCCCTGCGGGAAGGCGTACGTGACCGACGCGAGGAACTGGCCGTCCGCGTACCGCCCGATGGACTCGGTGCGGTGCTTCGGCTGGTAGGCGATCGGAACGACCTCGGGAACTGCCATGGCGGAAACCATACGGCTTGACGGGAACACGGCGGAGCGGGGGACCCCCCACGGCTGCGTCCTCACGCTCCGTCCCGCCCGGCCTCCGCTCCGGCCGCGGGAAGGGGGACGCGTTCCGTCTCCCTTCCCGCACGGTGCGTCACTCGTCGACGCCGCCGAAGCGCTCCTTGTACGTCTCCAGGTCCTCGTCCGTGAGCTTGGCGAAGAGGACCGGGGGGACCGTGAAGGGGGTGCCGGCCGGGACCGCGGTCAGGGCCTTCGCCTCCGCCTCGGTGACCCACGTCGCCGTGTCGGAGGGGAGGGAGAACGCCCCCCGCATGACCTTCGCCGTCGCCGGGATGAACGGCTCCGAGACCACCGCGTACAGGTGGATCAGGTTCATCGCCGTGCGCAGCGTCAGGGCCGCGGCGTCCTTGTCGGTCTTGATCTCCAGCCAGGGGGCCTTCTCCTCCAGGTAGGAGTTGCCCGCCGACCACAGCGCGCGCAGCGCGGCGGCGGCCTTGCGGAACTGGAGCGCCTCCATCTGCTCCTCGTACTCGGCGAGGAGACGCGCGATCTCCGTGCCGAGCTTCGCCTCGGCCTCGCCGGGCGCACTGCCCGCCGGGACCTCCTCGCCGAAGCGCTTCCTGGAGAACGACAGCACGCGGTTGACGAAGTTGCCGAGGGTGTCGGCGAGGTCCTTGTTGACCGTGGCCGTGAAGTGCTCCCACGTGAAGGACGAGTCGTCCGACTCGGGAGCGTTGGCGATGAGGAAGTAGCGCCAGTAGTCGGCGGGCAGGACGTCCAGCGCCTGGTCGGTGAAGACGCCGCGCTTCTGGGACGTGGAGAACTTACCGCCGTAGTACGTCAGCCAGTTGAAGGCCTTGACGTAGTCGACCATCTTCCACGGCTCGCGCACGCCCAGCTCGGTGGCGGGGAACATCACCGTGTGGAACGGGACGTTGTCCTTCGCCATGAACTCCGTGTAGCGGACGGGGTTCTCGCCCGTGTCGGCCTCGTACCACCACGACTTCCAGTCGCGGACCTCTCCGTCGGGCGCCGCGTCCGCCCACTCCTTCGTCGCCGCGATGTACTCGATCGGGGCGTCGAACCAGACGTAGAAGACCTTGCCCTCGGCGGCCAGGTCCGGCCAGGTGTCGGCCGGGACCGGGACGCCCCAGTCCAGGTCGCGGGTGATCGCGCGGTCGTGCAGGCCCTCCGTCAGCCACTTGCGGGCGATGGAGGAGGCCAGCTGGGGCCAGTGCGCCTCGTGCCGGGACACCCACTCCTCGACCTCCTGCTGGAGCTTCGACTGGAGGAGGAAGAGGTGCTTGGTCTCGCGGACCTCCAGGTCCGTGGAGCCGGAGATCGCCGAGCGGGGGTCGATCAGGTCGGTGGGGTCCAGGACGCGCGTGCAGTTCTCGCACTGGTCGCCGCGGGCCTTGTCGTAGCCGCAGTGGGGGCAGGTGCCCTCCACGTAGCGGTCCGGGAGGAAACGGCCGTCGGCGGGCGAGTACACCTGCCGGATCGCCCGCTCCTCGATGAAGCCGTTCTCGTTCAGGCGGCGGGCGAAGTGCTGGGTGATCTCGACGTTCTGCTGCGAGGAGCTGCGGCCGAAGTGGTCGAAGGCCAGCGCGAAGCCGTCGTAGACCGCCTTCTGGGCGTCGTGCGCCTGCGCGCAGAACTCCGCCACCGGCAGGCCCTGCTCCTTCGCCGCCAGCTCGGCCGGCGTGCCGTGCTCGTCCGTCGCGCAGATGTACAGGACGTCGTGGCCGCGCTGGCGGAGGTACCGGGAGTACACGTCCGCCGGGAGCATGGACCCCACCATGTTGCCCAGGTGCTTGATTCCGTTGATGTACGGAAGGGCGCTGGTGATGAGGTGTCGAGCCATCGGGGGCTGCTCCCAGGTTGCTATGTACGGAACTCAAATCGTAGCCGACACGGGTACGCCGCCCGCCTCCCGTTTTACGGGGTGGGAAGCGGGCGGCGTACGGGAGGTGTTCGCCGGGCCTACGGGCGCCAGGTCGCCAGTACGCCCTCGTACAGCTCCTGGTCCGTGAGCTCCAGCGGAGTCGGGCCCGCGTGGAAGAACGCCGTGTTGCCGGTCTTCAGCTTGCGGAGGTAGTCGAACGCCTTGTTGTCGTGCTCACCGAAGGCGACGAAGGAGAAGAAGAGGGTGGGGTGGCTCTCCGCCGCGTCCGCGAGGGACTGGGTGGCGGGGGTCTTGGCGTCCGGGGCGCCGTCCGTCTGGAAGACCACCAGGGCGGGGCGGGACGTCGCGTGCTTCCCGTGGCGCTTCTCGTGGCGTGCCACGACGGCCTCCACGGCGACGTGGTAGCTGGTACGGCCCATGCGGCCCAGCTCCGCGTGCAGGTCGTCGATCCTGCTCTCGGGGTCGGTGAGGGCGAGGTCGGCGGTGCCGTCCAGCTCGGTCGAGAAGAAGACGACGTGGACGGTGGGGGCCTGGGCCGGGGCCTCGGTGAGGTGGGCGGCGAGGGCCAGGATCTGGTCGGCCAGGGCCTGGACGGAGCCGTCCTTGTAGTAGGGGCGCATGGACGCGGAGCGGTCCAGGACCAGGTAGACGTCCGCCTCGGCGGTGGTGAGGTCCAGCTTGGCGAGGGTGGCCGCGGCTGCCCTGTGGGCGGTGGTGAGGTGGGGCGGAACGGTGGGCTCCGCGGTGGGCTCCGCCGGTTCGGGGGCCTCCGCCTCGGCTTCGCCTTCGGCGGGGTCGTTCCCACCCGCACCACCCGTGCGGGTCTCGATGTCGTCTGCGGGTGGCCCCTGTGGGGCGTCCTCGCCGTCGGCGGCCTCGGGCTCTGCCTCAGCCGTGTCGCTCTCGGCCTCCGGCTTCGCCTCGATCTCGGTCTCCGCCTCGGCCTCCGGCTTCGCCTCGGTCTCGGGCTCGGGCTCGGGCTTCGCCTCGATCTCGGTCTCCGCCTCGGCCTCCGGCTTCGCCTCGGTCTCGGGCTCGGGCTCGGGCTTCGCCTCGGTCTCGGTCTCCGCCTCGGCCTCCGGCTTCGCCTCGATCTCGGCCTCCGCCTTGGGCTCGGGCTCTGCCTCGGGCGTGACCTCTGCCTCCGCCTTGGGCTCGGGCTCTGCCTCGGGCTCGGGCTCGGGCGTGACCTCTGCCTTCGCCTCCGCCTCCGCCTCGGGCTCGGCCTCCGTCTCGGGCTCCGCTTCAGGCTCGGGCTTCGTCTCGGCCTCGGGCTCCGCCTCCGGTGCGACCTCTGCCTTCGTCTCGGACACTGCCTCGGGCTCGGCCTCGGGGGTGACCTCGGCTTCCGCCTCGGGGACGGTCTCCGTCTCGGCCTTGGCCTCGGGCTCCCCCTCGGGGGTGCCCTCCGCCTCCGCCTCGGCCTCGGGCTCCTGAGTCGCCTCCGCGACCTCCGCAGGCTCCGTCGTCTCCGGAGCCTGGTCCTCGGTGGCCGGCTCGGCCACGTCCTCGGTGGCGGGCTCCTCGACCGCGGGTGCAGTCGTCTCCGCGACCGGCTCCGCGACAGCCGGCTCGTCCTTCTCGGTGGCCGTCCCGGTGACCGGTTCGGCCGTCGGCACCTCCGGCTCCGCGACCGGCTCGGTCACCGTCTCCGGCTCCCGCTCCCGCTCCTCCGTGGTCGAGGGCTCCTCCGCGGCCGAGGACTCCTCCGGGGCGGGCTGCTCCTCCGGGGTTTCGGTCTTTGCGGCCGGCTCCTCCGAGGGCTCGGGCTTTTCCGAGGTCAGGGAGGCTTCGGTGGTCGTCTTCGGGAGGGTTGCCAGGTCCGGGACCGTGACGTTGTCGAAGGCCGCCGCGACCAGTTCGTGTTCTTCCGCCGCCGTGCGGGGCTCGGGGACCTGGGCCGCCGGCTCGGGCGCGGGGGTGGGGACGACCGGGGTGGGGGTCGTCGGTTCGGTCGTGGTGGTCGCTTCCGTCGGCTGCGGCTCGGGGTGGTTCGCGGGTTCCGGCTGCGAAGGAATCCGCGCCGCACCCTCCGCCTCGGCGGTGCGCCCCTTGCGTGAACGGCCGAATGCGTTCCGCAGGAGAGTGAGAATGCCCATGTGCGCAACCCTTCGCGTGAGTTGTTCCCGTCAATCCCTGGCCAGGACGGACACGTAAGGTTAGCGGCCTCCGAGGGTGATCTTCGGCAGGGGTGAGTGGGCGTCCGGCGGGTGTGTCAACACCGCCTCCCGGCCCCGTGAACACCCTGGTGGCAGTCGGGGATTCACCCGCCGTTCACTCAGCGTCAGCGCCTGCGCACATACGTGCCCCTACCGTCACGGCCATACCAAGGGCACGCAAGGGAGATCAAAGGTGCGCAAGCTGCTGCCGCTCATCGGAACGCCGTCCCCGTCGTATCCGGGCGGACGGTCCGCCATGACCTGTCGTTTCCGGTGTGGTGACGCCTGCTTCCACGAGGTGCCCAACACCAGCGACAACGAGTACGTCGGTGACGTCATCGCGGGAGCCCTCAGCCGCCGCTCGATGATGCGCGCCGCCGCCGTCGTCACGGTGGCGGGCGCCGCCGGGGCGGCCGGTGTCGCCGGGGCGCGTCCGGCCACCGCGGCCACTCCCGGCCACGGGAAGCCGTCGAAGCCCTCGAAGCCGTCCGGCGCGCGCGGGCTGCGCTACGGCAGCGTCGCGCCGAACACCGTCGACGCCGTCGTCGTACCGGACGGATACACCCAGAACGTCGTCATCCGCTGGGGTGAGCCCATCCTGCGCGGGGCGCCGGCCTTCGACCCGGAGAACCAGACGGCGGCCGCCCAGGCGGGTCAGTTCGGGTACAACAACGACTTCCTGGCGCTGCTGCCGCTGCCGGGCGAGCGGAACCGGCAGCTGCTGGTCGCGAACCACGAGTACACCGACGAGGTGCTGATGTTCCGCGGCTACGACGCCGCCAACCCCACCCGGCAGCAGGTCGAGGTGGCCTGGGCCGCGCACGGCCTGTCCGCCGTCGTGGTCGAGGGGGACCGGAAGACCGGCAAGCTCGTCGCCGTTCCCCGTCACCACCTCAACCGGCGGGTCACCGCCACCACCGAGTTCCGGCTGACCGGGCCCGCCGCCGGTTCCGACCTGCTGAAGACCTCCGCCGACCCGACCGGCACCAAGGTGTACGGCACGCTCAACAACTGCTCGGGCGGCACCACCCCGTGGGGCACGACGCTGCACGGCGAGGAGAACTTCAACCAGTACTTCGCCAACAGCGGCCGGGCGACGGACAAGCGCTACGGGATCGGGACCGGGGCCACCGAGCGCAAGTGGGAGCGGTTCGACAAGCGTTTCGACGTCGCCCAGGAGCCGAACGAGGTGCACCGGTTCGGCTACGTCGTCGAGTTCGACCCGTACGACCCGTCGTCCACGCCGCGCAAGCACACCGCGCTGGGACGGTTCAAGCACGAGGCCGCGACCGTCCGGCTCACGCACGACGGCCGTCCGGTCGTCTACTCCGGTGACGACGAGCGCTTCGACTACTTCTACAAGTTCGTCGGCAGCAAGCGGATGCGGCACGGCAGCGGCCGGTCCGTGCGCGAGCACAACCTCTCCCTGCTGGACGAGGGCACGCTGTACGTCGCCAGGCTCACCGGCGACTCCCCCGCGATCGAGATCGACGGCACGGGCAAGCTCCCCGCCGACGGCGAGTTCGACGGCGCCGGCGAGTGGATCCCGCTGGCGACCGCGACCGCGAAGGGCGCCGTCTCGCACGTCGAGGGCATGACCGCCGAGGAGGTGTTCGTCTTCACCCGCCTCGCCGGTGACAAGGTCGGCGCGACGAAGATGGACCGCCCCGAGGACATCGAGCCGAACCCGGTCACCGGCAAGGTGTACGTGGCCCTGACCAACAACGGCAACCGCGGGGTCGGCTCCAACGCCAAGGCGGACGAGGCCAACCCGCGCAACGCCAACAAGCACGGGCACGTCCTGGAGCTGACCGAGCGCTGGAACCGTCCGGAGTCGACGCGGTTCGCCTGGTCGCTGTTCCTGGTGGCCGGTGACCCGGCGGACCCGGCGACGTACTTCGCGGGCTTCCCGAAGGACGCCGTCAGCCCGATCTCCTGCCCGGACAACGTGGCCTTCGACGCCCACGGCAACCTGTGGATCTCCACGGACGGCTCGCAGCTCGGCTCGCACGACGGGCTGTTCGGGGTCGCCACCCGCGGCTCGCGGCGCGGTGAGCTGAAGCAGTTCCTGACGGTGCCCTCGGGCGCCGAGACCTGCGGTCCGCTCATCCAGGAGCGGCGTGTGCTGGTCGCCGTGCAGCACCCGGGCGAGCTGGACGGCGCCTCCGTGGAGAACCCGAAGAGCACCTGGCCCGACGGGCCCGGCAAGATCGTCCGCCCGGCGGTCGTGTCGGTGTGGCGCGAGGACGGCGAGGACATCGGCGTCTGAGGCGCCCGCGGAGAAGGACCACGGCGGAGGGCCGCGGCTGGTGCGGTGAGGCGATCGTCCTCGCCGCCGCCTCCGCCACCTCCCCACGTCCGTGGGGATCTCCGCCCCGAACGGCGGCCCGGTTCCGTGCTCGACGCGGATCCGGGCCGCCGTCGTCGCGTTCACGGTCCCCGCCCCGGCTCATCCCGGCCGGTGGAGGGTGACGTCGACGAGCAGGGAGCGGTGGTCGGTGCCGGGGAGGTCGAGGAAGCGGGCGCGGGTCGCGGAGAACTCGCCGGAGACGAGGACGTGGTCGATCTGGGCGCCGAGGACGGGGGTGGTACGGCTGGGCCAGGTCGGTTCCCGGGGGCTGCCCGCGAGCCGGGCGGCGTCGCGCAGTCCGGTGTCGAGGATCCGGCGGAACGCGGCGTGGTCCTGGGTGGCGTTGAAGTCCCCGGCGACGATCAGCGGCCCGTCGTCGCGGTGGTCGTCGGCGAAGTCGCGCAGCCGCCCCAGCTCGCGCTTCCACAGGGTGACCTGCCGGGGCAGCGGCGGCTCGGGGTGCGCGAGCTGGAGCCGTACGGGCCGCCCGTCGACGTCGGCGACGGCACCGGGCATGCCCATCCGGCCGGGCACGGCGGGGGCGGGCGCCAGCGGGAACCGGCTGAGGACGACGGACCCGACGGAGGTGTCCCCCTCGACGGCCTGCCGGTACGGGAACGCCGTCCCGAGTTCCCGGCGCACGGTGGCCTGACAGCCGTACTCGCACTCCGAGACGAACACCACGTCCGGTTCCTCCCGGCGCACGGCGGTGACGAGGGCGTCCGTCGCCCGGCCGAACTCCACGTTGGAGGTGAGCACCCGCAGCCGTGCGACGGCGGGCCCCTCGGGTCGGCCGACCTTGCCGTACGGCTCGATGAACCAGGCGAGCAGCCCGAGCACGACGACGCCCCACACCGGCCCCGCCCACCAGCGGGCGAGCAGTGACAGCAGCAGGGCGACCCCGGTGGGGACGAGCAGCCAGGGCAGGAAGGCGAGCAGCTGGGGGACCGGCGTGCGCAGGTCGGTGTCGGCCGCGCGGCACGCGACGACGGCGCTCACCCCGGCGAGCAGCAGCCCGGCGCACCACGCCCCGAAGGCCCGCCCGCGCCGTGGCCGCACGTCAGCGGAACTCCCGTACGACGTCGATGGTCCCGACGATGTGCGCGTTGAACTCATCCAGTTCCTCCGCCGGTACCCAGAGTTCGAGGATGGTCGCCCCGCCGGCCCGCCGCACCGGATACCGGGCGAGGAAGTCGCTCTCCACCTCGAACCGCGTCACGTAACCGACGCCGGAGGCGGGGACGTTCCAGCCGCGGGCGATGCGGATCGCGTAGTCCTCGTTCAGCACGGGGTAGAAGATCGGCTGTTCGGGCAGGCGCGGCGGCCATCCCCGCCACCCGGAGGCCTCGACCAGGGCCAGTTCCTCCGGGCCGGTGGGCCGCCAGAGGGTCGTTGTCGTCGTGCTGCTCATGAGACGACGGTAGAGGGAGGGACGGCCGGCGGGCCAAGGGTTTGCCGTCCCGCCGGGCGTGTCACCCGCCGTGCCGGCTGCCGTGTCCGTCCCCGTCCACCCGCGCCAGGAATTCCGCCAGCGCCGCGTCGAACTCGGCCGGGCGCTCCAGGTTCGGCAGGTGGCCGCAGCCGTCGATCACCCGCAGGGCCGAGTCGGGGAGGAGGGCGTGCAGGGTCTCCGCGTCGCGGACGGGGGTGAACTCGTCGTCCGCGCCGACGACGACGAGGGCGGGGGCGGTGACGCGGCGGAGCAGCGGGCGGTAGTCGGGCCGTTCGGCCCGGCCGCGCAGGGCCGCCGCGGCGCCCTCGGGGGGCGCGGACGTCATCATGCGGTGGACGTGGGCCTTGACGGGGGGCGGGGCGTGCGGGGCGACCATCTTCAGGAGGACCTCGTCGGCGTAGCCGCGCATGCCCTCGGTGAGGAGGCGGTCGGCGAGGGCGTTGCGGGCGGTCCGGCCGGCGGGGGTCTCGGGTTCGGCGAAGGTGTCGGCGAGGACCAGGCCCCGGACCCGGTCGCCGAGGCGGGCCCAGCACTCCATCGCGATCTGGCCGCCCATCGACAGCCCGGCGAGGACGAAGGCCTCCACCTCCAGGTCGTCGAGGAGGTCCTCGACGTCCTCGGCGAAGCGGGAGAGGGGCGTGGTGCCGGGGGTGACCGGGGAGGCGCCGTAACCGCGCAGGTCGGGGGCGATGACGCGGCGGGTGGGGGCGAAGGCCTCCAGTTGCGGGGCCCACATCGTGCGGTCGAAGGGGTGGCCGTGGACGAGGACCAGGGGGATACGTCCGGCGGTATCCGTGCCTTTGTCCTCGTGTGCGAGGAAGGGTGCCATGCGTCGACCCTAGGTTCGCCCAACTCCTCGGTGCAATAAGATCTTTGCTCTCGGTGCAATGTCGAGGGCTGAAGCCGAGGGGTGGGGCCGAGGGGTGGGGAGTGGCCGTGAGCGACTACCGGGCGATCGCCGATCGCCTCGCCGACGACATCGCGTGCGGACGGCTGGTGCCGGGCCAACGGCTGCCGCCGCAGCGGCGGTTCGCGCGCACGCACCGGATCGCCCCCTCGACGGCCGGGCGGGTCTACGGCGAACTCGTGCGGCGCGGGCTGGTGGTGGGCGAGGTCGGCCGGGGCACCTTCGTGCGGGCCGCGCCGCCCGCCCCCCAGGGGCGCGCCCTGGTCGAACCGGCCACGGCCGCGCCGGTCAACCTGGAACTCAACTACCCCACCGCACCCGGCCAGTCCGAGCTGCTCGCGGCCGGCCTCGCGCCGCTGCTGCGGGCCGACGTGCTGACCGGGGCGATGCGCACCGCCGCGGCCGACGGCACCGCCGCCGCCCGCGCCGCGGCGGCCCGGCTGCTCACCGTCCCCGGCTGGCGCCCCGAGCCCGCACAGCTCCTGTTCACGGGCAACGCCCGCCAGGCCGTCGCCGCCGCGCTCGCCTCCCTGGTCCGGCCGGGTGGCCGCGTCGGTGTGGAGGAGCTGACGTATCCGCTGGTCAAGGAGATCGCCGCCCGGCTGGGGATCGTGCTCGTGCCGATCGGCGGCGACGGCGAGGGGCTGCGGCCGGACGCCCTGCGCGCCGCGCACCGGGCCGCTCCCCTCGCCGCCCTGTACGTCCAGCCGGTCCTGCACAACCCGACCTCGCTGACCACGAGCGAGCGCCGGAGGTGGGAACTCGCCCTTGCCGCGCTGGAGTTGGCGCTGCCGATCGTCGAGGACCGCGTCTGGTCCTTCCTCCGGCCGGACGCCACCCCGATCGCCGTCCACGCGCCCGGTCTGACCCACGTCGTCGACGGCCTGTCCAAGCGGGTCGCGCCGGGGCTGACGGCCGGTTTCCTCGTCGTACCGCCGGACCGGGTGGACGCGGTGGCCGCCGCCGTGCGGTCCGGGGGGTGGAGCGCGGGGCGGTTCGCGCTGGAGGCGGCCGTGCGGTGGGCCGGGGACGGGACGGTGGAGCGGCTGGTGGCGGCGAAGCGGGCGGACGCCGCCCGGCGCCAGCGGATCCTCGCGGCCCACCTGGGCGCGTTCGCCGTACGGACCGATCCGCACGCCTACTTCGCCTGGTGGGAGCTGCCCCCGCCGTGGCGGGCGGACACCTTCACGGCCGCCGCCGCCGCGCACGGCATCGCCGTCACCCCCGGCACCGCCTTCACCGTCGACCCGCACCGCACCCCGGACGCGGTCAGACTCGGCCTGGCGTCCGCGGCGGAGGGGGAGTTGGAGTGGGCGCTGCGGCGACTGGCCCGGATCGCAGCGGGGCCGCCGGAGCCGTCACCCGGCGTCGGCGGACCAGGCGTCCCACCCGCACGTACCGCGTGAGCCACACCCCCGCCGCCACCGTCAGACCCACGCCCAGCAGGAACCAGGACGCGGTGCGCAGGGTGGCGGTGAGGGCGTCGTAGACGGCGGCCGCGGCGGGACGGCCGGCCCCGTCGACCAGGCCCGTGAGGGTGAGGTGGCGGGCGACGGCGATCGCGAGGCCGAGGAACGCGCCGCCCAGCGCCGTGCCCAGCGCCGCCGCGGTGAGGGCGCGGCGGCGGCAGGCCGCGACGGCGATGCCGGTCACGGCGAGGGCGACGGCGGCGAGGGGCAGCCAGAAACCGGCGAGGTCGAGCACGCGGTAGCCCTTCCGGAGGGTGGTCAGCTCATCGGCCGGGAGCAGTGCGACGCGGGTGTGCGCGAGCGGGACCTGGTCGGCGAACGCCACGTGGTCGGCGGCCAGTCGGGCGCGGACGCGGGTGGCCACCGGGGCCAGGTCGACGGTGACGTCGCGGTCGCGGTCGTCGTGCAGGGCCGACATCACGGCGCTGTGCGCGGCCTCGTTGCCCGCGTCCCACGCGGTGCGGTAGGCGCGGGTGCGGGTGAAGGAGCGCAGCGCGTCGTGCACGAAGGGGGTGATCTCGGGGCGCAGCGGGCCGCGTTCGGCGGCCGCCCTGCTCAGGATGCCGTCGCCGACCGTGTCGACCACGGCGTCCCGTACGGCCGGGTCGGCGGCGAGCGGCGCCATGGCGGTGACGTAGCGGCCGGTGTCCGCGAGGCCGTACGCCGCCCAGGCCGCCAGTGCGCCGAAGGGCATCAGGAGGCAGGACAGGGCGATGAGGGCGGCCGACACGGCGGTCCGCAGACGTCGGGACACGCCTCCAGGCAAGGCCGTGCGCGCCGGACGCGCGAGCGGGGGCGGCCACTCGGGTGGGCCGCCGCGGGACGGGTACGGCCGCTCGGGTGGCCCTCGGCCGGACCTGGGGATTCCGCCCTCCGGTGGAGCGATCACCCGAACGGGTGTCTCATGGATCTGGGGAGAAGGAGGCGATCATGCGCATCACTCCGGCCTTGCGGACACCCGCCCAGCGGACGACCGCCCCGCGGACACCAGCCCTGCGGACACCAGCCCTGCGGACTCTGACCGTGGCCCTGCTCACCGGTGGCACCTTCGCCGCGGCGGCGCTCGGCACCACGGCGGCGGCGGCTCCGTCGACCTCCACCGAAGCCTCGGCGACACGACACAGCGGTTCCGGTGCCGTCCGAGGCACCGTCACCTCCCGCACCGACCTGACCCTGCGGCAGGCACCCACCACGCACGCGCCCTCCGCCGGCACGCTCGCGCCGGGCAGCCGGGACCTGGTGGAGTGCCGGGTGCTGGGGCAGAGCGTCAACGGCGACGCGCACTGGTACTGGCTGGCCGGCGCGCGGGCCTGGGCCGGCGCCGCCTTCGTGTCCACCGGCGGCGAGCGGGTGCCCGACTGCGCCGACCCCTGCCCGCGCTGGAAGGACGACGACTGGGCCAACTGGAACGACGCCTGGGACGACGAGCCGTGGAGCGTCACCGGATCCGGCTCCGTCGGCTTCAGCTTCAGCTTCTCGGGCTCGTGGAGCTTCAGCGCCACAGGGAGCGTCAAGGGGAGCGCCACCGGAAGCGACGGGGGAAGCGCCGCCGGAGGCGCCACCGGAGCCTCGCCGGAGGAGTGGGTGTGGGTCCCGCTCGTCCGGTGAGTGGAGGGATGAGGGAAGACGTGGGCCCCGGCGAGAACCGCCGGGGCCCACGTGCGGCAGGGGACGGGTGGCTATCCGATGCGGTGCCCCTCCGCGTCCTCGTGCGTGTAGTAGCGGTAGAACATCACCGCGAAGAAGCCCGCCGCGACCGCGAGCGAGACGCCCGCGGAGTACAGCGTGCTCGATCCGCTCTGGTTGACGAGGAATCCGGTCGCGCAGCCGGCGAACGCCGCCCACAGCAGGGCGTGCACTTCGCGGCGCAGCCCCGGGGCCACGGCGCGGACGGCGACGTACAGCGCGATGAACACGAGCGCGGCCACGAGGCCGAACAGGACGTTCCAGCCGGTGATCGGCCCGCCGCTGCGCCGGTTCGCCGCGGCCCAGTAGCCGTAGACCAGCCCGAGCGCGACGGGCACCGCCCACTTCATGACCGCGTGGGTCCGTTCGCCGAAGACGTCGGGCGGGCCGCCCGCCCGGGGCCCGGTCAGGGCCGGCGTGCGCATGCCCGGTGTGGGTGCCGCATGAGCCATGGGAGCACTCCTCTCTGCTGGTCCCCCGCTTCCAGGGCACACCTCGGCGGGGGCGGCGGCAAGTCGGTGGGAGGCGCCTCCCGTGCGGTGCGGGCCGGGGTGCGGCGCCCGCGCGGGCGTGTTTCGCTGAGGCGGTGAGCGACCGAGGGGGCCAGGGACTGCTCGCCCGCCACCCGCGCGCCGGGCGCCGGGACGCGCTGGAGCGGCAGAAGCTGCTGCAGTTCCGCGGCCACAGCGTCACCTGGCTGGTGCCGCTGCTGACGCTGGTCGTCATCGCCGTCGTCGACCTGACCACCAGCGGTGAGTTCCGCGTCGTCTCCTGGTGCGTGTTCGTCGCCGCGCTGGCCGCCGTCCTGTGCGGGGTGCGGACGACGGCCCTCTTCGCCGTCCTGGCGCTCGTCACCTACGTGGGCGCGGACTCCGCCTGGCCCGCCGAGTACCGCGAGGGCGCGGGCGACTTCGTCCTCGTCCTGGTCGGCGGGGCCCTCTCCGTCCTGGCCGCCGCGCTCCGGGTGCGCGGCGAGCGGCGGATGCTGCACATGCGGCACATCGCCGACACCACCCGCCGTACGGTGCTGCGGCCGCTGCCGCCCGGCTGGGGCGGCCTCGACCACGCCGCGGTCTACCTCGCCGCCGACGCCGACGCGCGCGTGGGCGGCGACTTCTACGACATCCAGCCCGGACCGCACGGCACCCGCGTCCTCCTCGGCGACGTCCAGGGCAAGGGGCTGGGCGCGGTGGAGGCGGCGGCGGCCCTCCTCGGCACCTTCCGGGAGGCCGCCTACCACGAGGCGGACCTGGCGACGGTCGCCGACCGGCTGGAGACCCGGATGCGGCGCCACCGCGCCCACACCGTCGCCCTCGGCCGCGCCGACGGGGACCGGTTCGCCACGGCCGTCCTGCTGGCCTTCCCCGAGGGGGAGCACGGGGTGGTCGACGTCGTCGTGTTCGGTCACGAGGCGCCGCTCGCCGTCGGCCGCGGCGGGGTACGGCCGCTGCCGCACGGCGGCGGACTCCCCCTCGGCCTCGCCGAACTCGCCTGCGGCGGCCCTCCGCCGGTGCTGCGCGCCGCCGTCGGCCCGGAGGAGACGCTGCTGCTCGTCACCGACGGCGTCACCGAGGCGCGGGACCGCGCCGACGCCTTCTACCCGCTCGCCGACGACGTCGCCGACGGCCTCGCCCGCGATCCGCGCACCGCCGCCCCCGGCCGCCTGGTCGCCTACGTCCGCGACCGCACGCTGCGGCACTGCGGCGGCCGTCTCATCGACGACACGACGATCTTCGCGGTACGGCCGCGGGGCGCGGGGAGCACGGAGGGCGGGCCGGGCGAGCGGGACGCACGGGACACGCGGGGTGCGCGGGGTGCGCGGGGCACGGAGGGCGGGCCGGAGGGGCGGGACGAGCGGGGCACGGACGCAGACGAAGGCCCCGTAGGGGGACGTTTGCAGACCTGAGGCCCCCGTTTGCAGCAGCAGCGGTTACGGTGCTGACGTACGTGATCGACAGGGGGAGGGACCATGCCCGGAACCGTGCTGCTGCTCGCGGCCTCACCCGTGGGCAAGGGGTGCCTGGTGGACGCGGCGTCCGTGCTTCCCGTGCTGGCGGCCGTGCCGCCCGCCGTCCTGGCCGGCACCGACACGGCGAACGTCGTCGAACTCGCCGATCCGCTGGAGCCGCAGGCCGTGCTGACCCGGCTGCGGGCCGCCGCGGCGGCGCCCGGACCGCTGACCGTGTTCGTCGCCGGGCAGCTCCAGCTCGACCGCAAGCAGCGGCTGCCGCATCTGGCGCTGGCCCGTACGACGCCGTCGACCGTGCGCTACACCGGCTTCCCCTGGCACTGGTTCCGTGAGGAACTGCGGTTGCGCGCGCCCGGGACGACGACGCTGCTGCTCGACCTGCACGCGGACGCCGAGACCTGGGGATGGCTGCGGGGACGGGGACTGGAGTGCGGGGCGGGGGTCGCCGCGTACGGGAGGGTCGCGCCTCCGGCTGGGCGGCGGAAGGTGGCCGCGCCCACGTACATGAAGGCGATCGCCACCGTGCTGCGGAGCGGGGGGCGGCCGGGGCCGGAGCAACTGCACCAGACGGCGTTGGCGCGGATCGCCGGAGAGGGGGAGGTGGGGGATCTGGTGCTGTGGGGTGCGGGCCCCGTGCCGGGTGCGGGCCCCGTGCCGGGTACGGGGGTGGGTGTGCCCGGTGGGTTCGCCCCCGCCGCCCCTTCCCTTCCCGCCGTCCCCGGGGGCGGCGCCCCCGGGTCCCCGCCGCCGGCCCCGGACGCGCCTCGTCCTCACACGCCGGACGGGCCGGCGGACGACCCCCACGCCGCCATCACGGCGGCCGTCCAGGCCGGGGACCACTCCGCCGCCGACGCTCTCGCCGCCCGCCTGGAGCACACCGCGCTCGTCGCACACGGGGCCGGGTCGGAGGAGGCGCTGCACTGGTCCGAGGTGCGGGCCGATCTGGCGATGTTCGCGGGGGACGCCGAGCGCAGTTGCCGTACCTGGATGGGGGTCGCGGCGGCGCGGCTGGCCGCGGGGCAGCCCGCCGACGCGGCGCCGGTGGAGGCGGCCGTGGACCGGGCCCACCACCAGTGGGGGCGCATCACGGACCGGAACCGGGCCCGCGACCTCGGCCCGGCACTCGCGGAGCTGCGCGGCCGGGTACCGGGCCGCCGGCAGGGCGCCCTGGACCACGTCCGCGAGCAGCTCCGCCAGCTCCAGACGCAGGGGTAGCGGCGGAGGGAGGCGCGGCTCTCCGGCGTGGCCCACCGGACCGGTCCCGGGACTCTCCGCGCCGCCTTCGGGCATCGGGCCGGCCCCGCCTCCGGGCGGCCGGCCCGGCACCCCTCCGGGCGCCGGGTCCGTCCGGGGCCACGCCGCCTACTTGCCGGCGCGCTCCACGCCGGTCGACAGCTGGGGGGTGTCCGCGGTGCGGGCCGGGACCGCGTTGGCGGCGGTGACGAGGGCCGCCACGGCTGTGAGGGCCGCCGCGACGGCTCTGGCGTATCGCCATGAGGGGCGCCCGTAGGGTGCGGATGTGCGTTCCTGCACGGCAACCTCGCAACGTCGTCGGCGGCTGAGGGCGAAAAGCGACGGTGGACAGGACGGTGGACAAAAAGCGGGAACGGCAGCGGCCGTCACGTCAACCGTGTATTAAGCATGCTTAACACGCCGTTTAACCTAGGGGCTGCGCAAGCCGAACGGCAAGAGGGTCAGGGGTAGTTGAGGGTGATTCGGGCCGTAGGTGAGCGGGACGAACCGGAGGTCATCGGACGCCGGGTGCAGCGGCTTCGGGTCGAACGGGGGCTCACTCAGCGCCAGTTGGCCGAGCCGACCTACACCCCCGCCTATGTCTCGACGCTGGAGGCCGGCCGGGTGCGGCCTTCCGACGAGGCGCTCAGGCACATCGCGGAGCGGCTCGGCGTCGACTTCGAGGAGCTGGCCACCGGCCGCTCCGCCCGGCTCGTCACCGGTCTGCGGCTGCGGCTCACCGAGGCCCAGCGCGCCCTGGCCACCGGGGAGGCGGAGCAGGCGGCACGGCAGTTCACGGAACTGCTCGACGAGGCCGAGCAGCACGGCCTCGTCGAGGAGCAGGCCACCGCCCTGCTGGGGCTCGGGGAGTGCGGGATCGACACCGGCGAGCTGGAGGCGGCCCGCGGGCACTTCGAGCGGGCGGAGCGGTGCCTGGGGCACGCGCCGCTCCCGGCCCGCGTCCCCGCCCTGCGCGGCCGGGCCGTCGCCCACTACCTGGCGGGTGAACTCCGTTACGCCGTCTACCTGCTGGAGTCCACCCTCGACGAGCTGAACCGCGGCGGCCTGCACGACCCCGACGCGCTGCTGCTGCTCTACGCCTCCGTCATCGGCCCCTACATGGACATGGGCGCCCAGGCCCGCGCCGCCCAGGCCGCCGAGTTCGCCCTGGCGCTCGCGCCGCAGGCCGGCGATCCCGCCCTCGTCGCCCGGATGCACCGCTCGGTGGCCCGCACCCTCCTCGCCGAGGGCCGTCTCGCCGAGGCCGACGCCTCCCTTGCCAAGGCCGCCGAGCTGTACCGTCAGCTCCAGCTGCGCACCGAACTCGCCAACTGCCACTGGATGCGCGGCTACGTCTCCGCCCAGAACAACCAACTGGAGCGGGCCGAGGACGAGTTGAAGCAGGCACAGGCAATGCTCTCGGCCCAGCGCGCCACCCTCTACATCAGCCAGGTCGCCGTCGAACTGGCCGACGTCCTGCACCGTCGCGGGAAGTCCGAGGAGGCCGCCGCCCTGCTGCACGGGGTGCTCGGCGACCTGTCCTCGGAGCGCGGCGCCGTGCACGCGGCCGGTGCGCACCGCCTGCTCGGCATCATCGCCGAGGACGCCCGCGACACCGACGCCGCCGAGGAGCACTACGTCCGCGCCCTGAGCCTGCTGGAACGCGCGGGCGCCGCCGGTGACCTCGCCGACCTGTGCCGTCTCCTCGGCGACCTGCTGCGCCGTACCGGCCGGGTGGAGGCCGCCCTGGACGCCTACCGCACGGGCCTCGGCCACCGTACGGCCCCCGGCACGACGACCCTGGGGCCGGCACCGGCCCAGCCGCCGCTGTAGCGGGCCCCGCGGCGGGCCCTCCACCGGTCCCCGGCCCTCACAGGCCGCTCCCCGCCGAAGCCGGGGTCCCGCACAGGCGGCGCCGCTAGCGTGCCCGCGACGGAGTACGGCGGACGGCGGCGGGACGGGCGGCGGTGCGGGAACAGCGGACGGTGGCCGACGGCCTGCGCACCGCCGTACGGGCGCTCGTGCACGCGGTGCTCGGCGGCACCGCGCTGCTCGCCGTCGCCACCGTCGCGTCCGTGCTCGGCCCCACGCTCGCCCTGGACCTCGTCACCCCGCCCGTGGCCGCCTGGTGGACGGTCTTCACGGCCGTCGTCGTGCAGGCCGTGCCGTTCCTGCTGCTCGGTACGGTCGTCTCGGCGGCGATCGGCGCGTTCGTGCCGGAACGGGTGCTGCGGCGCCTGCTGCCCCGCAGCCCGGCCCTGGCCGTGCCCGTGGCGGGTCTGGCCGGGGCCGTACTGCCCGGCTGCGAGTGCGCGTCGGTGCCGGTGGCGGGGAGCCTGATGCGGCGCGGGGTCGCTCCGGCCGCCGCCCTCGCCTTCCTGCTGTCGGCGCCCGCCGTCAACCCCGTCGTGCTGGTCGCCACCTCCCTCGCCTTCCCCGGCCGGCCCGAGATGGTCCTCGCCCGGCTGCTCGCCTCCCTCGGCACCGCCGTCGTCATGGGCCGGCTGTGGGCGCGCTTCGGGAAGGAGAAGTGGCTCACCCCGCCCCGCCGGGCCGGCGGACCGCACCCCGCGACCGGCGCCCGCGCCTTCCTCGCCGGCCTCCAGCACGACTTCCTGCACGCCGGGGGCTTCCTGGTGCTGGGCGCGGCGGCCGCGGCGAGCTTCAACATCGCCGTCCCGCGCGCGCTGCTCGACCCGTTCACCGGTTCGCCCTGGCTGTCGGTGCTGCTGCTGGCGCTGCTCGCGGTCGTCCTGTGCGTGTGCAGCGAGGCGGACGCCTTCGTCGCCGCCTCGCTGAGCGCCTTCCCCGCGACCGCACGGCTGGTCTTCATGGTCGTCGGACCGATGGTGGACCTGAAGCTGTTCGCGTTGCAGGCGGGCACCTTCGGCCGCGCCTTCGCCGTCCGCTTCGCGTCCGTGACGTGGGTGGTGGCCGTCGGGGCGGGCGTGCTCACCGGGTGGTGGCTGCTGTGAGGCGGTACGGCCCGGCGGTCCTGCTCCTGCTCACCGGCGGGGCGGTCCTGCGCATCACCGTCTTCGGCGAGCTGTACCTGCGGTACGTGCAGGCGGGGCTGCGGCCGTACCTGATCGTCTCCGGGGCGGCGCTGGTCCTGCTGGGCCTGGTGTCGGCGGCGGCGAGCGGCGGCCGGCCCGACGAGGAGGCGGCGGCGAGCGGCGGCCGGCCCGACGAGGAGGCGCACCGTCACGGCCACGGCCCGCGCGTCGCCTGGCTCCTCACCCTTCCCGCCCTGGCCCTCCTCCTCTTCCCGCCCCCCGCGCTCGGCTCCTACAGCGCCGGCCGGGAGGCCGCCCGGCGGGCCGCGCAGGGCGTGGGGACCTTCCCGGCGCTGCCCGCCGGGGACCCGGTGACGCTGACCGTGGGGGAGTTCGGCTCCCGCGCGATCTACGACAGCGGCCGGTCGCTGACGGGCCGCACGGTCCGGCTGACCGGTTTCGTCACCCGCGGCGACGGCGGCACCTGGTACGTCACCCGGCTCGCCGTCGCCTGCTGCGCGGCCGACGCCACCACCGGCAAGGCCGAGGTCCGTGGCGCGGACGCGCCGCCCGCCGACACGTGGGTCGCCGTCACCGGCGTCTGGCACCCGGAGGGCGCCCTCGGCTCGGAGGCGGCCTGGCCGCCGGTCCTCGACGCGGTGACGGTCACGCGGGTGCGGCAGCCCGCGGACCCGTACGAGAAGGCCTGAGCCGGGCCGGTTTCCGGCGCCGGTGAGGGCGGTACCCGGCGGGCTACGGGGAGTCCTGAGCCGTACGCGCGGGCGGAGGTGATCACCGTGCCCGACCGGAACCGGGAACGGGCGGCGCAGGTGATCGCCCAGGAGGTGGGTGGCGCCGCACCCCGGGACGTGCCGGAGCGGCTGTGCGCCGCGGCGGTACGGCTGCTGCCGGTGATCGGTGCGAGCGTGTCACTGCGCGGCGAGGGGATGCCCGTACCCGTGAGCGCGAGCAGCGAGCGGGCCGCGCACCTGATGGAGGTGCAGGCCACGCTGGGCGACGGCCCCTGTCTGTGGGCGGCGGAGACCGGCGCGCCGGTGTTCGCCTCCGACCTCACGGCGGGCCGGGACGCCTCGCGCTGGCCGGTCTTCGCGCAGCAGGCGGCGGCCGCCGGGGTCCGGGCGGTGTACGCGCTGCCCCTGGGCGACCCGGCGGTGTGCGTGGGCACCCTGGACCTCTACCGGGACGTTCCCGGCGAGCTGGCCGCCGACGAGGTCCGTACGGCGCGGCTGGTGGCGGACGTGCTGACGGTGGCCCTCACGGCCCTGCCCCACGACGAGGACGCCGGCCGGTACGGCGACGGCGTCTGGCTGAGCCCGCTGGCCACCGGCCACGAGGGCGTGCACCAGGCGGTCGGCATGGTCATGGCCCAGCGGGGGGTCCATCCCGACGAGGCCCTCGCCCTCCTGCGGGCCCACGCCTTCGCCGAGGGCCGCATGGTCATGGACGTGGCCCAGGAGGTCGTGGCCGGCACGACCCGCTTCGACCCGGACTGAGGCGGGACCCGTCGGTCCCGGCCCCGCCCCTCACACCTGGACCCGCCCCTGCTTCCGCACCTGCGTGAGGCGTTGCACGCCCAGCTGGACGGCGGCCTGGGTCGCTTCGTTGGGGACGTCGGTGAGGCCGCCGTTGGTGAGGGCGAAGGCGTCCCGGCCGGCGCGGACGGCGGCGACGTCGAGGGCGAGCGCGACGGGGTCGCCGTCGGTGTCCCAGTCGGTGAGGGTGACGCGCAGCCCCTGGCGGACGTCGCCCACCTCGGGCAGCGGCTGCTCGGTGACGGTGGCGTCGAGGACCGTGCCGTCCGGTGCCTTGGCGGTGAAGCGGGCGCACTTCTGCGGCAGGGTCTTCAGCCAGGCGAGGGTGCGGTCCACGTCGGCGGGCCGCCGGTCGCTGACCTGGTAGCGGAGCTGGGCGCCGGTGTCGGCGTCGTCGAGGGCGACGACCGCGCGGGGCGGGGCGCCGAGCAGTTCGTCGCTGTAGAGGCCGTCGAGGAGTTTCCGGCAGTCGGCGGTGGGGGTGGTGGCCTTGAGCATGCCGTCCCGCCAGGTGGCGGCGCCGCGCGTCGGGGTCCAGGGTTCGCCGAGGTCGGTGCCCGTGATGAGCGCGGCGTGCGCCTGCGCGTCGGTGAGGACGGGGGAGGCGACCGGCGCGCTGGGCCGGGCCGGGGCGGACTTCTCGACGGTGGGCAGGGCGGGCCGGGCGGTCGGCGGGTGCTCCAGTCCGAGGGTGGCGCAGGAGGTGACGGTGACCAGGGCGGTGACGGCGAGGACGGAGGCGAGGAGGCTACGGCGGGTCATCGGGGGTGCCTCCTGGAGTGGCCGGTGCGCACCGGATCGGGTTCCGCGAGGCGGGCGCACGGGATCCCGAGGGCGTCCGTCCCGGCACCGCGGGGGTGCTCCCTCCCACGGCACCACCGCCACCGCCGGCCGACCAGCGCGGCGGTCCGTCCGGGTTAACCACCGGCTCGCCCGCCCGTCGGCGCCCGCCCGGTCCCGCCCGTCCGCCGGGCGGGTTATTCGCTCGCCCGCCGGTACGGGCCGTTGCTACGGTCGCCGCATGAAGCGCGCCGCCCACCCGTCCCGCACGACGACGCCGGAGAGTGTCCCGGCGCGCTGACCACTGGACGGAACGTCCGAAGCCCCGGGGCGAGTGCCCCGGGGCTTCGTCGTGCGGGTGCTCGCCTCCTCACCAAGGAGCGACGACCATGCGCGACCACCGCAGACTCGGCCGCGAGCTGGACCTGTTCGGCACCGACCCGCTGATGGGCGCGGGCCTGCCCTACTGGCTCCCGGACGGCGCGATCGTGCGCCACACCCTGGAGGAGTACGTCCGTGAGGCCGAGCGCGCCGCCGGCTACCGGCACGTGTACTCGCCGGTGCTCGGCAAGCGCGAGCTGTACGAGATCTCGGGTCACTGGGACCACTACCGCGACGACATGTTCCCGCCCATGGACCTGGGCGCGGAGCAGGTCGTCCTGCGGCCCAGCCTCTGCCCGCACCACGCGCTGATCTACCGCTCCCGCTCCCGCAGTCACCGCGAGCTGCCGCTGCGCATGGCCGAACTGGGCGGCATGTACCGCGCGGAGCTGTCCGGGGTCCTCGGCGGGCTGACCCGCGTGCGGGCGATCCAGCTCAACGACGCGCACGTCTTCTGCACCCTGGAGCAGGCCGTGGAGGAGGCCCGCGCGGCCCTCGCCCTGATCGCCCGCGCCTACGCCGACCTCGGCATCCGCGCCTCCCGGTACCGTCTCTCGCTCCCCGGCGAGGGCGGCAAGTACGTCGCCGACCCGGAGCTGTGGCGCCGGGCGACCGCCCTGCTGCGGGAGGTCCTGGACGGCTCCGGCACCGCCTACGAGGCGGCCGAGGGCGAGGCCGCCTTCTACGGCCCGAAGATCGACGTGCAGATCACCGACCCGGCGGGCCGCGAGGCCACCCTGTCCACCGTCCAGATCGACTTCCACCAGCCCGAACGCTTCGACCTGCACTACATCGGCCCCGACGGCGCGAAACACCGTCCGGTGATGGTCCACCGCAGCGTCATCGGCAGTGTGGAACGGGCCGTCGCCCACCTCGTCGAGGTGCACGGCGGCGCCTTCCCGGTCTGGCTCGCCCCTGTGCAGCTGGTGGTCCTGCCGGGCAGCTGGTGGTCCTGCCGGTGGCGGAGGCGCAGGAGGAGCGGGCGCACGAGGTCGTGCGGCGGGCGGTGGCCCGGGGACTGCGGGCCGAGGTGTCCGGCCCCGGGGAGGGAACCCTCGGCGCCCGGATCCGGGCCGCGCGGCTGGTGCCGTACCAGGCGGTGATCGGGGAGCGGGAGGCCGGCGGCGGGCTTGCGGCCGTACGGCTGCGGGACGGCAGGCGTCCGGGGGCGGTGCCGGTGGCGGAGCTGCTGGACCGGGTCGCCGCCCGCGTCGCGGACCGCGCGGCCGAACTGTGGCCCGCTGCGTAGGATCGACGGGCGTAACCGCCCCGCACCCCGCACGCAGAGGAGCACCGTCGTGACCGGTCAGCCCATTCCGGTGATCATCGACTGTGACACCGGGGTCGACGACGCCTTGGCCCTGCTGTTCGCCGTACGGCATCCGGGACTGGACGTGCGGGCGATCACCTGCGTGGCCGGGAACACCGACGTGGACGGCGTCGTCCGCAACACCCTGACCGTGCTGGAGCAGGCCGGAGCCGGGGACATCCCGGTGGCGCGGGGGGCCGAGCGCCCGCTGATCGAGCCGGTGCGCACGGCACGGCACGTGCACGGGACGGACGGGATGGGCGACCTCGGGCTGCCCGCGCCCACCCGCCGCCCGGTCGACGTGGACGCGGTGACGCTGCTGCGCCGCGAGATCCTCGCCTCGCCGAAGCCGGTGACCCTCGTCCCCACCGCGCCCCTGACGAACATCGCCCTGCTGCTGCGCACGCACCCCGAGGTGGTGGGCAACATCGAGCGGATCGTGTTCATGGGCGGCGCGGTCGCGGCCGGCAACGCGACGGCGGTCGCGGAGTTCAACGTGTGGCACGACCCGGAGGCGGCCGCGATCCTGCTCACGGCCGGGGTCCCGATCACGATGTACGGCCTGGACGTCTTCAAGAGGGTCCTGGTTCCGGCCGCCGACGTCCAGCGGCTGCGGGCGAGTGCGGAGCCCCGCCTGCGCCTGGCGGGCGAACTCCTCGCCCACCGCGACCCGGCGACCTCGGGCGACCCCACCCCCACGGGCGGCCTCGGCGACGCGGGCGCGGTCTGCGCGGTCGTCGACCCCGGCGGCCTGACCACCGAACCGCTCCCGGTCGAGGTGAGCCTGGCCCCGGGCCCCACCCGGGGCCAGACCGTCGTCGACCGCCGCCCCCGCCCCGGCGAGTCCGAGATCCACCACGGCCCCCGCGAACAGGCCCTGGTGGACGTGGGCTTGGAGGTGGACGCGGAGCGGTACGTGAAGCTGTGGCTGACGGTCGTCGAAGGGGCCTAGGGCGTGTTTCGAAAGTCCCGTCTGCCCGGCGACGCCTGGCACGCACGCTCGCCGCGTTGTCGGGATCGCCCCGATACAACCAGTATCGG